>DAIQQC010000003.1:0-1763 GCA_036787005.1 Dehalococcoidales bacterium | reverse complement strand
CCGCGGGTTTAACATTATCTGGTTTAGGTAAACATCCAGCACTTTGCCAAATTTGCGCCCCGCCTCTTTGATGACACCGATACGCCGGAAACCCAGCTCTTTCCCCAGGTGCAGGCTGGCCGCGTTACCCTCCGTGATGCAGGAGATGACCGTGTGGAGCCCCGCTTCCTTACCAGCTTTGAGAATCGCCCCGGTCAACTCCCGCCCGATGCCCTGGCCGCGGCAGTCTTCCCTGATGTACATAGAAATTTCCGCCGTATCGTCATAGGCAGGCAGCTCCGACCAGGGGCTCAAAGACGCCCAGCCGACGATACGGTTATCACGCTGAGCTACCAGTACAGGGTGCCGGGAGTCGTGGCGGGAGAACCAGGTTTTCCGCTGTTTGAGGGTCTTAGGACCAATATCGAAGGTGGTGTTGGTATGGAGCACCGCTTGATTATAGATATCAGTTACAGCCCGCAGGTCATCCAGGGTCGCCGGCCGGATCGTCAGCTTCATGTTAATGCCCATGTCCCTTAGACAGACAGCTCTCTACGGGCGATGCGGCATTTTTCCGCCTTGATAATCGCGACGATGTCCGCGACGGCCTGGTTGATCTCACCGGGATGGTTCACCACTACGTAGTCGAACATGGGCAGGTGGCGCATCTCTTCGGCGGCGGTCTTTAATCTCAATTCCAGGGTATCAGAAGTCTCCGTACGCCGCTGCTTGAGTCGTTTCTCCAGCTCTTCCATATAGGGCGTGACCATGAAGATGAACACTGCTCCGGGGAGGATTTTCTTGATGGTGGCGGCGCCCTGGACGTCTATCTTAACGATGACGTCCTTGCCGGCTTGCAGCGCCCGCCGGACCGGCTCCGCAGGTATGCCGTAGTAGTTGCCGTAGACATTGGCCCACTCCAGCAACTCACCCCGGTCGATGAGCTCCTGGAACCGGGCCGTGGTAACAAAATGATAGTCAAAGCCGTCCTTCTCGCCGGCGCGGCGGGGGCGGGTGGTGGCGGAGATGCTGATGTGAAGCGGGATGTCCGAAAGCCTCAGGCCGGCCAGGACCGCATCCTTGCCGGCGCCCGAGAGGCCGGAGAGGACTACCAGCAGAGGCAGGGGCGGGGGAGCGAGGGGCGAGGAGTTCTCAAGACTCATCGTTATTGTCATCCTGTTCGGGTTTGGCAGAATCGCCCGGGCGGGCGGTCTGGAAGCGGTTGGCAATGGTCTCCGGGGCGAGGGCGGCCAGGATGATATGGCCGCTATCGGTGAAGATCACCGACTTGGTCCGCCGGCCGCTGGTCATGTCGATGACCTTGCCGCTGCTTCTCCCTTCGTGGATGGTACGCTTGGTGGGGGCGGAGTTAGGGGAGGCTATCGCGATGGCCCGGCTAATGGCCAGAATATTACCGAACCCGATGTGGACCAGTTCAATACCCATATTATCACCTCGCAGTTATTCCAGGTGAATTATATATTAGCTCCGATACAAAGATATGAGCGGACGCGACGCGGGAAAAAGTCCTCCCATAAGCTATCACTTGTCTCTAACCTTGTCAAGGGCGGATATAAATGAAATTTTACGTCCTTCATACGAAATATTTAGATTTGCCCCTTTTCTTATCGCGGGGGTTGTGCTAGAATGAGAATGTATTTCCAAGCAGGTCGTTAACAACTGAACAAAGGCTCTGAACTAGCCTCCTGGTGGTTAGAGCGGGGTGGCACCACCCGTTCCCATCCCGAACACGGAAGTGAAACGCCCCAGCGCAGACGATACTG
>DAIQQC010000073.1:4088-8311 GCA_036787005.1 Dehalococcoidales bacterium | reverse complement strand
GCGTTCCTTGACCCGCGAAGCTATATATACTAGAATATAAACGTGGATATCACCTGGTTAGGCCTGTCCTGCTTCCGTATCCGGGGCAGTCAGGCCGTCATCATCACCGATCCCTTTCCGCCCGGCCTGGGCTATACCCTGGGCAAGCAGACGGCGGACATCGTCACCGTCAGCCACCAGCACCCCTCCCATTCTTACGACCAGGGCATCGGCAGCGAGCACCGCCTGGTCAAAGGCCCCGGCGAGTATGAGATCAGCGGCGTCCTGATACTGGGCGTCAGCACTTACCACGACTCCGTTAAAGGGCAGTCGCGCGGCAAGAACACTATCTACCTCATGGAGATCGACGGCGTCAACGTGCTCCACCTGGGCGACCTCGGCCACGCGCTGAACGACGAGCAGGCGGAGGAAATCGGCAACGTGGATATCCTGCTGCTGCCGGTGGGCGGGGTTAATACCATCAACGCGGCCATGGCCGCCGAGGTCATTCGCAAGCTCGAACCGAAGGTGGTCGTCCCGATGCATTACAAGACGGAAAAAGGCAGTCCGGACCTGGAGCCGGTGGAAAACTTCCTGAAGGAGATGGGCAAGACCCTGGTGGAGCCGCGCCCCAAGCTCACCATCTCCCGCAACAGCTTGCCCCTGACCACCGAGGTCGTCGTCCTCGCCGTTTAAACCTCGCCTGTCCCGCTTCGGCTTTTACTTGCTATCGAGGAAATCCACCAGGATTTTATTAAACACTTCGCGGTCTGCTTTGTTCGGGGCGTGGCCGTAGCCCGGCAGCACCACCAGCTTCGCGCCAGGTATCAGCCGCCCGGCGCGGCGGGCAATCCTCAGCGGCATATAGGGGTCGCAGCGCTTCCAGATGATAAGGGTCGGCGTCTTGAGACCGCGCAGCGTCGCGTCGCTAACGTTATTATAGTCGACCCCTTCCTTCGCCAGGAACCTGGGGAAAGGCTGCTGCCGGCGCAATACTTTACGCAGCCCCCAGAAAAACGTGAACAGGAAACTCCCCAGCCAGCTCATCCGCCCCAGCCCGGAAGAATCCGCGATGACGAGACGGCCCACCCGGTCGGGGCCTTTCAGCGCCGCGTCCAGGCACACCCGGCCGCCGAAGGAATGCCCCACCAGCGCCGGCCGGTCCAGCCGCAGCTCCTCGATGAGCCCCAGCAGGAAATCGGAGAAGTCCGGCAGGCAATAGCCTTTACTATCTCTATCGCTCTGCCCGAAGCCGATGAGGTCGGGGGCATAAAAAGTATAGCGCCCGGACAGGGAGGCCATAGTATCCAGCCAGTCACGGGAGTCGGACGCGCCGCCGTGCACCAGCACCACCGGCGGGCCGCTGCCGGCTTTCAGGCAGTGGATATGGCGGCCTTTTATCGTCAGCCGCAGGCTTTCGATACCGGGCAGGCTGTTTTCAGTTGTCATCGCGGGCGGCCTCAATCTTAATGAATTCTATGAACTCGCGGTGCAGTCGCGAGACGATCCTCTCTTTTCTATAGACGCAGAAAAAGTCGCGCTCCAGCTTCAGGCCGCGCACTCCTACCGGCACAACCCGGTCCGGCGCCAGGCTTTTCACCGCCAGATCGGAGATAAATGCGACGCCGGCGCCGGCTGCCACCGCCAGCATGACCGCCTGGGTGCTGCCCAGCACCAGGTGCGGCATCCATTTCCGGATATCCACCCCCTCTTTAGCCAGCAGGCTCTGCAGGCTGCGCTGGGTGCCCGAGGTGGGCTCGCGGAAGATGAAAGGCTCTCCGGCGAGCTCGGCCGGGTCCACTTCTCCTTTTTTAACGAAGGGGTGCTCCGGCGGGACGATAAGCACGATCTCGTCGCCGGCGATGCGGAAAAACTCCAGGTCGCGTCCTTCCGGCGGGGTGCCGCAAAACCCGATCTCGGCGGTATTGCTGCCGACGCGCTCGATGACCGCCAGGGAGTCGGACACATCCACCTGTATCTTCACGGCGGGGTGCTGCTGTTTGAATTTCGCCAGGAGGGGCGGCAGCAGATATTCCCCGGGGATGGTGCTGGCGCTGATCAGCAGGTCGCCGGCGACCTCGTCGCGCAGCTGCTCCAGGTCGTACTTGAGATGCTCGCGCTCCATGTCCACCGTTTCCGCGAAGAAGAGCAGCCGCTTGCCTGCGGCGGTCAGCGTCACCGCCCGCTGGGAGCGGTCGATGATCCTGATGCCGAGCTCCTGCTCCAGCTTCTGTATCTGGAAGGACACCGCCGGCTGGCTGATGCCGAGCTTTTTCGCCACCTCGGAAAAGCTGCCGAGCCGCGCCACTTCCTGGAAGGTATAAAGCTGCTCGATGTTCATGCTTCGTGGCTTAATATAAATAATCTTTATCTTGCGCCAAGCTTTTGCTTATGTTATGATCTCTCCTGACTATTCTATATTATCGAAACTAATTCATCAAGGAAGACGCAGGGGTGAAACATGCCATCTAAAACGATATTGATACAGTCCGAGACGCTGGGGAGGGGCAATGACGAGCTCGGTGAGTTGCTCATGGCTAGTTTCCTGCGGCTGCTCGGCGAGAGCAAGGAAAAGCCGGCGACATTAGTGTTCTGGAACACCGGCGTCCGGCTGGTCTGCGAGGGCTCGTGGGCGCTAAACCATCTTAAGACGCTGGAAGAACAAGGCATCGAAATCCTGGCCTGCCGCACCTGCCTCGATTTCTTCGAGCTCACCGAAAAGCAGAAGGTCGGCCAGCCCACCCGTATGCTCAAGTCCATCGGGTCGATGCTCACCACAGACATGGTCTGCCTGTAATCAATCTTAAACACCAGATTATTTTGGTAATTGATGTTTGGTTATTGGTTATATTCTTCGTCCGTAGTACAATACCATGTAAGAGGTTATGATGCCCGACAAGAAAACACTCCGTCTCACTGAGACCGTCCATGGCGCGGGTTGAGCCTGCAAGATAGGTCCGGCGGACCTCGCTAAAGCTTTGGCCGGCCTCCCGTTCCGCTCGCACCCCGATATCATCGCGGGGATGGAGCGGGCGGAGGACGCCGGCGTCTTTAAGCTCAACGACGACCTCGCCCTGGTGCAGACGGTCGACTTTTTTACGCCGATTGTCGACGACCCCTTCGACTTCGGGCGGATCGCCGTTGCCAACGCCCTGAGCGACGTCTACGCCATGGGCGGCCGGCCGCTGACCGCGCTCAACATCGTCTGCTTTCCGAAGGACACTATGAATTTTTCGATACTGCATAAGGTCCTCGAAGGCGGGCTCGCCATGATGCACGAGGCGGATGTAGTCCTGCTGGGCGGCCATACGGTCGACGACCCGGAGCTCAAGTACGGCCTGGCGGTGACCGGCACCGTCCACCCGGCCAAAGTAGTCCACAGCCATACCGCCCGCCCCGGCGATAGGCTCATCCTGACCAAGCCGCTGGGCACGGGCATCATCAGCACGGCCATCAAGAGGGGCGTGGCCGGTAAAGCGGCCATCGCCCGCGTTATTAAGTCCATGACCTCGCTTAACAAGACTGCTTCGGAGTTAATGGCAGCCGCGAGCGCCAACGCCTGCAAGGACATCACCGGCTTCGGGCTGCTCGGCCATGCCTGTGAAATGGTCGAGGGCACGGAAGTCGGCTTCATAATCAATTCTGCTACTGTTCCTTTATTCCCTGAAGCTAAAGAATACTACGACCTGGGCATGGTTGCCGGGGGGCTGGGGCGCAACCGGGATTTCCGTAAAGACATGGTGGATTTTGCTCCGGGCGTTCCTCAATATCTACAGGACATTCTTTTCGACCCCCAGACATCCGGCGGCTTGCTGATCGCCGTCCCCCGGGCTAAAGCTCCCGGCCTGCTGAAAAACCTGCACGCCGCGGGCGTTGCCGAGGCGGCTGTAATCGGTGACGTGGTGGATAAGCCGAAGGGCAGAATAATCGTCGGGTAACCCTGATTATTAATACCCGCCCCGCTGCTGTAACCGCTCCCATGGCGCGTAGAATCGAAATTTACCCTGTTTAAGCGGCGGATCAATCTCTTGATAGGTTTAGCTGTGCGGTAACCCGGTTGAGGAGCTCCTGGTCGTCCTTAACGCCGCGCACGTCCAGGCCCGTCCGCCGGAAGGCCCGCACCATCATCTCGATGAGCCTTGTCTTGGAGAGCTTCTTGCCGCCGCTGAACTTGGCGGTCGAAGCCAGCCCTTCGAGGTAGGCATCCTCCTCGCGGTTGAGGAAGACGGACAGCTTGATCATGG
>DAIQQC010000073.1:0-3988 GCA_036787005.1 Dehalococcoidales bacterium | reverse complement strand
TCCCCGTTTCAGTGGCTTTTACAGGGGCGGGCCGGTTGCCGCCGGTAAAACGGTCCAGGGCTTTGGCGGCGGGGTAAGCGAGGTCTTCGGTTATCTTAACTCTTTTCATGCAGCACCTCTTCCGTAAACTTGCGGTAGGCTTCCGCCCCCTCGGAGCTTGGGGCATAGGTCAGTATGGACATCCCGGCGGCCGGCGCTTCCTTGAAACGCACACTGACGGGGATGGTGGTGTCGAACACTTTAATGCGGTCGCCGAAAGCCCGGCGGGTGACATCCATGACCTCGCGGCTATGCAGCGTGCGGGGGTTGGTCATGGTAAAAAGTATCCCCAGGATCTCCAGCGAGGGATTGAGCTTTTCCTGCACGCGGATGATGGTGCTTAATAAAAGAGCCAGTCCCTTCATCGCCAGGAAATCCGACTGGAGAGGTATCAGGACGCTGTCGGCAGCGGAGAGGGCGTTGATGGTCAGCAGTCCCAGGCTGGGCAGGCAGTCGACCAGGACATAGTCGTATTCGCGCCGCACCGGCTGGAGCATGTCCCGCAGCACCAGCTCGCGGGTGAAGGCGTTGACGAGGTCGAGCTGCGCCTGCGAAAGCTCGATATTCGCCGGGACGAGGTCAATGCGCGGGTTATCGGTCTTCAGGGTGACGTCGCGGATAGAGTAGCCACCGTTGTTCCGGATGGCGGTCGTCAAGACGTCGTAGACCGTAAGCTTCAGGTTGTCCGGGTTGAAGCCGAAACTGACGGTCAGGCTGCCCTGCGGGTCCCAGTCCACCAGGAGCACACGCTTGCGGTGCTCGCTGAGGCTCTGGGCGAAGGCCGCCGCGGTGGTCGTCTTGCCGACGCCGCCTTTCTGGTTGGTGATACAGATCACGGGCATGGCTTTAATCTCCCGCGAAATTATAGCGCAACTGCGCATATGCGTCAAAACAGTACTGGGCGTTTAAGAAGGCGAGGGTTTACTTGCTCATGTGAGTTTTATCTCTTGACAAATAACACTCAAAAATGATAAATTTATATGTGTTAGCAGTCGGGTAAGGAGACTGCTAACGAATAACATGCTCACTCCAAGAAGCAGCAGAATACTCAACTATATCGTCCGGCAGTATATCGAGAAGGCGGCCGCAGTGCCCTCGCAGGACATTGCCGACAAAGCCGAACTCGGCGTAAGCCCGGCTACCATCCGCAACGAGATGGCTTTCCTGGAAAAGGAGGGCTACCTCATCCGGCCGCATACATCGGCGGGCTGTATACCGTCGGACAGGGGCTACCGCCATTATGTCGAGTCGATAGATGCACTCAGGCTCCCGCTCGAGGAGCAGCACCTGATCAGCCATACTTTCCACCAGGCGGAACGGGAGGTCGAGGCATGGGTGAGCCTCACCGCCACTCTTCTGGCGCGGCTGGTGCAGAATGTGGCCGTCGTTAGCCTGCCCAGGTCTACAGACTGCAAGCTCAAACATCTGGAGCTTATCGCCGTGCACGGCACCCAGGCACTGGCCGTCGTCGTCCTGGACGGCGCTAAGGTCAAACAAAAGCTGGTCAACTTCAGCCAGCCGGTCGCCCAACCATCCCTGTCCGTTGCCAGCGGCAGGATGAATTCAGCCTATAACGGTCTGACCGCGGCGCAAATCACCGCCACGAAACTGGATCAGCAGTCGCAACTGGAGAAGCAGGCGTCCGATTACCTGGTGGGGATTATGCAGGCCGAGGACAGGCAGGAATACCAGGAACCGTACCTCGACGGCTGGCATTTCATATTAAATCAGCCCGAGTTCGCCCAGAGCGACCGCATGAGTTCCCTGATGGAGCTCGTGGAGGGTCGTGGATTACTAAAGGTCATCGTGCCGGAGACGCTGGGACGGCAGGGCGTGCAGGTCATCATCGGCAAGGAAAACCAGAACGAGGTCGTCCAGAACTGCAGCGTGGTCATCAGCCGCTACGGCCTGCCTGAGGACGCCACCGGCACCATCGCGGTGGTCGGCCCGACGCGCATGCCCTATACGCGTACAATACCTACGGTCTATTACCTGTCATCGGTTTTAACGCGGCTACTGGCCGGACTGTACGGCCGGGAACTATACGGCAAACAGGACGCGGAGCGATCATGACCACAGATAGGGAAGATATCAACAAAGGACAGGCGGCGCCGGAAGACATCGAAAACCTGGAAAAAGCGCTCGCAGACGAAAAGAAGAAGGCCGAGGAATACCTCGCCGCGTGGCAGCGGGCGCAGGCCGACTTCATCAATTATAAGCGGCGCACCGAGCAGGAAAAGCAGGAGTTCAACAGTTACGCCAACGCCAACCTGGTGTGCACTATCCTGCCCGTCCTCGACGACCTGGAGCGGGCGCTGGACGCCGTGCCGGAAGAGTACGCCGGCCACGACTGGGTGGAAGGGGTAAAGCTCGTCGAGCGCAAATTTAAGACCGTCCTCGAAGGACAGGGCGTCAAGCCCATTTTATGCCTGGGGATGGAATTCGATCCTAAGTACCACGAAGCCCTCCGCCGCGCCAGGGGCGAGGAAGGCACGGTCGTGGGGGAATTACAGAAAGGCTATATGTTGAACGATAAGCTCCTCCGCCCCGCTAAAGTGGTAGTCGGCAGCGACAAAGAGGCAGCGGAGAAGGAACCGGACACTAAGGAGGAAGAAGAAAATGGCTAAAGCAGTCGGCATTGACCTGGGGACCACTTTCAGCGAAGTAGCGGTGCTGGAAGGAGGCGAACCGGTAGTCATCACCAGCTCCGAGGGGAGCCGTTTATTCCCCTCGGTGGTAGCGATAAATAAGAACGGCGAAAGGCTCGTGGGGCAGATCGCCAAGCGGCAGGCCATCACCAACCCTGAGAACACGATCTACAGCATCAAGCGGTTCATGGGGAGGAAATGGGGAGAGCCGGCCGGGCGCGAGCTGCCCGTCGAGGAAGACGCCCGGCGCAAGACATACAAAGTGGTCAAAGGCCCTAATAACGAAGTTAAAGTGCTCATGGGCGGCAAAGAGTATAGCCCGCCGGAAATATCGGCGATGATCTTGCAGAAGCTCAAGGCCGACGCCGAGGCGTACCTCGGGGAGAAGGTGACCGACGCGGTCATCACCGTGCCGGCCTACTTTAACGACGCCCAGCGCCAGGCCACAAAAGACGCCGGCGCCATCGCCGGACTGACCGTGCTGAGGATCATCAACGAGCCTACCGCCGCCGCGCTGGCCTACGGGCTGGACAAGAAAGGCGACGAGACGGTGGCCGTTTACGACCTCGGTGGCGGGACCTTCGATATCTCCATCCTGGAGCTGGGCGAAGGCACCTTCCAGGTGAAGTCCACCAACGGCGATACCCACCTGGGCGGCGACGACTTCGACCAGCGGGTCATTGACTGGCTGGTCGCTGAATTCAAGAAAGACCAGGGCATTGATCTAAGCAAGGACAAGACGGCTTTACAGAGGCTAAAGGAAGCGGCGGAAAAGGCGAAGATCGAGCTGTCCTCGGTGCAGCAGACCGAGGTCAACCTCCCCTTTATCACCGCCGACGCCTCCGGCCCCAAGCACCTTAATATCACCTTAACGCGCTCGAAGCTGGAGCAGCTGGTCATGGACCTCGTGGACAAGACGATGGGTCCGTGCCGGCAGGCGCTGACCGATAGCGGCAAGACCGCCGCGCAGATCGACGAGGTGATACTGGTGGGCGGGCAGACCCGCATGCCTTTAGTGCAGGAAAAGGTCAAGCAGTTCTTCGGCAAGGAGCCGAACAAGAGCGTCAACCCGGACGAGGTCGTGGCAGTCGGCGCGGCCATCCAGGCGGGTGTGCTCAAGGGCGAGGTCAAAGACGTATTGCTCCTCGACGTAACGCCGTTGACGCTGGGTATCGAGACGCTGGGCGGCGTCGCCACGCCGCTGATCCCGCGCAACACGACCATACCCACCGCTAAAAGCCAGATATTCAGCACCGCGGCGGACAGCCAGCCGGGCGTGGAAATACACGTCCTCCAGGGCG
>DAIQQC010000146.1:0-2306 GCA_036787005.1 Dehalococcoidales bacterium | reverse complement strand
CCGAAGTCCAGCACCACGATCCGGTCGGCGATGTCCATGACCACCCCCATGTCGTGCTCCACCAGGACGATACAGCTGACGCCGTCCCGCAGCACCGGCGTGTCCGGGTAGGTCACCCCCTGCCCCTCGAAGATGTCGACGATGAACCGCGCGATGTCCTCTTTTTCCTCCAGGTTCATGCCCGCCATCGGCTCGTCCAGCAGTAAAACTTTAGGCTCCAGCGCCAGCGCTCTCCCCAGCTCCACGCGCTTGCGCATGCCGTAAGGCAGCATGCCGACCGTCCTCTGGCGTATGGACTCTATCTCCAGGAAGTCGATAATGTCCTCGACGGTACGCCGGTGCACGATCTCCTCTTTATGCGCCGGGCCGAAGTACAGCGCGCTGGCGAGGGCGTTCTGCTTCATCAGGATATGCCGCGCCGCCATGATGTTATCCAGGGCACTCAACCCGGTGTAAAGCTCGATGTTCTGGAAGGTCCGGGCCAGCCCCAGTTTGGCCGCTTTATCGGGGCGGATGCGGGTGATCTTCTGCCCGTCGAAGGTGATCTCTCCGGACTGCGGCTTGTAGAAGCCGTTGATGCAGTTCAGGACGCAGGTCTTGCCCGCGCCGTTAGGGCCGATGATCGCCAGGATCTCCTTATCACGGACGTCAATATTAATGTCCACCAGCGCCTTTACCCCGCCGAAAGACAGGGAAAGGTGGTCGATCTTGATCCTGACGTTATTTGATGTCGTCACTTCTCTTTTATCAAGGCGCTTTAGCCCTTTAGCAGGCGGTCGCGGTATTTGTGCAGGGTAGGGCAATCGACCTCGCTGCAGGCGCGGTCTTTCTTTTTCGGGCTTGTTTTCTTACCTGTCGCGGCGCTCCCCGTGCATTTACAGGTACCGTCGGCACGCACCATCAGCGTAACCTCGTCATTAACGGCCTCGCAGTAAACGGTTGTCGCGGTGATTTCCCAGTCGGGTTTTTCCATGGCGCAATCCTGCCTTGATGCACCTTAATCTTACTATGTCTCCAACGGGAATACAAACGGCGGTTCCCTTGATATTGAGGAGTTCGCAGGGTAAAATAGGGGAGTAGCCCGGGCTCGTAGCTCAGCGGTCAGAGCGGACGGCTCATAACCGTTTGGTCGCAGGTTCGATCCCTGCCGAGCCCACATCACTTTACATAACTCTCTGACTGACTTTAGAACAACCAACCTGAAAAAACACTGTCTGAGAATGATGCTATTGTCCCTCCGCCGCCAATCCGCCTCCGTCTTGCCTGTCCTGCGCCACAGCCGCTAACAGCTGTTCGAGGGATATTTCGTAGCCTTCGTAATGCTGGCGGTCGAGCCGGGGAGTGCCCCAATCATAAGCGATTTCCCACCCGCCGGACCTGACCATCAGCCAGACGTGGTTGCTGTCCGCGTAGGCCTCGCCGTCCATTTTAAGGTTGCCGATGAACGGCGTCGCTTCTATCCCCAGTCCTTGGAAATAGTTGTACATAGCCAGGGCGCTGTCGTCGCAATCGTAGGTTTCCGAGTATGGCGATACTGTCATTGAACCAGGGCCGGTAAATGCCAGTGCCATGACCAGCATGACGAAGGCAGCGGCCAGTATCTTGTCAACATTACGGAAGACATGTCCCATACACCTCGATTTTATTCCCGGTATGCCATTTGGCGAATAAAAAAACCTAAAGGTTTACTAAAATTTTGATTAAGGTTTTGTAAACGGCGTATACTTTAAGTATCTGGGAGGTGGAATAATGAAGATTTTAGGTATCGTTGGCAGTCCGCGGCCGGGCGGCAACACGGAGATCATGATTGAGGAGGTGCTGTCTACCGCCCGGGAGCTCGGCGCCGAGACCGATATTTTCATGGTGGCCGGGAAGACCATCAGCGGCTGCGACGGCTGTCATGGCTGTTTCAAGACCGGCCGGTGCAAGATCAAGGACGACATGCAGCCGCTTTATAAGAAAATGGAATGGGCGGACGGCATCGCCTTCGGCAGCCCGGTCTACTTTAATTACGTTACCGCGCAGGCCAAGGCCGTCATCGACCGCACTTTTTGCTATCTCTTCGGGCACAAGCTGACCGGCAAGGTGGCGGCGCCGGTTCTTTCATTGCGGAGGATCGGGGCTGGGCAGACCCGCGTCCAGGTCCAGGGCTGGTTCATTACCCAGGGCATGGTCGCTCTGCGCGGCGCTATCGGCTACGGCCCGGAGAAAGGCGAGGTCAGGACGGGCTTTGGCGGCGGTATCGGCACCTCGGCCATGGACGAGTGCCATAACACCGCTAAAGAAATGGTCGAGATGCTGAAGAA
>DAIQQC010000002.1:43380-56606 GCA_036787005.1 Dehalococcoidales bacterium | reverse complement strand
GAGAGGGGGACAAAGGGGGTGTGCATTGAAAAACGATGCAAATGGAACCTTTGTAGGTGATATTTTGCTCTCTCCCCTTGTGGGAGAGAGCTAGAGTGAGGGATTGGTGCCGGTGTGGT
This sequence comes from Dehalococcoidales bacterium, assembly GCA_036787005.1. Classification (GTDB taxonomy): domain Bacteria; phylum Chloroflexota; class Dehalococcoidia; order Dehalococcoidales; family RBG-16-60-22; genus JBFYTX01. The sequence goes on along the minus strand of DAIQQC010000002.1, from coordinate 56,487 downwards.
ACAATAAGGGAAATCTTTCAGGAGGATATTGGTGCTGCGTGTGCTTATCGGCCTGGACGACTTCTCCCTGCGCCAGGCCCTCGAGGACATTAAGAAGGGTATCGGCGACTCTGCCTCCCTGATGCCCAACACCACCGTCCTGGACGGCCGGACGGTGCCGCCCGAGCAGCTCCGCAACGCCTGTGAGACCGTCCCTTTCCTGGCCGATAAGCGCCTCGTCGTCGTCGAAGGTCTGCCCGAGCGTTTCGAGCCCCCGAAGAACCCCCGTAGGAAGGGGCCGCGCCGCGTTGACCGCACCGAGGAGATCAAGAAATTCGTTGACATCGCCAGGTCCGTGCCGCCGTTCACTGAAATGGTCGTTATCGGCGGCGACATTAGACCCTCCAACCCGCTCCTGCGCGCGTTGGCCGCCTTTGCCCGCATCGATTTTTTCCCTTTACTGAAACAGCCCCAACTTGACCGCTGGGTCGAGCGCCGCGTTAAGACCGCCGGCGGCTCTATCTCGGCGCCGGCCCTGGCTGCCCTGGTCAGGTTTGTCGGCAGCGACCTCTGGACGATGGCCAACGAGGTGGATAAACTCGTCCTCTATACCGCCGGCCGTCGCATCGAGGAAGCTGATGTTAAGGCCGTGGTTAGTTACGCCCGTGAGGAGAGTGTTTTTACCCTGGTGGACGCTGTCCTCGAGTTCCGCGGCGGTCTGGCCCAGGAGACTTTGCAGCAGCTGTTGCGGGCGGGCGCCGAGCCCGTCTATCTCCTTACTATGATCGCCCGGCAGGCGAGGATAATTCTCCTGGTCAGGGAGATGCGCGCCCGCGGCCTTTCCCGCAGCGATATTCAGGCTAAACTCGGCCTGAATTCTGATTTTCTCATCCGCAAAGCCTGGGAGCAGTCGGAGAGGTATTCGTCAGCGCGCCTGAACGAGCTTTATCACCGCCTCCTCGAGACCGACGTCTCTATCAAGACCGGCCGGCTTGAGGGCGAGGTCGCGCTTGATATCCTGGTTGCCGAGCTGGGACAGCGGAGCGCCCCGGTAGCTTGACATAAGGATGGAATATGTCTAAGCAATTAACGCAGGATAGGTACGTTAAAGTAGGTGATGTCAATACTCGCTACTGGCAGGCTGGGGACAAAGGCTCCGTTGTCGTGCTGGTTCATGGTCTGGGCGGCTTTATTGAAAACTGGGAGCGTAATATCGCTGCGCTGGCGCAGCGGCATCGCGTCTACGCCCTGGACCTGCCGGGCTTCGGTCGGTCGGACAAAACGCCGTTAATCCGCGATTTGAATTTACTGGTGTCCTTTCTCGCCGCCTTCTTGGACGCGCTCGGCATTGATAAAGCCAGCCTGGTAGGTAACTCTTTAGGCGGCGGGCTTGTCCTGTCTTTTGCTTTAGAATACCCCGGCAGGGTCGAGAAGCTGGTGCTGGTGGATAATGCCGGCATGGGCCGGGCAGTCATCGCCGACTTTAAACTATGTTCTCTTCCCTTCTTGGGTGAGTTGTTAATCCACGCTAGCCCTAAAAGCACCGCCGACTTATGGCGGAAAGTCGTTTATGATTGGTCATGTGTAACGCCTGAAACCTTGGAGTTGAGTTATCAACTGGCGGCTGGACCGGGCGCTAGAAACGCTCTGCTGTCGACCCTTCGCTCCGGCATAAACCTGTTCGGGCAAAAAGATAGACTGACCCGGCAATTGCTTTCGGGTCTCAAGGACCTCAAAGCGCCTGTCCTGGTGGTCTGGGGCAATAATGACCGTATTATTCCCGTCGCCCACGCCCGGATAGCTTTAGAAAAGATCCCTGGCGCCCGCCTTGAGCTCTTTGAGAACTGTGGTCACATGCCCATGTTCGAGTACCCCGATAAGTTTAATCAGCTGGTGCTCGATTTCCTGGCGCAATAACAAAAGGATAAAAAGTGCCGAGACAGACCGGACAAGTCGTCGCCGTGGACATCGGCGGTACCAAGATTTTAGCCGCTCTTTTTTCGCCCGGCGGTAAAATGCTGGCAAACCTTGCTGGCCCCACTCTCCCCGGCGAAGGCGTGTCCGCCGTCATCGACCGCCTTTGCGCGACTATCTCCGCGCTTCTGCATGGAAACAACGTTACCGTTGCCCGGATCGCGGGTATCGGCCTCGCATGTGCCGGCGGTATCGATACTCCCCGCGGCCTGGTGGTGACCCCTTCTCCCAATCTCCCCGGCTGGGCCAGCGTGCCGCTTGCCGATATCGTTCGGGAAAAATTTGGCGTCCCGGCTTTTCTTCTTAACGATGCCTCTGCCGCGGCCCTCGGCGAGCACCGTCACGGGGCGGGCAGGGGAGTAAAAGATCTAGTCCTGTTAGCTGTCGGCACCGGTATCGGCGGCGGCATTATCATCGGCGGTAAGCTTTACTTGGGCGCCGTCGGCGGCGCCGGCGAGTTCGGCCATATGACTGTCGCTGCGGACGGTCCGTTATGCGGTTGCGGCAATACCGGCTGCCTGGAGATGTTGGCCTCCGGTCGCGCTGTCGAGCGGGACGCCGCGGCCCGATTGCGCCGCGGGGAAAACTCCGTCTTGCGGGAGATGATGAAAGGCGATTTCGATAGCGTGACCGCGGTGCAGGTCGGCGAGGCCGCCCGTGTCGGCGACCCTCTGGCATGTGATGTCATTGCCCGGGCGGCTTATTTCCTCGGTGTCGGCATGGTCAACGCCGTCAATATCTTTAATCCTGAGCTGGTCGTTATCGGCGGCGGCATGGCCGCCCTCGGCGATATGCTGGTCGCGCCGGGCCGGCGGATGGTCGCGGAAAGGGCTTTTTCCGTGTCCGCCGGTTTAGTACGGTTCGCCACCGCGGAGCTCGGTAATGAGGCCGGGGTCTATGGTGCGGCCGCTTTCGTTTTCGACCGGTTAAGAGGAGGGTGATGGTATGGAAGTTCGTAAAGCGGTGATTACCGCCGCGGGCTGGGGTACGCGGTTTCTTCCTATCACCCGCTCCCTGCCCAAGGAAATGCTGCCGCTCCTGGACCGGCCGCTCATTCAGTACGCCGTCGAAGAGGCGGTGCAGTCCGGTATCATGGAGGTGGTCATGGTGACCTCGCCCGGCAAGAGCGCCATCAAGGACTATTTTGCCCGCCAAAGTCGGCTCGAGCGGTTCCTGCGGCGGAAGGGCGACGTCGCTTTGCTGGAAAGAACGATGGCGGTCTCGAATCTGGTCGCGATTTCTTACGTACGCCAGGAAGAACAGCTGGGCCTCGGCCACGCTATCTCCACCGCCCGGGAGGCCGTCGGGGATGAGCCTTTCGCCGCTATCCTCCCTGACGACATTATCGATGGCAAAGTCCCCGTTTTGAAAAGCATGATTGATGTCTTTGAGAAACACGGCGCGGGCGTGTTAGCCGTGGAGCGGGTCAGCGACGAGGATACCAGGATGTACGGCATAATCAAGGCGGAAAAGGTCGCCGACAGGCTTTACCGCGTCATCGACCTCGTAGAGAAGCCGGGACCGGCTCTGGCGCCTTCCCGACTCGGCATCGTCGGCAGGTACGTGCTGCCGCCGCAGATATTCGACGTCCTTAAAGTTACCCCGCCCGGCGTGGGTGGCGAGATCCAGTTGACCGATGCCCTCCGCTTATTGCTCAAGAAGCAGGCGCTGTACGCTTATGAGTTCGAGGGCGTCCGCCACGATACCGGCACGCCCCTCGGCTGGCTCAAGGCCAATATATCCCTCGCCCTGAATCGCCCCGACCTCGCCCCCGGGCTTAAAGCTTATCTTAAAAAACTCTCGTAACGATTATCATTCTGAATCAATGGCTAGTCATGATGATGGTGACCGTACCACCAGTGACCGCTCAGCGCTCGGAAAAGCAAGCCGATTATGAAAATAGCGAGAAATATCCAGAAAAGGATCAGAGCTATGCCGGTGATGGACGCAGCGATTCCTCCAAAGCCAAAAATGGCGGCAACAATTGCCAGTATTAGTAACACAACAACTAATTCCATGGTAGACCTCCTCTGTTAGTATACCGGCGGACCTGTATAAAACGCTGAACGCTCAAACAGAAACTCTAACAATCGGGACCGGGTATCCCCCGCAATAGCTGCTCAAGGCTTTTATCTTAAAAGACTCGCAGGATAAGAAGAATTATCACCACTAACAACAGAACGCCTATGAACCCGCCCGGCCGGTATCCCCAGCGGCGGCTGTATGGCCAGGTCGGTATCACACCAAGTAATAGTAGAATGAGAATAATAAGTAAAATAGTTCCAAGCATTTGGCCTCCTGTTTTTTTTACCGTTATCGGTTCTTATTGTAAAAAAATGGCTGCTTATCCTTTTCCACATTTGCCCAATATCCTATGACCTAAAATACCAGATTGTTAAATGAATAATCATAAAATCTGAAACGAAAGTATTACAATACTATGGCATTTTTGCGGCTATTGGGAGCCGGTCTTTTTTCAGAGGTTGAATAATAGGGGGGTGAGGTGAATAGCAATCTCCATCATTGACAGTATGCTCATGTTCCACTTAAAATCATAGGTAATCAGTTTTCTGGAGTTATCCCGTGAAAAGTGACGATTTGCGTTCTTTATATTTGAAATTTTTTGAGGAGAAGGGCCACAAGGTCATCCCCTCCTCCTCCCTTATCCCCGTTGGCGATCCCACCCTGCTCTTGACCAACGCTGGCATGGTGCAGGTCAAGCCCTATTACCTGGGCGAGCAGGTCCCGCCCTCCCGCCGTTTGGTTTCCTGCCAGAAGTGCTTCCGCACCTCGGATATCGAAGAGGTCGGCGATGCCACCCACTGCACCTTTTTCGAAATGCTGGGCAACTTCTCGGTCGGCGATTATTTTAAAAAGGAGACTATCGCCTGGGCCTGGGAGTTCGTTACCGAACGGCTCAAGCTCCCGCCCGAAAAGCTCTGGATAACCATCTTTCTCGACGACGATGAAGCGTTTGAAATCTGGCGGCAGATCGGTATCCCCGCGAGTAAAATAGTTCGCTTCGGCGAGGAGGACAATTTCTGGGGTCCCGCCGGCAGCTCCGGTCCCTGCGGGCCTGACAGCGAGATTCATTATGACCTCGGCGTCGATAAAGGCTGCGGCCAACCCGATTGCCGGCCGAACTGTAAATGCGGGCGCTTTACGGAGATCTGGAACCTCGTCTTTCCTCAGTACAACCAGGATGAAAAGGGCCATCGCACGCCTTTGCCTCACCCCAATATCGATACCGGCATGGGACTGGACCGCGTTACTGCTATCATGCAGGGTAAGCCGTCTGTTTACGATACCGACCTTTTTGCCCCGCTTCTCGAGACTGTGTCGAAGTTGACAGGCAAGAAATACGGTGAGGTTACCGAAGATATGGTGGCCATGCGCGTGGTAGCCGACCATGCCCGCGCGCTGGCTTTCCTTATCGCCGACGGCGTCCTGCCTGATAATGAGGGGAGGGGCTATGTCCTGCGCCGTCTCCTGCGGCGCGGGGCTTTGTTCGGCCGCCGCCTCGGCCTCGATAAGCCGTTCCTCTCCACGGTTGCCGAAGCCGCGATTAAGAAAATGGGCCATGTCTATCCCGAGCTCAACCAGCGTCACGACTTCATTAAGAAGGTCATCGCGTTAGAGGAAGCCCGCTTTGAGGAGACCCTGACTGCCGGCCTGGAAATTATCGATGACATGCTGGCGCTGACCGCCATCAAGAAATCTAAGGTCATCTCTGGCGCGGATGCCTTCAAGCTCTATGATACCTACGGTTTCCCCGTCGAGTTGACCAAAGAAATCGTTTCTAAACAGGGCTTTTCCGTTGATATGCCCGGCTTTGAAATAGAGATGGAGAAACAGCGCGACCGCGCCCGCGCCTCGCATAAGTTCGATATCTCCGCCGGCGCCGGTGTTGCCAAACTGGATGTCGCCGCTACCGAGTTCATCGGCTATACTTGTTTAGAGCAAAAATCCTCCGTCGTTAAGCTTTTGGTCGACGGCCGCGAAGTCGATTCCATTCAGGCAGGGCAGTCGGCCGGCGTTATCCTGGATACCACCCCCTTTTACGCCGAGATGGGCGGCCAGGTCGGCGATACCGGCGGGATTGTTAGCCCTTCGGCTAAGTTCTCCGTCACCGGCGCTGTCCATCTTCGTCCCGATGTTATCGTTCACCAGGGCCGGCTTGCCTCGGGTTCGTTAAAAGTCGGTGATAACGTCGAGGCCCTCGTTGACGTCGAGCGCCGCCGCGATATCGCCCGCAATCATACCGCCACCCACCTCCTCCAGGCGGCTTTGAAGGAGGTCCTCGGCGTGCATATCCAGCAGCGCGGCTCGCTGGTTGCCCCGGACCGCCTCCGCTTTGACTTTTCCCATCTGGCGGCGATGACAGCGGAAGAGATTAAGGCCGCCCAGCGCCTCGTTAACGAAAATATCCGCCGCAACATTAAGGTCTACGACGAGGAATCGGACTATAAAAAAGCCGTCGCCTCTGGCGCCATCGCCCTGTTCGACGAGAAGTACGGCGATGTCGTGCGCGTCATGCGCATCGGCGGGCCGGCCGAAACCGTTAGCGCCGAGCTCTGCGGCGGCACCCACGTCTCTGCCACCGGCGAGATCGGCTATTTCCATATCCTCTCCGAGGGCTCTATCGGCTCCGGTCTCCGCCGTATCGAAGCCGTCACCGGTCGCGCCGCGGAAGCTTATATTGACCAGCGCCTGGCCAGCCTGAACGATATCGCTTTATCCCTGGAAACTTCCCCTGATAAACTAAAGGACAAGGTGACGGAACTCGTCTCCCGCATGGAAGACCGGGAGAAACGCTCGCTGGCCCTGGAAAAAACTTTAGCCCGGACCGAGGCTGAGTCCCTGTTGGGTCGGGTAGAAGAGGTCAAAGGCGTTAAACTCCTCGTCGCCCGCGTGTCCCCGGATAACCCCGCCGTCTTGCGGGAAATGGCCGATTTCCTCCGTGATAAGCTCTTCAGCGCCATTATCGTCCTCGGCGCTGTCAGCGGCGAGCGTCCCATGTTCGTGGCAGCCGTTACCCCTGACCTCGTCGCTAAGGGTTATAACGCCGGTAACATTATTAGACAGATTTCTAAGGTCACCGGCGGCGGGGGCGGTGGCAAGGCCGACTTCGCCCAGGCCGGCGGCAAAGACAAATCGAAGCTTGATGAAGCCCTGCGTCTTGTCCGGGATTTGATTTAGGACGGAGGTTGACATAGCTCGTATTCTGGCGCTGGATGTCGGCGATAGCCGCATCGGCCTCGCCCTCTCCGACCCTCTCGGTATCCTGGCTACCCCTCTGACTATCGTTAACCGGGCCGATGAAGCCGCCGCCATCGCCAGGATCGCCAACGTCATCAGCGAGAAAGAAGTGAGCCGCGTGATCGCCGGTTTACCCCTGAACATGGACGGCTCCTCCGGTTTCCAGGCTGAAAAAACTAGATCTTTCATCGCGGACCTGTCGCGTCACATTGACGTCCCCGTGGAATACCGCGACGAGCGTCTTTCCACCGTCTCCGCCCGCGACCTTATCCAGGGGGTGAGAAAGACCAACCGCTCCACCCGCTACGACGCCGCCGCGGCGGCTTTGATCCTCCAGTCCTACCTCGACGAAATATCACGTAAAGACTCTCCCCCCGCCGATTTCCCCCCTCCCGGATAGCACTATACCGCCCTTCCCCCGCCCATTCGGTTGTTATCTATTCCCATCCCCCTCTCCTGCGGACAGGAGAGGGGGAACGAGGGGGTGAGGTTCCTGAGATATTGACAAGCATTTTACCCCGCGAGTATTATTTAATTGTATAGTGTGCTTTTTATCCCGTAGCTGTTTGGAGACTGGCAGATAGGATGATTGTATGGCTGTGAAGCGTGATTATTACGAGGTCCTCGGTTTGCCCCGCGGTGCCTCGCCGGAAGATATCAAGAAGGCCTTCCGCAAGCTGGCCTTCCGTTATCACCCCGACCGCAATAAGGACGACGGAGCCTCGGAAAAATTTAAAGAGGTCAACGAGGCTTACGAATGCCTCTCCGATACCGACAAGCGCGCCGCCTACGACCGCTTCGGCCACAGCAGCCCTGAAGGCGTTTTCGGCGGGCGTGGCTTTGAGGGGTTCGACTTCGGTGGTTTCGGCGATATCTTCGAGGCCTTTTTCGGTGGCACCGGCACGCAGGCCCGCCAGGCGCCGCGCCGCGGTAACGACCTGCGTTTTACCGTTTCCCTCAGCTTTGAAGAGGCGGCCCTGGGCTGTGAGAAGGAGATCGAAATTTCCCGCACTGAGCTCTGCTCTACCTGTCACGGCAATCGCGCCCGGCCGGGCAGTCAGCCGGTCCGCTGTAGCGCCTGCGACGGCACCGGTCAGGTCCGCCGCGTGCAGCGCAGCCTCTTCGGCCAGTTCATCAATACCAGCGTCTGCACCCAGTGCCGCGGCGAGGGCAAGATCGTCTCCGACCCCTGCCCCGATTGCCGTGGTTCCGGTTTCCAAAAGCACAAGCGCAAGATCATGGTAAAATTCCCCCCCGGCATTGACGACGGCAACGGTATCCGCCTTACCGGCGAGGGTGATGCCGGTGCCCGCGGCGCCGCTGCCGGCAATCTCGTCGCCGTGGTCGGGGTCAGGAAGCACCACTTCTTTACCCGCGAGGGCGATAATGTCCTCTACGAGCTCCCCGTCAACTTTGCCCAGGCGGCCCTCGGCACTGAGGTGCCCGTGCCCACTCTTTACGGCGAGACGAAGCTGAAGGTCCCCGCCGGCTCCCAGACGGGCCGCGTCTTTAAACTGCACGATAAAGGTGTTCCGCGCCTGCGTGGCCTGGGGCATGGCGACCAACTGGTTACCTTGCGCGTTGTTACCCCGGATTCCTTAAGCAGAGAGCAGCGCCGCTTGTTTGAAGAGCTATCGAAGAGTCTGGGTTCGGAGAAGACATCCGGAACCGGTTCTTAGGTCTTAGTGGTCCCTTTGGTCTTCTGGCTCCGGAACAGCGAGAACAGCCGCCACCTTCGGCCTACCAGTTCGTGCTTGGTGTTGCCCCCCATCAGGTCCAGCGCCGCTAGCTTCGGGTCGGCGTTCTCGTAAAGCACCCGGTAGATTTTCTCCGTGATCGGCATCTCCAGCCCTTTTTGCTGGGCCAGGTTATGGGCTACCAGGGTTGTATTGACACCCTCGGCCACCTGGTTCATCGATTCCAGTATTTCCGTCAGCGCCTTCCCTTTGGCCAGTTCCGTCCCCACGTAGTGGTTGCGGCTGAGCGGGCTCTGGCATGTCGTTATCACATCGCCCAGCCCCGCCAGCCCCGAGAAGGTCAGCGGGTTGGCCCCGAGCGCCATACCCAGTGCCGTGATCTCGGTCAGGCCCCGCGTCATGAAGGCCGCCTTGGCGTTGTCTCCGTACCCCAGCCCGTCGGCGATGCCCGCCCCGAGCGCCAGGATGTTCTTTAGCGCTCCCCCCAGTTCCACTCCGATAATGTCCAGGTTTGTGAAAACGCAGAAATTAGGACAGGTCAGCAGCCGCTGGGCTTTCTTGCTGGTCTCCTTGTCCTCGGACGCTACTACCGACGCCGCCGGCCGGCCGTGGATGATTTCCTGCGAGAGCTGCGGCCCGGAAAGCGCGCAGATGTTGACGGCGAAGCGGGGGTTGATCTCCTCCGCGATGACCTCGGACATACGCTTGTTGCTGCCTATCTCGAGGCCCTTGGACGCGCTGATGACGACCGTCGTCTTGGTTAAGTGGGCGGCCGCCCGCGATATGTTCTGCCGCATGGTGGCGGACGGCACCGCCAGGATGACGGCGTTCGCTTCGCTGAGGGCCTCGGCTATCTGGTGCGTGATCGTTATCAGTTTCGGGAGTTTGATATCCGGAAACCTGTCCGAGCCCGATTTCCTGATCTTGCTGGCTTCCCGCTGCGTCCGCGCCCAGAGACTCACCTCGGTCCCCTTGTTGGCCAGCGTTACTGCCAGTGTTATGCCCCAGCTGGTCGTCCCGATAATTGCTATTTTCTGCATGATCTTTAGTTGATAAGCTGTCCGTCGGTTCGGGTTCGATTACTTGGGTTCGCGGGATGGCGTTATCGTCCCGACCTTCGTCTCGACTTTGGGCTTCTCGCCTATGCGGCGCTCGGTGCCGTTGAAAAGCCTCAGGATGTTGTCCCGGTGCCTTACATAGATGAATATCGCCCCTGCCATCCCGAACACCACGTATTCGAACGGCGGGTACGGCCCGAAGGCGTTAATTCTTAGGACGTTGAATGCCATCAGCATGATGAAGGAGGCGACCGCCCCGATGATCGACCCCAAAGACATGTACTTCGTCCGGAACCCTATCCCCAGGACGCATGCCCCTCCCAACGCGGCCGCCGGCCAGTACAACGCTGATATTCCTCCCATCAGCGTCGCTACCCCCCGCCCCCCCTTGAATTTGAGGAACACCGACCAGCTGTGCCCGGCTATCGCCGCGGCCGCCGTCAGCGCTTTGGCGAGCTCCCGCCAGGGCATCAGCCCGTTGGCTTCGGCGTAGCCGCTGTTGAAGATGTAATGAGCGATTGTTACTGCCAGCGTCGCTTTCAGGATATCCAGGACGAGCGCCAGGGCGGCCGCTTTTTTCCCCGCCGTCCTGAGGACGTTGGTCATCCCGATCTTGCCGCTGCCTTCCTGGAGGATGTCTTTGTTGGCTACTTTCCGGCTGATGATTACCCCGAAGGGTATCCCGCCGAGCAGGTAGCCCATCAGCATCACCAGCAGGATCATCAGCGCTATCGTCACGCCTCGCCCCTTGTCTTGAAGACCATGCGGATCGGCGTGCCGCTGAACCCTAACGCCTGGCGCAGCTGGTTTTCCAGGTAGCGTTTATAAGAAAAGTGAATGATTTTAGCGTTGTTCGTGAAGAAGACGAAGGTCGGCGGGTTGATTTCGGCCTGGGTGGCGTAGAAGATCTTGAGTTGCTGTCCATGGATCCTCGGTCGTATGTGGGCGGCGGCGGCCTGCTGGATGACGGTGTTTACCATCGCGGTGGTTGGCCGTTTCCGCCTTTCCCCTTGGACCTCGCTGACCTTTGGCATGATCTCTCCCACTCCCCGTCCGGTTTTAGCCGAAGTATATAATATCGGTGCGTAAGAGGCAAATTTAAGTTCGTTCTTGATGAGCCTGTCCCATCCGGCGATGTCCGTCTTTTGCATCAGGTCGCTCTTGTTGACGATGATGATCATGCCTTTACCAGCGTCGTTGATATATCCCGCGATGTGCGCGTCCTGCGCGACCGCTTTGTCGCTGCCGTCGAGGACCAGCAGCGCCACGTCCGCCCGGTCGATGGCCTTCATGCTCCGGAGGACGCTGTACTTTTCCACCCCGCCCTGGATTCGCCCCCGCCGCCTGATTCCGGCCGTATCAATCATGAGTACACTCTGCCTGTTAAAGTCAAACCGCGTGTCTACGGCATCGCGCGTCGTCCCCGGTGTCTCGTCCACGATGGCCCGCTCCCCGCCCACCAGCGCGTTGAGGAGCATCGATTTGCCCACGTTCGGCCTGCCGACTATCGCCACTTTAATGTCTTCGGTAGAGGGCTCGGCCGGTTCCTGCTCCGGTAGCAGCTCGATTATCTTGTCCAGCAGCTCGGCTACGTTTCGTCCGTGGTGGGCGCTGATGGCCATCGGCTCCCCCAGCCCCAGCTCGTAAAACTCCAGCGCCGCCGTCTCCAGCTTCGCGTTGTCGGCCTTGTTGGCTGCCAGGACCACCGGTTTGTTGGCTTTACGCAGGAGGTCGGCCACCTCGTAGTCGGCCGGCGTTAGCCCCGCCTTGGCGTCCACCAGGTCGATGATGACGTCGGCTTCTTCGATGGCTGTTTCGATCTGTTTTTTAACGCCTTTTTCTATCCTGGTAGAGGGCTTTATCTCCAGCCCCCCGGTGTCCACCAGCGTAAATTCTGTCTTGCCCCAGCTGACGTCGGCCATGTTCCGGTCGCGCGTCGTCCCCGGCCGGTCCTCGGTGATCGCCAGCGGCTTCCCGGCGATGCGGTTGAGCAGGGTCGACTTGCCGGTGTTCGGCCGTCCCACTATCGCAACAATAGGTTTATTCATAGTATTCGCGTATCTAAATATTTTCCCCCTCTCCTGCGAACAGGAAAGGGGGCCGGGCTTGCCCTACGAAGCTTCAGCGTAGTAGGGGGGGGTGAGGTTCACATAATATCACTTAATATCGGCCAGCCCGATTTCCAGCCCGCCCAGTATGTCTACCAGCAGGGCTTTGAGCAGGTGCATCTTGTTCCCCGATTGCTCGAAGACCACCGATTGCGCCCCGTCCATGACGCCGTCGCTGACTTCTTCACCGCGGTGGGCCGGCAGGTCGTGCATGAAGATGGCGTCTTCTTTAGCCAGTAAGAGCAGCGTCGCGTCAACCTGGTATCCCGCGAAGGCCTTCCGTCGTTTCTCGGCCTCGTGTTCCTGTCCCATGCTTGTCCAGACGTCCGTGTAAACGATGTCCGCCCCTTCGACTACCTCCTTGGGGTCCTTGCTGCAGTATATCGCGCTGCCGCTGGCGGCGGCGTATTCGCGGGCGCGACTCAGTATATTGTCCTTTAGCTCGTATCCCGCCGGCGCCGCCATCCGGAAGTTGATGCCGCACATGGTCGCCGCCAGGACGAGACTGTTGGCGACGTTGTTGCCGTCGCCGATGTACGCCAGCGTGAGGCCCTCCAGCCCGTCTTTCTTTTCGTATATCGTCAGCAGGTCGGCCAGCGCCTGGCAGGGGTGCTCCAGGTCGGACAGGGAGTTTATCACCGGCGCCCGTGACCATTTGGCCAGGGTCTCCAGCGTCTGGTGGGAGAAGGTGCGCGCGGCGATGCAGTCGACGTACCCGCTCAGCACGCGCGCTACGTCGGCTATCGATTCCCTCTGTCCCAGTCCTACTTCGGCAGGGGAGAGATAGATGCATTCCCCGCCGAGCTGCCGCATCGCTACCTCGAAGCTGGCGCGGTGCCTCAGAGAAGGCTTTTCGAAGAGCAGCGCCAGGACCTTTTTATTTAGCCTTGAGCTCCAGCCCTCGCTTTTCATCGCCGCGGCGGCGGATATCAGCTGGCGGATGCCCTCGGGCGTCAGGTCGGAAATCGATAGTAAATCTTTGCTTTTCAAAATAACCCCCTTTACGCCACCAGTATATCATGAATATAAAAT
>DAIQQC010000002.1:17016-43280 GCA_036787005.1 Dehalococcoidales bacterium | reverse complement strand
CCCCTCTCCAAACAGAAATTCGGACAATCTGCATGAGCTGCAGTTTGGAGAGGGGGCAAGGGGGTGAGGTTTCTAATATGACAAAATCCCCTTCACTTTTCCCCCTTTTCCTATGTATACTTATATCGCTGTCCTCGCGTCTTAACAACTGACCAGCGTACTGGTCATCCCGATGTAAATCGGGATCCGATTGTAATAAAGTTGGAAACGAATACCCGGACACTGAAGCTAACTCGACATAATGTTGGAAACGAATAACAGCTACAAAAATCGACCCTTTAGCTACAAAACAAAAATAAAAAAAACGAAAAACAAATACCTAAACTAGCAACTGTACACTGTATACCGTCAACTCGTTATGCTATACTCTGTCAGTATCGTAAATAGATCGGAGACTCTTTAGTGAAAAGAATCGACGGCCGCTCCTTCGACGAGCTTCGCTCCGTTAAGATCATCCCCGGCTACCAGGCCTTCGCCGAGGGCTCGGCCCTGATCAAGCTGGGCAAGACCCACGTCCTCTGCTCGGTCACCGTCGAGGAGCGCGTGCCGCCCTTCTTAAAGGGGAGCGGTACCGGCTGGATTACCGCCGAGTACGCGATGCTCCCCCGTGCCACCGTCACCCGCTCCCAGCGCGACTCCGTTGCCGGTCACGTCGGCGGCCGCAACCAGGAGATCCAGCGTCTCATCGGCCGGTCTTTGCGGGCCTCGGCCGACCTCACCGCTTTAGGTGAACGGACCCTGATCGTCGACTGCGATGTCATCCAGGCCGACGGCGGCACCCGGACGGCTGCCATTACCGGTTCCTACATCGCTTTACACCAGGCGATGGAAAAGCTGCAGAACATGGGTATCATCTCGTCCGTTCCCCTGAGATGCGCCGTGGCCGCTACCAGCGTCGGTATCGTTAACGGCTACATGATGGTCGACCTCTGTTACGATGAGGACTCACGCGCCGCCGTTGACTTCAATATCGTTATGACTTCCAGGGGTGAGTTCGTTGAAGTCCAGGGCACCGCCGAGGGCAAGCCCTTTTCCCGCCAGTCCATCGATGATTTGCTCTCTATCGCTGAAAAAGCCATCCGCCAGCTCTTCCAGGCCCAGCAGGACGTGCTAAAAACAAAGACCTAAACTGTCATTCTGAGGGCACGAAGTGCCCGTGAGAATCCGGAATGACGATTATCTAAACTCGCTACTGTCTTACCTGCCCGCTCCCGTAGATTATCCATTTGTACGTCGTCAGCTCTTTAAGCCCCATCGGCCCCCGCGCGTGCAGCCTCTGCGTGCTTATCCCCACCTCTGCCCCCAGCCCGAACTGTCCCCCGTCGTTGAAACGCGTGCTCGCGTTGACCATGACGCAAGCGGCGTCCACCTCGTTTAGGAACCTCATCGCGCTGGAGTAGTCCTCGGTGATGATAGCCTCGGAGTGCCCCGAGCCGTATTTCTCGATGTGCTGTAGAGCCCCGTCCATTGAGTCCACAACCTTGATGGCCGCGATAAGCGCCAGGAACTCTTTGCCCCAGTCTTCCTCCACCGCCTTCACCAGCTTTAGAGACCTGTCCGTTTTAAGGATAGCCATCGACACCTCGTCGCAGTGCAGCTCCACTTTCGCTTTATTGAGTTCAGCCGCCATCCGGGGCAGGTATTCTTCGGCGATGTCTTTATGCACCAGCACCGAGTCGAGGGCATTGCAGACTGTAGGCCTTTGCACCTTGGCGTTATAAACGATGTCCACCGCCATCTGAATATCGGCGCTTTTGTCCACGTACGTGTGGCAAACCCCGATCCCCCCCGTGACCACTGCCATCCTGGCGTTCTCCTTGACCGTCTTTATCAGCCCCGCCCCGCCCCTCGGCACCAGCAGGTCGATGACGTCGTTCATTTTAAGCATCTCGTCTACCAGCGCGTGGTCGGTGTTGTCGACGAATTGCACGCAGCCGTCGGGCATGCCCGCCTTTTTGCAAGCGTCCTGTATCACCTTGACGATGGCCGTGTTCGAGTTGATTGTTTCCTTGCCGCCCCTGAGTATCACCGCGTTGCCCGATTTCAGGCAGAGGCAGGCGATGTCCACCGTGACGTTGGGCCGGCTCTCGTATATCACCCCGATTACCCCTATAGGCACCCGCTTCTTCCCGATTTGCAGCCCGTTGGGCATGGTGCGCATGTCGAATATCTCGCCTACCGAGTCCGGCAGGGCGGCCACGGCTCTGGTGTCCGCCGCTATCCCTTCGAGCCTCTTTTCATTAAGCAACAGCCTGTCGAGCAGCGCTTCGCCCATGCCCCCTGTTTTCGCCGTGTCGGTGTCTTTTTTGTTGGCGGCTAATATCTCGCCTTTCCTCGCCAGCAAGTCGTTGGCGATGTTCGTCAGGGCTTTATTCTTTACGTCCGTCGGTGTGAACGCCAACTTATGCGCCGCCGCTTTGGCCGCTATTCCCTTGGCTTTGAGCTGTTCTATCGCGTTTACCTTCGTCATAGCTTGCCTCTCCGCAGTATCCCCTAGTAATCGAATTTCCCGCTCCCGCTAAAGTGGAAAACATACCGCGGCGGCAGGCTCGTCACCGCCCGGTTGACCCGCTTCTTGAGCGCGCACCGGCTCCTCCGCCCGTCCTCCAGTTCTATTGTGTATCCCCCCCCGTCCTTGACCTGCGTATATTCTATCAGCGTCAGCTCTCCCCACCAGCTATGGTCCTCATCGTGCTGGAACTGGTAGCTCACGTTGGCAATGAACTCGTCATTCGTAGCTTGATAAAGTCTGCCTGTGGGCACTTGGTCCCTCCCTTTCCATTAATGCCAGGTTGTTGCGGTGCACTACTTCCGGCCCGTAGTCGAAGTTGAGCAGACCGGCAATTTTGTCCGATTGCACCCCTTTGATAGTGCCGATATCGCTGGCGCTGTAGTTCGTGATGCCGCACCCGATCTGGTTTCCTTCCATGTCGTCGATAGCCACGATATCCCCCCGCCCGAACTTCCCCTCCACTTCTTTTATGCCCGCCGCCAGCAGGCTGCGGTTCTGGTTTTTCAGCGCCGTGGTGGCCCCGCTGTCGATGATCAGCCTGCCTCTGGTGCATAGCCCGGAGAGCATCCACCGCTGTCGACTCTCCCGGTGGTCTGAAACGGGCAGGAAGTGCGTGCCGGCAGCTTCTCCCTTAGCCAGCCGCACGATGATGTCCTTTTCCCTTCCATCGGCGATGACCACCCGCACCCCGGAAGCGGTCGCTACCATGGCGGCTTCTATCTTTGTTATCATTCCGCCTGTGCCGACTTTGCTGGCGGTGTTGGCTCCCATCTTTTTTATCGTGGCGTCAATTTTCCCTACCACTGGGATCAGCCGCGCATCCGCGTCGACGTGCGGGTCGGCGGTATATAGTCCTCCGATATCCGTCAGTATCATCAGCATGTCGGCGTCAACCAGGTTGGCGACCATTGCCGAGAGGTTGTCGTTGTCGCCGAATTTCGCCTCTTTGATTTCGTCTATGGATACGACGTCGTTTTCGTTGATGATCCCGATTACTTTGAGCTCCATCAATGCCAGCAGCGTGTTGCGGGCGTTGAGATATCCGGCTCGGTCGGCGATAGCGCCCTTGGTGAGCAGCGCCTGCGCCACGGTGATATGGTGCTGGTCGAAGATCTGTTCGTAGACGTTCATCAACCGGCTCTGCCCCACCGAGGCCAGCACCTGTTTGTAGGGGATGCCCTTGATCGTCCCCTCGATGCCCAGCTTATGTCTCCCGGCCGCTATCGCCCCGGAAGACACGATGACTATCTCCGCGCCCTGCTCGTGCAGTTGGGCGATCTGCCGCGCCAGGTCGGCCATGACCGCCTGGTCCAGGTGCTTGCCGCCCCCGGTCAGCAGGTGCGTCCCCAGCTTTACCACGATGCGCCGGTAGGCCAGCCCTGCCGATTTTGATTTGTCTTTGGTTTCGTTCATATTTCTTTGACCGCGATTTTTCTCATTATAACACAGGCTTGAACACGTTGAAATACATAAAGTCTTCCCTCTTTTACTTTTTGATTTTTGAGATTTGAGATTAATTTGGATTTTGTATCTTGGTTATTGGTATTTGGCTCTAACTTATGTGAGAAATATGCTAGAATAACTAATATCGGGCTGGCCCGCTTCGGCGGACGAGCCCCATTTGCGTTTGGAGAAATCGATGGATCTGAGCCCTTTGTTGAGCCTGATTGATACCATGCCGGCTTTCCGCCGGCTTATTGAAGCTTTAAAACAGAAATCATCTCTGGGAAATACGGTCGTCACGCTGGACGCCGCCCGGCCTTATCTCATTGCTGCCGTTTACGAGTCCCTTCATGTGCCGGTGCTGCTGGTCACCGCCCAGCCGGAGAACGCCCGAAAGCTCCAGGAGCAGCTTGCCGGATGGTCTGACGGACAACCCGTCCTTTTCCCCGAGCCCGATGTCCTTCCTTACCAGCGCCTGGCATCGGACTCCTCCACGGAGATGGAGAGGGTTCGTGTGCTTTCCGCGCTGGCGCGCTGCGGCCTGGATGAAAACGGTTCCCCGCCCCCTCTGGTAGTGGCTTCGGCGGCGGCCCTTATATCTAAAACAGCCTCGTATCATGATTTCTCTTCTGCCTGTCATCTCGTTAAGGTCGGTATGAACGTTAGTCCTTTGCGCCTGATGGCCGATTGGGCAGCGATGGGCTACCGCGTTGAGAACGTCGTCGAAGTGCCCGGCGCGATGGGCCGCCGCGGCGGTATTATCGATGTCTGGCCGCCGACTTCCGAATCGCCCGTCCGGCTTGAGTTTTTCGGCGATACTATCGATAGCATGCGCTTTTTCGACCCCGCCACCCAGCGCTCCACCGGTAAGCTCGATTCTCTGTTTATCGGTCCGGCAGCGGAGCTACTGGCCCCGCATCGGCTTGACCGGCTGGCGTTGGAAGACACCCTGCGTCGCCTTGATCTCTCCGGTCTGACCTCCGACCCCAGGTTGCAGTTCGAGCATGACTTCGAGTTGTTCCTGGATGGTCAGGTGCCGCCGGAAGTCCAGTTCTATGCCGCGCTTTTCCATAGTGGAGGTCTTCTCGACTATTTTCCGCCTGGTGCGTTACTGGTTATTGATGAGCCTTCGTCCATGGAGCAAGCGGTTTTGGACCTGGACGGCGAGGCCGCCCGGCTCCGTTCCGGTATGCTGGAGCGCGGTGAGTTGCCCTCCAATTTCCCCTGTCCTTACTTCAGTTGGCGTGATCTCGCGCCTCTGATCAAGGATCGGCGGTCTTTAAGCCTGGTCGCCTGGGGCGACGCGGCGCCGCTGGACTTTATCTCTGCCCCCACCTATGCCGGCAAGCTGCCGCTGTTTCTAAAGAAGACCGTTGAGTTGCTCGCCCAGAGGAAACGCCTCGTCATTGTCAGCCACCAGGCGATCCGCCTCTCCGAGCTGCTGGCCGGCGAAGATATCGTCGCTGCCCCCGTCGAAGTGGTCACCGAGGTGCCCGGCCCGGGTGCTCTGGTGCTGGTACAGGGGTCGTTGCCGGAAGGCTGGCTCATGGCCGGCGAGACCTGCCTCTTTACCGACGCCGAGATTTTCGGTTTCGTCAAGCAGCGTCGCCTTGTCAAGCGTCGTGCCGTGCCTCACCAGAAGCTCATGATTGATATCATCCCCGACGACTTCGTCGTCCATGTTGAGCACGGCATCGGTAAGTTCACCGGCGTTACTACGTTGAAGACCGCCGGCGCGGAGAAGGAATACTTGGTTCTGCAGTACGCCGCCGGCGATGTGTTGTATGTCCCCACCGACCAGATTGACCGGGTTTCCCGCTATGTTGGCGCGGGTGATCGGCCTCCAGTTTTAAGCCGGCTCGGTACTCAGGAGTGGGTGCGCACCAGGCAGAAGGCTAAGGAGGCGGCGGAGCTTTTGGCCCGCGACCTCCTTGTTTTATACGCCGCCCGGGAAGTCGTGCCCGGCTTCGCTTTCTCCCGCGATACGCTTTGGCAGCAGGAGATGGAGGCTGCTTTCCCTTACGTGGAAACGCCCGACCAGCTGGAAGCCCAGGCTGAGGTAAAAGAGGACATGGAAAAGCCCCGCCCGATGGACCGTCTCGTCTGCGGTGACGTCGGCTACGGCAAGACCGAGGTGGCCATCCGCGCCGCTTTTAAGGCGGTCATGGGCGGTAAACAGGTGGCGGTGCTCGTGCCTACCACCGTCCTGGCCCAGCAGCATTTCGCTACCTTTTCCGAGCGGCTGGAGGCCTTCCCGGTGAAAGTCGAGGTGCTCTCCCGCTTTCGCTCCGACCGCGATCAGCGCGCCGTTATCGCCGGCCTTGCCGATGGCACGGTGGATATCTGTATCGGCACGCACCGTCTCTTGCAGAAGGACGTCGCCTTTAAGAATCTCGGCCTGCTAGTCATTGACGAGGAGCAGCGTTTCGGTGTTAATCACAAGGAGCACTTTAAAAAGATGCGCCGTGAGGTCGATGTCCTGACCCTGAGCGCTACCCCTATTCCCCGCACCCTCCACATGTCTTTAGTGGGCGTCAGGGACATGAGCACCATGGAAACTCCTCCCGAGGCTCGCCTCCCGGTTAAGACCTACGTTGCCGAATTTAACGACTTACTGGTCAGGGAGGCAATTCTCCGGGAGCTGGAACGAAATGGCCAGGTCTTCTTCCTGCACAACCGCGTCCAGAGCATCGCCATGGTGGCCGCCAGCCTTCGTGAGTTGCTGCCCGAAGCCCGCATCGCTATCGGTCACGGCCAGATGCCGGAGGATGAGCTGGAAAGGGTGATGGCCGATTTCTCCGCCGGCAGGATTGACGTTCTTGTCTGCACCACCATTATCGAGTCCGGGCTTGATATGCCTAACGCTAATACTTTGATTGTTAATAAGGCGGACAAGTTCGGCCTGACCCAGCTTTACCAGTTGCGGGGTAGGGTAGGGCGCGGCGCCAACCTCGCCTATGCCTATTTTCTCTACGATAAAGAACAGCGGCTTTCTCCCGTGGCGCACCAGCGACTCCGCACTATCTATGAGGCCACCGATCTCGGCGCCGGTTTCGGTATCGCCATGAAGGACCTCGAGATCCGCGGTGCCGGCACGTTGCTGGGCCACCACCAGAGCGGCCATATCACCGCCGTTGGCTTTAGCCTGTATACTCGCCTCCTGGCCGAGGCCGTCGAGGAGCAAAAGGCTGTCATGGCCGGCCGCGAAAAGCCGCCGCCCCGCCTCCCCCCGCCCGCCGTCGATTTGCCCCTCGATGCCTTTATCCCGGAGAGCTATGTGCCGGATGTTGATACCCGGCTAGAGCTTTATCGCACCCTGGGCGACCCCTCTGCCTCTAATAAACTGGATGATATCCGGAAAGGCTACATTGACCGCTTTGGCCCCCCGCCCCCCGAGGTCGATAATCTGCTCTATGCCGTGAAGATCAAGGGCCTCGCCGCCAGGGCTGGCATCGAATCTATCTCCACTGATGAGGGTTGTATTATCCTGCGCCGCTTCCATGGCCTGCCTTTTAACGCCACTAATATCTCACCGAAAGACGGCGTTGAGGTCGGCCGCACGCAGATCAAGATTCACTTTAAAAAGATGGGGAAGGGGTGGCAGGACGCATTGGAAAGAATGATCAAGGCGGTGACATAGAGATCTTTACTCCTCATTGGTCTGTCGCAAGATCTCTAGTTCCTTAGCGGGAGTGCGTCAGCGAGAGGGGGCGCAGCCCCCTCTCAAATTCTCTTCCCCCTCTCCTCGCAGGAGAGGGGGATATAGGGGGTGAGGTCAACAATCCTGCCTGAATAGTACTATATAAGTCTTGTCTCTCGTAGCTATTTCACACTATAATAGAGTTATGGTAATCATTACCCAGGCAGGCCGTTCTGTTATGCGCGGCCTCTCGCCCATGTTGTCCCTCTACCGGCATATGAATATCCATAGCCTGCTGGCGCTGGCCGGTATGGCCGGGCCGATTGTCCTGGGGGCTACCGATATCTCCGCGGCTTTGTCCACCCCCACCTACAACCTCATCAGGGATTCTATCAGCAGCCTGGCTTTGACTTCGCTGGGCTGGATCCAGACCATCGGTTTCCTGGCGATTGGACTACTTATCGAGATATTCACTGCCGGGCTCCTTTATAATATCCGGCGCGCGCGTCTCTTTCGCCTCGGGATTGCCCTCCTTGTACTCTTCGGCTTCGCCTTGCTGCTGATCGGCGCTTTCCGTACCGACGCCCTTGGCGCCGAGCGCACTATCGAAGGCAGCATTCACGGCCTGGCCGCCACCACGGCGTTCTGGATTTTCCCCATTGCTATCCTGGTGATGTCGCCCAGCCTCCGGAACGACCCCGACTGGAAGGGCATTTTCCGGTACACGATTGTCGCCGGCGTCCTGGCTGTAGCCCTGGTGATGACTATCGGCGCCCTCCCCGATAATTTGAGCTGGTTCGGCCTGATCGAGAGGCTTCTCGTGTTGAATATGATTGTCTGGTTGGAGGTGGCCGCTTTCAAGCTCCTGCTCCTCTCCCTGAAACGGGGACATACGTCCGGCCATAGAGCTAGCGCGCCTGATACCTATCCTTATCTACCTTGACGCTCGAGCGTGGCTCGGGTATCATCAGAATAGACTCCTAGTTGAAGGTAAAAATATGATTGTTGAAATGAGGACGGGCGCCACGAAACAGGAAGTCGACGATGTCGTGCAGAAAGCGCAGTCGTTTGACCTGGGTGTCCAGTTGAATCTAGGTACGGATAAAACGGTAGTAGCCTTGCTGGGAAGCAATACCGGTCAGATACCTACCGACGTATTTGCCGTGCTGCCCGGCGTCGAGAGCGTCACCCGTATTATGAAGCCGTATAAGCTCGCCTCCCGCGAGTTTCATGAACGTGATACGATAGTCGACTGCGCCGGCGTGAAGATTGGTGGCGAGCGCATCGTTGTCATCGCCGGTCCCTGCGCCGTGGAGAGCGAAAAGCAGCTTATGCAGGCCGCCGAGGGCGTTAAGAAGGCCGGTGCTGCTATCCTGCGCGGCGGGGCTTTTAAACCCCGGACGTCTCCCTTCAGCTTTCAGGGCCTCCAGAAAAAAGGGCTCGAGCTCCTGGCGTCTACCAGGGAGAAGTTCGGCATGCCCGTCGTGACCGAGGTCGTAAACCCGCAGGACATCAAGCTGGTGTCCGCTTACGCCGATATGCTCCAGGTCGGCTCGCGCAACATGCAAAACTTCGCCCTGCTTACCGGCGCCGGCAAAAGTGGCCGGCCGGTGGTACTGAAGCGCGGTTTTTCCTGCACCATTACCGAGTGGCTCACTGCCGCCGATTATCTCCTGGCGGAAGGTGAGAACAAGGTCGTCCTCTGCGAACGCGGCATCAGGACGTTCGAAGACAGCATCCGCTTCTCGCTGGATATCTCGGCAGTCCCCGTCTTGAAAAAGAATAGCCACCTGCCCGTTATCGTCGACCCCAGTCATGCCGCCGGGCACTATTCGCTGGTGCCGGCTATCGCCAAGGCGGCCGTGGCCGCCGGCGCCGACGGCCTGCTTATCGAGGTCCATCCCAATCCTAAGGAAGCCCTCGTCGACGGTCTTCAATCGCTCTCGCTCTCGGATTTCTCCCGTCTCATGGACGAGCTCCGGACTATCGCTAAAGCGATGGGCAGATATATTTAAGCGGATTTTTCGTATGGCTGTAAGATAACCTGTCTCGTTGAGGCATTGTATGATTACGGACACATCGATATTGCAGATTGAAGGTTTTTCCCTTGTGGGGCAGCTTTTCCTGCCTGACCTGGACAGGAAATACCCGCTGGTCTGTCTCTGTCACGGCGCCCCGAACCCTCCCCAGCCCGGCGACGGCGGCTACCCGGAGCTGGCGGAAAAGCTTTGCCGCAGCGGCCTGGCTGTCTACTGGTTCAATTTCCGCGGCTCGGGAGATAGCGGCGGTAATTATGACCTGCTGGGATGGACTCGCGACCTGCAGGGTGTCCTGGACTACCTCTGGGGACTTGATAGCTTTGATAAGTCCCGCCTGTCTCTGGTCGGGTTCAGTGCCGGCGCGGCTGTGGCAATTTACGTGGCTTCGCTTGACGCCCGTGTTTCGCGGGTAGTCGCCTGCAGCTCTCCCGCGGAGTTCAAACCTTCCGTCGGTGATAGCTGGCAGGCCTGGGTGGATCATTTCCGTGATATCGGCGCTTTCCGGGATGACGATTTTCCCCCTTCGGTCGAACAGTGGGCCGCCGACTGTAAACGCATTGACCCAATAAACCATATCGCTGCCGTCTCGCCCCGGCCTTTGTTGATTATCCATGGCAATATGGATTCCAATGTTCCCGTTGAGCACGCGCACCGGCTTTATGAGAAGGCCCTGCCGCCGAAGAAGCTCGTCATTATCGACGGCGCCGGCCATCGCCTGCGCCGGGACCAGCGGGTGATAGATGCCATCGTATCGTGGCTGGGTTCAGGCTCGATTGACCCGCCGTCTACCGGTAAGCTATAATAAGAGTGGAGAGTTCGCCAGGACGTTCTGTTGAGGCAGGTTTTTCTTGCACGAGTCTTGCGGCATTTTTGGTGTCTATTCCCCGGATGAAGATGTAGCCCGTCTAACCTTTTTCGCCCTCTTTGCCCTCCAGCACCGCGGCCAGGAAAGCTCCGGCATCGCTACCGCCGATGGTAAAAAGATCAGAGTCTATACCGGCATGGGACGCGTTTCCTATGTCTTCACCGAAGAGACACTAAGGCCCCTGACCGGTCATATCGCTATCGGTCATAATCGTTATTCTACCACCGGCTCCAGCCGCGCCATCAACGCCCAGCCTTTCATCGTTGGCGGCGACGGCCATACCATCGGCATCGCTCACAATGGCAACATCATCAACGCCCCGCGGCTCCGGGAAGAGTTGACTGGGCTCGGTTATACGTTCCGGGGAACCTCGGACTCCGAGGTTATCGCCACCCTTGTCCTCGCTACCCCCGGTAAGAACTGGGTGGAGCGAATACGGACGGCCATGCGCCGGGTTCAAGGCGCCTATTCCCTGGTTATTATAACCCCTGAGGAGCTTTACGCTGTGAGAGATCCCCTGGGTGTGCGTCCTTTATCGCTGGGAATCGTCGACCACGGTTATGTCGTCGCCTCGGAAACCTGCGCCCTCGACCATATCGGCGCCAGGGTCTTGAGAGAGGTCGAGCCCGGAGAGGTTGTTGTCATCAATGAAAACGGTGTGACCAGCTATCCTGGCGAGCCGGGACGGCACGGGCTGTGCATCTTTGAATATATTTACTTTGCCCGCCTCGATAGCGTCATTAACGGCAAGCTGCTTTATAAGGCACGTCAGGCCATGGGCGCGAGATTGTCCATCGAGCATCCTGTTGACGCCGACCTCGTTTTTGGCGTGCCGGAATCCGCTACCGCCGCCGGCGTGGGCTATGCCCAGGAGTCCGGTATTCCGGTCGCGGAAGGTCTGGTGAAAAACCGCTACGTAGGGCGCACCTTTATCGAACCCGACCAGCGCCTGCGCGACCTGGGCGTTGCCCTGAAGTTCAATCCTATGCCTCAGATGCTCGACGGCGAGCGCCTGGTGGTGGTTGACGACAGCATCGTGCGCGGTACGACTACGCCCAGCGTGGTCAGGCTGCTGCGCAAGGCGGGTGCTAAAGAAGTGCACATGAGGATCTGCGCGCCGCCCATCCGCTACCCCTGCTTCTTCGGTGTTGATATGGCCACGCGTCGCGAGCTTATCGCCGCCCAGAAGAGCATCCCTGAGATCTGCAAGTTTATCGGCGCCGATACGCTTGGTTACCTGAGCATCCCCGGTCTGATAAAAGCGGTTGGCCTCCCCAGGGAGAACTTCTGTCTGGCCTGCTTTACCGGCGATTATCCCATCCCCGTCCAGCTGGAAATGGACAAGCTCGCGATGGAGGTCCCGGCCATAGATCAACCGAAAGATGTTTGCGAAGGTACCGAAGGCAGATAGCCCGGGATGTCGTAATCTCAGTCCTTAAACGTCGAGTTCTACTTTGGCTGATTTTATCAGGTCGAGGTAGCCGATTTTCAATCCCAGCGCTTCCGCCGTTTCGGAATCGGCCTCGAACGGTTCGCCCAGGAACACCTTGTCAAATTCTTCCACTTCCCCGCCGTTCGGTTCTTCTTTGACGGCGAACTTTTGCCTCGCTTCGACTATTCCCATGTCGAACGGCAGCGTAAAATAGAGGTCGGCCAGCACTTTGTCTATCCCCAGCGAGTAGAGGCTGTCCCAGCCGCCGGGGGTGTCGCCGCCGTACTTGCTGCTCGGCAGCAGCGAGAGCAGGTTCCTGATGCTGAAGCTGCCCGAGCCGTTGTGGGTCTTGAGCGGCGCCACGGTTATCAGGTAGTCGCTCGAAAGTATCACATTGGGAACCCAGAAGGTGGGCATGGCGAAAGGCTTCGGCAGCGGATTGTCCACTTCCACGAAGATACAGTCCTTGACGTCCAGCGTCAACACCCTCGGGAAGTTATAACCGAGCGCCTGGTAGATCGGGCGCGTCGGTACACCGCCCGGCGTGCCTTCCAGGAGTAAAATGTCCGCGTCACTAACCCTCCTGATGCTGGAGATGATGGCCGCCAGCATGTCCGCGCTGGTGCTCACCGGGTAGGGCAGCGGGTATAAGGCGCTGGGCTTGATCAGGACGCGCCGCGCCCTGGATACCACCGAGGGCACCTTGAATACAAAGTCAGCGGACTCGTATATCAAGCCTTCCTCCTCAGGGAAAAATGCAGGTTCTTTATCTCGCCGTTGTTGCCCGGTGCCGGTATCATGGCGGCGACCGTCCGTGCGAGCAGGTCTTTAAGCGATGGACTGAGTGGGACATTAGCGCCGTTGACTACCAGGTCTACTTCGTTTTCCTCCCGCCGACCCGCTATCGCTTTTTCTATCAGAGCGGCGATGCCGTTAATGTCGTCCCGGGAGAACTGCGGCACTTTGACGTCCAGCGGTTCGTCGGTGACTACCCCCAGCAGCTGCTGGGGATCGGTCAGCAGTTCTTTACCCTGCTCGCGGCGGTGGACTTCTATCTTTGGGTAGCTGCTGCCCTTGAATCCCTCGGTGAGGATGACGTCGTAGTCCCACAATATAAAATCAGATATTTCCTGCGGGTCGAAGTAGTGGTCCATGCGGCGGTAGATGGCCAGGTGATCAAGCGAGTTGATCGCGGAGATCTCGCTGCCAGCCCTGGTGAAGCGCCAGGTGTCTTTGTGGGCCGAGTCGAGGTCATCGGCGTGGTGTGAGTGCTTGACGATGGCCACCTTGTGCCCGCGCCGCTTTAGTTCGGCGATCAGGCTTTCCAGCAGCGTTGTCTTGCCGGAGTCTGACTTTCCTACTATCGAAATGATTAAACGCATATTACGTCCGTTAAATGTTGACTTCCTCGTTCCAGTCCAGCATGAGCGCCTGGACGGTCCCGCCTTTATTGATGGTTTTTCCCTCCGGGATGAGCACCAGCCCGTTAGCCAGCGACATCGACGATAATACGCCCGAGCTCTGCGACCCCGTCATCCGGGCGTAGTAATGCCCGTCGCGCTTTTCGATGATGGCCCGGTTGTATAGCCGGCGTCCCGCGTCGTTCTTGACGGTCTCTTCCATGATGGCCGTTACCGCGGGCTTGGTATAGTTCGTTTTTCCCATCATTTTCAGTAGCGCCGGCCGCACGAACAGCTCGAAGCTTACCATGCAGCTCACGGTATTGCCGGGCAGTCCCAGGTGCGGTATGCTTTTCTCCCCGCCTTGTTTGTCCCTGCCCTTGATCTTGCCGAAGGCCAGTGGTTTCCCCGGCTTTACCTTCACCTGCCAGAAGACCATCTTCCCGTCTCTGGCCAGGACGTCTTTGACCATGTCATAATCGCCCATGGAAACGCCACCGGTAGTCAGCAGCATGTCGGTGTCCTGTGCCTCCTTAAGCCCGGCCACGAGCTCTTTTTCGTCGTCCCGGGCTATCCCCAGTACTTTAGGGATGCATCCGTATCTCTTGACCAGTGCGGCGATGCTGTAGAGGTTGCTGTCATAGATCTTGCCTTCGGGCAGGGGACTCTCGAGCTTCACCAGTTCGTTACCGGTGGAAAGGACGGCTACCACCGGCCGCCTGATGACTCTTGCCTTGCTGCAGCCGAGCGAAGCTATCAGGCCTATTTCCGACGCCCTGATGATGGTGCCTTTTTTCAGGATGGTCGTGCCGCGTCTGATGTCTTCCCCGGCCTTCCGTACGTTCCGGCCTGACTGTATTTCTTCCAGGACTCCCACCCTGGTGTTGTCCGTGGTTTTTCCCTCATCCGTGTGCTCGAACTGGACGACGCCGTCCGCCCCTTTAGGTAACGGTGCCCCCGTCATGATCCTTATTGCCGTGCCCTGTACTACCTTTTTTCTGGAGATTGAGCCGGCCATAACCGTATCGATGATCTTGAGGTATTTAGGTGTTTTCTCGCCGGCGTTTCGTGTGTCCGCCGCTATCACGGCGTAACCGTCCATGGCGGAGTTGTCCAGCGGAGGCACGTTGATATCGGACCTGATGTCCTCGGCGAGCACCTGCCCCAGCGTGTCCAGTATCGCCACGGACTCCGCTTCCAGTGGTTCTACCTCATCGAGTATTTTTTCCAGCGCCTCTTCGACGGTCAACATTTATTCCCCGGCTCCTCCGGCTATTTGCTTGGCCAGCTCCAGGTCCTCTTTGGTGTTGATATTGAAAAAACTCAGGTGCTTGGGGTCGAATCTCTCAACTTCTTCGGTTTCGATATACCTGACTTTGACGTAGTTGAATAGCTCGATGATTACTTTTTTGCCCTGTCCGAATATCTTTTTTATTGCTTCGATGCAGTTCCGGGAGTAGACGGCGTGTAGCGGCTCGAATAGACCGTTAACCCGCGGCAGGATAAAGTCGTAGCCCTCTGATTTTTCTATCATGTAGCGCAGTAAAGCCTCGTTTAAAAAAGGCATGTCCGCCGCCACAACCAGGTTATAAAATGAACTTGACCCTACCAGTCCGGTATATATGCCTCCCAGCGAGCCCTGCCCGCGCAGGATATCGGACACGATTTTTAGTTTAGGGTGCTTTGCCAAGGGCGCAAAAGTCCTCTCGTTAGCCGTCACTATAATAATGTCTTTACTGAATGGAGCGATGTGGGAGACTACTCGTTCGAGTAGAGTTGTATCACCTATCTTCTCTAAAACCTTGTCGTGACCCAGGCGTAGGCTCTTGCCGCCTGCTAGAACAATCCCGCTTATCTCCAATTTTCTTCCTGTTCTAAATACGCGGCTTTACCCCCTATATATAATTCTATCATAGGGAGTCAAGCATGGATAGGGGGTCGAGGTACTGTATTTTGGGTTGCGGTAAAAATCTGTGAGAAAATCGTTACGGTTTCCCGGTGCATTTGAGACGCGGATATTCCCAATCGCTGTTATCGATGACCATATCGGCCGTTTTTTCCGGCGGGTATTCTTCCAGGTATCTCGATTGGGCGGGCAGGTATTTAGTATCGTACTTATGAGTATCCGCCTTGGAATCCCTGATTAGCGCCCGCCTTTTGCTTTCCTCGAACGGTATGTCGAGGAAGATTTTATAGTCTATATAGAGTGCCAGCTCCTTACGGAACAGGAACACCCCCTCGAAAATCACGATCGTATTCTGGTTAAAGACATATTTCCTCTCGGTATCGAATTTATCCGTGCGCCAGTCGAGGACGGTCATCCTCTTGGAAAAAGCCCTTTTCCGGCTCAATGGTTTTAGTAGCTTTTCCTTGATGAGGTTGATATTGAAACTGCGGGTATAGTAATTATCCGCTTCGTTTTCCCCGGCGTATCTCATAGCTTTAGGATTGTGAAAATCGTCGAGGTGGATTGCTTGAGTCTCATATTTTTGGGTTATTAAGTATTTTCCGAACGACTCCGCGAAGCTCGTTTTTCCCGCCCCGTCTATCCCGCTTATCCCTATCACGAACGGTCTGTTTTTATTTTTTCTCCTCTTGATTTCGCCGAGTAACTTTTCGAAAATAGGCGGTCTCCGGTCGAAAATCTCCAGCAGATCCTCAAATTTCTTTATCGTTATATCTGCCTGTTCCGGTTCTTCTCCGCCGTAGCCGTAAAGGGCCCCGATGGCTAAAGAGCCGGTCTCCCGCGCGGCCTCGATGTCGTGGCACCTGTCGCCCACTATCGCCGCCGTCATTCCCCCGAACCTCTCCCTGATTTTCCTCACTAGCCCAATCTTGTTGAGGTTGTTTTCCTGGATGCATTCAATGTAGTCGTAATACTCTAGCATGTCCAGAGCTGACATAATGATGTCGCGATACATGATCGAGGCGTTGGTGTATTGGGCCAGCTTATAACCCCTCTTCCTGAGCGTCTTGAGCGTTTCCTTCACGCCCGGGTATGTCTGCCCCATCTCGTGGAAAACCGCGGCGTATTCCGCCCGTACTCTATCTCTTACTTCATCTAAGGTCAACTGGCTGTCCTTCGGTGTGATGAATTCATACATGCTGCCCTTCGTCGATGCCGTCGTCACGCCGAAGAACTGGTTGATTTCTTCCGGATTGAAGTTGACCGCCCATCCCAGCTTGCTGAAAGCCTTTTTGATCGATTCGTAAACAGCGGGTAAAGAGGGGACGATTGTCCCGTCCATGTCGAAGATGATGAGGTTTACCTCGGCAGGATTTATCATGAATTTTCTTTATTGAAAATGGTCAGTAATTCTCCGAATTCGTTGATGGTGATGTCCGCTTGCCCCGGTTCTTCTCCGCCGTAACCGTAAAGCGCCCCGATGGATAAAGAGCCGGTTGCCCGGGCGGCCTCAATATCCTGCCTGCTGTCCCCGACAATGGCCGCCTTGGCTTTGAATCTGTCGATGAGCTTCTTGGCCAGTTCGGTCTTATTAAGGCTGTTGTCTTCCGGGTTCTTGATATAGTCAAAAACGTGCTTGACACCCATCGGAGAGATGACATTGTCCATGCGCCGGCCGGAAGAGCCGCTGTAAAGGGCCAGCCGATACCCCCGTCTTTTAAGCGTTTCCAGGGTCTCTTTAACGCCGGGATAGGGCCTGGCTGACGTCTTGAAGGTCCGCTCCGACTCTTCACGTATGGCCTTTCGTGTTTCCTGCCATGACGCCTGTTTTTCTTTGGGCGTGATTAGCCGGTAGTACTCGTCCGATGGCGCTCCAAGATAGCTTTCTAGTTCCTTTTCGCTGAAAAAGACCTCCCATCCCAGTCGGGTATAAACCTTCTTGATGGCCTCATACATTGGCTTGACAGAATCCGAGAGCGTGCCGTGAAGGTCGAAGATTATAAGATTTATTTCTTTGGGATTTATCATAGCTTTCTATAACGACGGCTTCAGCACCATTATTTGCGTCGCCGCGGGCAGGTTTCCCGCCTTGAGTTCGATTTCGCTGCCGTTGACATGTGTTACGTTACCCTGGCCTCTGGTGAACTCGTCCGCGCCGGCGATGGGAAAGTCCAGTTTTTCCGTCTTGAAGTGCATCGGGATGATCACTTTGGGTTTGAGCTGCTCCCCCACCCTGGTGGCGGTCTTCGCGTCGATGGTGAAGAAGCCCCCCACCGGTATCATCAACACATCCACCGCGCCGGTGGCCTTGACCTGTTCTGCGTTGAGTTCATGCCCCAGGTCGCCGCAGTGGCAGACTTTGACGCCGTCCACCTCGAAGCAGAAAATGATGTTCTTGCCCCGCTGTTTCCCCCCTTGGTTGTCGTGGGCGGCGGGCACCGCCTTGAACTTGATGCCCCTCACCATTCCGGCTTCCCTCAGCACCTGCGGATTGCCCTTGATAACGCCGGCGTTATTATGGTCCCCGTGTTCATGGCTGATGGTCACCACGTCCGCCGTCTCTTTTATCTCCCCGTGTTTAATGCCGCCCCCGGCCGTGTACGGGTCGGTGATGATTTTAAAGCCGGAGTCCGAAGTGATCAGGAATGCGGCGTGGGCCAGGTATTTGATCTTCATGTCGTCCTCCTTGCCGGAGTTATTATTTTTTCGCCATCCCCATGACCACGTTGATTAGCGTCCTCACCGGCGCTCCGGTCGCCCCTTTTACGATGTAACCTTTGTCTTTATCGCTATCGGACGCGGTCAGGTCCAGGTGCACCCAGGGCGTCTCGCCCACGAACTCCTCGAGGAATTTGGCCGCGGTGATCGCTCCCCCATACCTGTTGCCGGTGTTCTTGATGTCGGCGATGTCGCTCTTGATCATCTCTTTATACTCGTCGAACATGGGCATCTGCCAGGTCGGCTCGCCCACCTCTTTGCTGGCGGCGACCACCTTGTCCAGGAGGGGCTGGTTGTTGGTGAAAGCCCCGATGGTGATTTTCCCCAGCGCTATCTGGCAGGCGCCGGTCAGGGTCGCTACGTCGATGATGGCTTTAACGCCGTTTTTCACGGCGTAGCTCAGGGCATCGGCCAGGATTAGTCGCCCTTCGGCGTCCGTATTGATCACTTCGATAGTCTTGCCGTTCATGGCTATGATGACATCTCCCGGCTTTTGGGCTGAACCGGAGGGCATGTTTTCTGTAGCCGGGACTAGCGCGGTAACATTAATCTTAAGTTTAAGCTGTGCAACCGCCATGATAGTACTCATTACCGAAGCCCCGCCGGCCATGTCCCCCTTCATGTCTTCCATGTGTTCGGCTGGCTTGATGGATATGCCGCCGGAATCAAACGTCAGGCCTTTGCCCACGAGGGCTAGATCTATGTCATTGGAATCTCGGCCTTTATAGCTCAGGATAATAAATTTCGGCGGTTGCTGGCTCCCCTGTGATACCCCGAGAAGACCTCCCATCCCCAGCTCTTTCATCTTTTCTCTATCGAAGACCTCCACCTTGAGCCCGTATTCTTTAGCGACCTGCCTCGCGGTCTCGGCCATGCGGGTCGGGGTCATGTAGTTGCCCGGCTCGTTGACCATGTCCCGCGCGTAAATGGCTGCCCCGGCGATTATCCTCCCCCTCTCGATGGCCTTTTCTATCGGTCTTTTCTCCTGGCCGACTATCGTCAGTTGTTTGATCTCCCCGAAGCCGTTTTCCTGCCTGGTAATGTACCGCCGGAAAGTGTAAAGTCCCAGTAATGCCCCCTCGGTCATCGCCTGGACGGCGTCTTCTGTCTTGATCCCGGCGTCGGTACCTATGACGCCGGTGGCGATATTCGCCACTCCTTTTCCCCTGAGGTAGCGGCAGGCCTCGGCCGCCGCGCCGCGCACTTTGTTGGTGTTGAGTTCCTTCTTCTTACCCAGCCCTACCACCACCACCCGGCTCGCCGGCAACCTGCCCAGGCTATGTATGATATTGACCTCGTTCAGTTTGCCTTTAATATCGCCCTGCTTGACCAGCTGTGTTATCACGCCGCCCAGCGCTTTATCCGCCGCCGCTGCGTCTCCTTCCGTCCGCTTCGCTCCTTCGTAATGGCTCACTATTATGGCATCGGTTTCTATCTCAACAATGGTGCCGGTTATCGCCTTAATCTCCACGGTGGTCTCCTTTATTCTTCACTGCTCTCAAGATTTCTTCCACTGCGGGGGTAATATCTCCGGATGTATATACCATGAAATGCGGGCGGAGGACGTCTGCGTCCGTCCGGGTGTTTTCCATGCTCTAGTAATTATAGATG
The DNA here is from genome assembly GCA_036787005.1 of Dehalococcoidales bacterium. GTDB lineage: Bacteria > Chloroflexota > Dehalococcoidia > Dehalococcoidales > RBG-16-60-22 > JBFYTX01. Next base: position 23,714 of record DAIQQC010000002.1, on the reverse strand, counting down.
TTTTGGGGATGGTTGGCTAGGGTGGTCTTTATTCCCCGTAAAAGGCCACGCCGATGAGCCCCGGTCCGGTATGCACTCCCATGACCGGCGTGAACTCGGTGATAAATATCTCGCGGCACTCGAACTGGGCGCTGATCCGGTTCTTGAAAGTCTCCGCCTGCTCCAGTGCGTCGGCGTGCATGACGGCCACGTGCAGTGGATGCCCCTTTTTTACCAGGGGTTTCATCATCTTGAGCATGCGGTTGATAGCGCTTTTCATCGTCCGCGGCAGGCCCACGGTGTGGGCGTCGGCGTGGTTCAGGCTGAAGATGGGTTTGATGTTAAGGATGTGGTTTACCATGGCGGCGGCCTGCGGTACGCGTCCGCTCTTGGCCAGATACTCTAGGGTGTCGAGGGTCGCCATCAGGTTCACCCTGGACATGACTTCCCGGGCGATTTCTTTTACCGTCTCCGGGGGCTTGTTTTCCGCCGCGGCCCTCGCGGCCGCTAGGGCGACCAGCCCCAGTCCTGCGGCGGCGGTCGTGCCGTCGATGATCTCTATACTCGTCCCGCGCAGGGTGTCCGCGGCCATGTCCGCCGCGATGCGCGCGGAGTTGAGCATGGCGCTGAACTTGGACGGTTCCGTCAGGCAAAGGATGCTGGGCGCTCTCAGGCTGGCCCGCTGGAAGGCTTCAAGGTAGCTCTCCGGTGAAGAGCTGGCGGTGCTGGGTGTTTTTTTTGCCTGCCGTAGCAGGGCGTAAAACTCGGTGGGGTTGATATCGATACCGTCCCGGTATGTCCTGTTATCCACGATCAGCTGGATTGGCACTACCTCGATGTGGTAACGGCTTACCTGTTCCGCAGGGACGCAGGCGGTGGTGTCGGTCACAATAGCTACTTTTTGTTGCGTTGTCCTGCCTCCGGATTCTTTCTTCAGGCCAGCCGCATTTTTTTATCCGGTAACGTGCGCCGCCTTTTTCTGGCCAGGTAATGTTCCAGGAGTGGAGGAGTGAGGAATAGCCCACACATCACCAGCGCCAGCCCCAGGAACGTCGCGATGGCGAAGCGTCCGGTGCTGTAGTATACCACCAGCATCAGTGTCAGCATCCCCGACGCTGCCAGCAGACCGACCCTCAGCGAACGTTGCCGCAGGCGGATGAACGTCGCCGTGGTCGCCGCCATGATCAGAAAGCTCAGCCCTATCCAGGGCGCCAGGTAGGAAAGGCGCTGGAGGCTGTCTTCGTTGATTTTACCCGAGGGCGATATTGCCAGGAACCAGCCGGCGATGATCGGGAAAGGCAGAAGCATGGCTGTACTTAGTAGCCAGTCGCGCCGCGTCGTCTGTACGATGACGTGGAACAGCCACCACAGCGCCAGCGGTATGTAAAATGGTAGCGCTAGCCACGACCAGCCGGCCGGGACATATAGCAGCAGAATGCCCGCCGCCAGCACCGGCAGCAGGGTATAGCCCAGCCACGGGAAAAGCCAGGTCGGTTTCCCCCGGCTCCACCCGAAGACGGCCGTCGCTAGGATAAGCACCAGTATTATCGATAGCCAGCCGGGATAGTGCCACCAGTTCAGGACGAAGAGCCCGCCGAAAAGCAGATGGGGCATCGACGCCATCAGCACCTGTTTCCAGCTGCCCTGGCTGTAGGCTTCGTATATCTGGCGGGCGATCATCTTGGTACTGCCCATCTGGCCCAGGCATGTCTTGAGGGCTTCCTCTTCCGTCATCCCGCTTTCCGTCAGCTCGTCCACCCTGTCTTCGATGTGCGCCCTGAGCTCGCTCATGACCCCGCTTTCGTCCGCGGGCCCGAGTTTGGCCTTGCCCCTGATGTTCTCCAGGTACTGCGTCAGTTCCGGTGCCACTCTGCCGACCTTCCTATATCCTCGAGGGTTCCGGCTGTAGTATCATCTTGATGGCTATCAGGAAGTCCTGCCACTGTACTTTCTCTTCGTTCAGTTCGGCCTGTCCTTTGGCGGTTATCTGGTAATAACGCCTCTGCCGCCCGTTGGGCAGCATTTGCCAGTTCCCGGTGATCAGCCCGGCTTTTTCCAGCCGGTGCAGCGCCGGGTACAGGGTGCCTTCTTTAAACTTGAAGTACCCCTGGCTCCTCGTTTCGAGTTCTTTGACTATCTGGTAGCCGTACATCGATTGCCCCGCCAGCAAGCTGAGCAGGAGCGAATTGGAACTGCCTTTGATTAAATCATGTTTTGATACCACTTGAATCACCTCGTCCGGCGTATTTACTTAGAATCTCGATGTATGTCCATAGTAGCAAAGATTTTCCGTCTTTGCAAGAGTCTTGAGCTCAATTTATAAATTTGGCCGGGGCGTCCGTCCGGGTAAATGCTTCTTCAGGTCAACTTATTCGGATTTCATGAAGGCGCCGCCGAGCGCCAGCAGGGCGGTCAGTATACCGAAGACGATGCTGACCCATTCTCCATCAACGATTGTGGCCAGGAATATCCAGATGCCGATCGAACAGACTGCCAGACTCAATAACTTCATAGTAATCAGGCCTCCTCTTAAGAATTTTTATCTTTGGTACGGCTGCCCCGGCCGGTGTTATACCTCGATGAATATAATACATAGAACAACTAGGTATAATAGCACCCGCCCTGCCGCTTGTCAATAGGGGAATGATAAAAGATACATGCTCATATGGTAAGAAGTGCTGACCGGGGTGTTTAAGAGGGGTCACGGCCCCTCTCTCTTTGTTCCCCCTCTCAAACATGAGATACCCGAAAAATAAATTCGAGACTGTTTGAGAGGAGGTCGGGGGTGAGTATAAAATAGATCACAATCTACTTGAGCCACGCTCGCCAAAATGCTATAGTACGGGATAGTATCGGTGGGGGAGTGCCGGAACTGGCAGACGGGCCAGACTTAGGATCTGGTGCAGCAATGCATGGGGGTTCGAGTCCCCCCTTCCCCACCAGTCCACGGAACGCTATGTCTGGGGCCCTTAACATGAAGAAGGTCTTTTATCTAGTCGCCGCTTTGCTGCTGGTCTTGCCGGCAGGCGGTTGTGAGGAGTCGGTGTTTGAAGCCGCCGGGGACCTGGAGATCAAACTGGCTCAGATTGAAGAGATTTCGGTTATGATGCTCATCTCTGATCCTCCTCAGGTACAGGTCTATATCAAGGGTGGCCTCAATGACAGCTGCACCACTTTCCATGACCTGACGACGGAACGCAGCGTCAGCACTTTTAAAATCATCGTCACGGTCCAGCGTCCCCGGGACGCCGTCTGTTCTCAGGTCTTCACTACCTTTGAAAAGTTTGAAAATCTGGGCTCGGATTTTGCCCCCGGTGAAACCTATACCGTGCACGTTAATGACAGGACGACGAGCTTCGTGATGCCTCAGTAAGGGACTTGGCTTGACTGAAGACAAATCGCCCGGCGATAAAAATAGACCAAACCCCGGGCTCCGGGACTGGACCAAAGGTAGCATCACCGGCAATCTCTGGTCGCTCGCCTGGCCCATGACCGTCAGTTCTACCCTGATGACGCTGGGGCCTTTTATTGACGCCATCTGGATAGGCAGGCTCGGCTCGGCCCCTATGGCCGGCGTCATGATGTCCGGCACCATCGTCATGCTCATCAACTCCCTGATATTCGGTATCTTCACTGGCCTGCAAGCCATTATCGCCCGCTCGGTAGGCGCCGGCGATGACGCCCGGGCTAACCATGCCTCTCAGCAGGCCTTCGTCATCGGCGCCGCCCTTTCGCTGTTCCTGGCAATCATCGGCATGTTCTTCGCCGAGTCGATTTTGAGCCTCTGGAAGCTCGAGCCGGATGTGATTGAGTTCGGTGCCATCTACCTGCGCATCGAGCTTATCGGCACGTTTACCATGTCCTTTGCCAGTCTGGCCCAGCGGATTATGCAGGCCTCCGGCGACGCTAAGACCCCCATGAAGATCAGCCTCGGCACCCGTCTCTTCAATATCATCCTCTCTCCCTTCCTGATTTTCGGCTGGTGGGGCATTTTCCCCGCCCTGGGTGTGAGGGGTGCCGCCCTGGCGGCCATTATCGCCCAGGGCGTTTTCGCCGCCATTTCCCTCTGGATTATCTTTAGCGGGAAGACCCGCCTCCGTATCACGCTCCGTAACTTCAGCTTCGATTGGTCGATGATCTGGCGTATCGTTAAGATCGGTATCCCGGCTTCGCTCGGCGGGATCCACATGAACATCGGCAGCATCGTTTTCATGTGGTTCATCACTCCCTTTGGCACCCTCGCCATCGCCGGCCATATGCTGGTATCCCGCATCGATATGCTGATACTAATGCCCGCCATGGGTCTCGGTGCGGCGGCGGGCATCCTGGCCGCCCAAAACCTGGGGGCTCTTCAACCACAGCGGGCGGAGAAGACCGCCTGGACGGCCGTCGGCATCTTTACCGGTTTGATGTTCATTTTTACTATCGCCGTACTGATATGGGCGGACTATATCGTCAAGCTTTTTAACGCCGAGCCTGGTCTCATAGACATGGCTGGCAACTTCCTCAAGATACAGACCGTTAGCTATATGTTCAACGGGCTGATGATGGTGATGATGAGCGTGATGAATAGCGTTGGCGATACGTTAATTGCCTTTATCGTCGACCTTGTCACGATGTGGGGCATCCGCGTACCGCTGGCGTTCATCCTGCCTCATGTAGCCAATCTGCAGGTCTATGGCATCCGCTGGGCACTGGTAGCGGATACCGTCTCATCGGCGATTATTTTTATTATCTACTTCAAGTCCGGCCGCTGGAAACATAAGAAAGTTTAGTTTATACTCTTGGGGCGAGTTGGAAAAGGAGGCGAACAATGGACTTGCTTTTGAAAGATAAAGTGGCGATCGTTACCGGGTCGGGCAGCCAGATCGGCTACGGCAAGGCCATCTGCCTGACCTTGGCTGAGGAGGGGTGTGACGTTGTTTGCGCCGATATCGATCTTCAAGGCGCCCGGCAGACCGCCGCCGCGGTCAGGACTTTAGGCCGTCGGTCCCTGGCGGTCAAGGCCGATGTTACCAGACAGCGTCAGGTCGATGCTATGGTCGAAAAGACCATAGCGAAGTTCGGCCGGATCGATATCCTGGTGAATAACGCCGGTGCTTCCAGCCGGCTCCGTCCCTTTATCGAGATGACCGAAGAAGACTGGGAGTTCGATATCCAGACCAATCTGGTCGGCCAGATGCGGGTCGCCCGTGCCGTTTTGCCCCACATGATCAATAGAAAATACGGCCGCATCGTTAATACCTCCGGCGGGCAGGGGTTCCCCGATATCTCTATTTACGGCGCTGCCAAGGGCGGCGTCGTCCAGTTCACTAAAGCCCTGGCGCGTGAGGTCGCTCAATACGGCATCATCGTTAATGCCGTCGGGCCCGGGCTCGGCAAGACCGGTCTGGTATGGCGCGCCCCTAAAGCCATGCTGGAAGGGGAGAAACAGGCTTCGCTCTTGCATCGACTTTGCGAACCCCGTGATGTGGCGCCCGTGGTGGCCTTCCTGGCCTCGGACAAGTGCAGCTACATGATTGGTCAGCTCATCCAGTTGAGTTCCTCGTAAGAAAAAAAGAGGGGGCTGAACCCCTCTTTAACACGCGTTTTTTCTGTCGGTCTTCTTATAGTCCGGCTCTCACCAGCCTTGATTTTAAATCCCGGATTCTTTCCTCGCTGTCAGCCAGCCGGGTCTCCCGCTGGTTCACCCACCTCTCGATTTCCCTGTCCGGTACTCCCAGCGCCCGCGCTATTTCGACCGTCTCCTTCGTTAGCCACCGCGAGTATCCGGTTTTTTCTTCCAGGCGGGCCTGCACCCCGCGCGCGATTGCTTCCATCATACCGTCAGGTGTATTCATGTGTCTCATCATGCCCTTAATTGTCTCTCCATTTCGCCATCGCCGTCGTTATTGAACAACCAGCCATTGACCGGCATGTCCCATTTCACCAGGAAATCTTTGAAGTCCTTTTTATCTATGCGGTAATGGCCGCTGGGGAGTCGGAAAGCCTTAAGCTCTTTACTCTTGATCCATTCGAGCACCGTGCTTTTGCTGACCTGGCAGTAGTCGGCGATGTCCCGCGATGTCAGCCTGACGTTCTGTCGGTAATTTCTCCTGGGCAAGCTTTACTCCTTTTTCATCTGGCGCTTATGTTGCCCTGTGTGTTTGACGTGTTCTTTGCGAAGTCTGCATATCATTCATATCTTAGGCTATGACGGAGGCAAAATACATCACAAAACGCGGCAAAAAAGTCACAAAAAAATCACAAACGGGTAGTTCCAGGTGGGGGATCTTAAAAAATAACGGAGCGCCTCATTGGTTTGACACGCCGTTATATTGCTGATAATATTCAAATTCGGGGGCGCCACAGCTTATGGCCAGGAAAAAATCCGAGGAAAACAAGGTCCCGGACTTCGGCATCAAGCACGGGCTCCGCTCCGGCCATCAGCCCGAGTCGGGCATCGTGGTCCGGAGCAAGGTCTGGCTGGAGAAGGACGGCAAGCTTTTCATGGGTTTCGGCCGGGCGACGCTCCTCGAGCGCATCGACCAGCTTGGGTCTATTTCCGCGGCCGCCCGCTCGATGCATCTCGCTTATCGCAACGCCTGGCTCTGGGTCGAAGCCATGAATCGCCTTGCCCCCTCACCACTGGTGGAGAAGTCTACCGGCGGTGCCCGCGGCGGCTATGCCCGCCTCACCGATACCGGTCGCAAGATCATCGCCGACTATAAAGAGAAGCG
>DAIQQC010000002.1:10689-16916 GCA_036787005.1 Dehalococcoidales bacterium | reverse complement strand
TCTTCTCTGCTCATCCCCTCAACTGCAATGGTCTTGTTTCTACCTGTCAGCCCGGTGACTATCGAAACGGCCGCTTTTCTCACGCCCAGCGCCCGGCTGAGGAAATCGACAAGCTCCTTGTTGGCTTTGCCCTTTTCGGGCGGCGCGGCTATCTTAACCTGCAGCGCCCCGTCTTTCCAGTCCGTGACCTCGCTGCGGCCGGCGTTAGGTGTGACCTTTACCTCCAGCCGGCGCCCTTCCTGCCGATTTTTTTCGTTCAATGCTGTCGTCTTATTACGATAATCGATAGGCTAGTCTTCGCCGCCCGGTCCGCGTCCCATCAGTGACGTTATCGCCCCCAGGAACAATATCACCGCCAGCCCGAACCAGAACGGCCAGGTGAAGTTCTCATGAATGATGGGCTCCTCCACTACGTCCAGGGCCGCCACGATCCCCAGCGCGGCGCAGACTGCCCCCACTCCCGCGAGTATTGCCGCCATTATTCCCATGCTTTGCCCTCCTTCTCAGTTTATTCTCCGGCTGTTAATAGTATATAATTGTCTGCGGGCATTCCCGGCTTTGGAGATAATATAGCATGAAATTGATAAATAATCTATACATGTACCCGGAGCAGGGCGGGCTGGACTGCAATACCTACGTTATCCGGGGCCGCCCCGGCGTTATCATCGACCCCGGCAGCGCCGACTTCCTGGCAGCGCGGTTGGCCGGTATGAAAGCCGACGGCATCGACCCCGCGGATATTGGCGTCATTGTTAACACGCACCTCCACATCGACCACTGTGGCGCTAACGAGGCTTTCAAGAAGTTATCCGGCGCGAAGATCGCCCTTCACCCCGTCCAGCAGGCCAACTATCAACTGGTCGTTATCGACGGCGCCCGGCTTTTCGGCATCGAGCCGGCGGAGTTCACTACCGACGATACGCTGGATGAGCGTTCGTTAACGAGCGGCGATCTGGTGCTGGAGCTGCTCCCGTCCCCCGGTCATTCTCCTGATTGTATCTGCTTCTATCTCCGGAAAGAAAAGGTACTCATTTGCGGCGATGTCCTCTTTGAGATGAACACCGGCCGCGTCGACCTTCCCGGCGGCGACGGCGTCCTGCTGAAAAAGTCCATCGAGTCTTTGTCCCTCCTCGACATCGATTACCTGCTGCCCGGTCACATGGGTATCGTTACCGGGGCCGACCGTGTGGCGGAAAACTTTAACTATATCCGGCATAATGTTTTCCCGTGGCTGTAAAGGGAGGTGTATCATGCCATCTATTCAGATTGAGATCGGCGCTCTGCTCCGGCGGCGCGGGCTGACCCTCGGCGCGGTGGAGTCGGCCACCGGCGGTCTCATCTCACATCTGGTTACCGGCGTCCCCGGCTCCTCGGACTACTTTAAAGGTTCGGTGATAAGTTATAGCAATGAGATAAAAAATAAGCTCGTCGGTGTCAGGTCAACTACTCTGAAGAAATATGGCGCCGTATCGCCCCAGGTCGCCGAGGAAATGGCCTCCGGCGGCCGCGAAGCCCTGTCTTGCGATATCTGTATATCGGATACCGGCGTCGCCGGGCCGGGCGGCGCCACACCGGGCAAGCCCGTCGGTCTTTTCTATCTCGGCCTCGCTTCTAAGGACGGCGTCTTCCATCGTCGCCTCGGCCTCAGCGGCACCCGCGCTCAGAACAAGAAAAGCGCCGCTGCTGCCGCCCTGGCCTGGCTCAAGGAATACCTGCTCGCTTTAGGTTAAGTTCTTCTATTGTTCTGTGTACCCATTGTTGATTTTTTACTCACCCCCTTTGGTTCCCCTCTCTCTTTTACTCCCCTCTCCAGCCGAGAAAATTATTGGATTATTCAATGCTCCAGGCTGGAGAGGGGCAGGGGCTTGCCCTGAGCGAAGTCGAAGGGGTGAGGTTTTCACTTAGATGCCAAATACAAATAAAACTATTTTTATCCCCTGTTGACAGGCTGGTTTTTCCGGTATATACTGTTCTAGAACAGGTGTTCGTTAGGGGACTGTAATCATTACGGGAGCGAACATGAAAAGACTGTCCGATAAGCAAAAACACATCATCGGCTACATCGACCGCTTTCTTTCGGAAAGGGGTTATCCCCCGTCCATCCGGGATATCCAGGCCGGTTGCAAGATTAGCTCCACCTCTGTCGTCGACTATAATCTCAATATTTTAGAGAGCAGGGGCTATCTGCGCCGCCACGCCGATGTCTCCCGCGGCATCAAGTTGCTGAATAAGGAACCCGCCGCCGAGTTGTTTGTGGCCGTCCCCGTTATCGGTATCATCGCCGCCGGCCAGCCTGTCCCGGTGCCCGCACCCGATACTTGGGACGTGACCGCGTCCGCCGAGACGATGAACGTCCCCCGCGAACTTACCCGCGATAGGGATAGCATCTATGCCCTGCGGGTCAAGGGCACGTCTATGATCGACGCCCTTATTAATGACGGTGATATCGTCCTCATGCAGTACGTGAACGCCGTGGAAAATGGGGAGATGGCCGCTGTCTGGCTCAAGGAAGAAAAAGAGGCCACTCTGAAAAAGGTCTATATGGAATCCGACCACGTCCGCCTGCAGCCTGCCAACGACCAGATGCGGCCCCTTTATGCCGCCCCCGGTAACGTGGAAATTCAGGGCAGGGTTATCGCCGTCGTCAGGCAGCTTGGCTAACCTTCCGGGGGGAGACGGCGGGGACTAGTCTCTAGTAACAAGAAACTCGCCACTAATTACTTCTTATATACCGGCGTGCACCATTCCATGTACTTGGGGTGATTGCCTCTTATAGCCTTCGCGTATAGCTCCTGCAGCTTGGCCGTGACCGGCCCTATCTCGCCATCGCCTATCTGGCGCCGGTCTATTTCGTTTACCGGTGTCACATGCGCCGCCGTCCCGGTGAGGAAGCACTCGTCGGCGAAATATAGCTCGGCGCGGGAAATAGAGCGTTCGGTCGTTTCCAGCCCCAGCTCGTTTTTCGCGAGTTCGATGACCGTGTTGCGAGTGATGCCCATGAGGATATTGTTATAGGGTGCCGGGGTCACAAGCTTCCCCTTCATTACCAGGAAGATGTTTTCGCCGCTGCCTTCCGATACATAACCGTCCGGCGACATCATGATCGCTTCGTCGAAGCCGTTGTTGATGGCCTCTGTTTTGGCTAATGCGTTGTTAATATAGATACCGGTCGACTTTACCTGCGGCGGATTGACGTTGTCCTCCGGCCGGTGCCATGAGGAGACCCCGCACTGGACCTTGTCCTTGTCCAGGTAGGGGCCCCAGGGAAAAGCAAACATCAGGAAGTCGTGCTCCAGGTTGTGCAGGCGTACGCCGAGGGCCAGCGAGCTGGTGTAAGCCAGCGGTCGTATGTACACGTCCTCCTGGAAGCCGCATTTGGCCACCAGTTCCACGGCCTTCTGGCACATCTCGTCGATGGTTAGTGGCAGCTTTATTTCCAGGACGCGGCAGCCGTTAGCTAACCGTTGCATGTGCTCTTTCAGGCGGAAGATGTAGGTCTGCTTTTTTTCCGCGTTCCAGTTGCCGCGGATCCCTTCGAAGACCCCCGTGCCATAGTGGATGCAGTGGGTCATGACATTGACGTTCGCCTGCTCCAGGGGCACTATTTTCTTTTGAAAATACGCGTAAGACGGCATATGGGTCTCCTTTCTTCAGGTACGTTTATTATAGCTTTAGTCGAGGTTAAAAAACAAGAGGCCTATGGCTTCTCTACCTTTTCCCGGTAGGCCGCCATGAGCCGCCGCGTTGTCCCGCCCGGCTTCCCCGACCCTATATAAAGCATCCGGCCTCCGGCGTCCCTGACCGCCGTTACCGGCATGATCTCTATCATGGCGTTGGTCACGAAAGCCTCGTCGAATCTCTTGAGATCCCCCGGCTTGATAGCTGTCTCTTTGACTTTTATCCCCATCTCACCCGCTATCTCTATCACGACTTCCCGCGTTACGCCCGGGAGTATGCCGCTGTCGAGCGGCGATGTCATTAGTGTCCCCGCCCCCACGAAAAAGACGTTGCAGCCGCCGCCTTCGGCGATGTTCCCCTCATCGTTTAGGAGCAGCGCCTCGTCGAGCCCCAGAGCCGTAGCCTCCATCCTCGCCATCACGCTGGACAGGTGGTTGACCGATTTCATCGTGGCCACCACCGACTGCCGGCAGCGCCGCTCGGACGCTATCCCGACCCTGAACCCTTCATTGTATTTGGCCGCGTTAAAAGGAGTGTAAGCCCGTGCTGTCACCACGACGTTGGGTATGCCGCTGTTGTCCGCCCACGGCGTTACATCTGACTCTCCGTTGGAGATGGTTATGCGCAGGCGGGCGTCTTTAAGCCCGTTGGCAGTAAGCGTGTCTTTACACGCTTTGACGAGGTCAATTCCTGCCAGCTTTTTAGCCAGCCCGATTGTCTCCGCCGCGCTCCTCATCCTCTTAACATGGCGCTCCAGCAGAAAGATTTTTCCGTTATACGCCCGCATCGTCTCGTAAAGGCCGTAGCCGTATAGAAAAGCGTGGTCGAAGACGGATATTTTTGCTTCCGCGCGTGGCACCAGCGAACCGTTCAAATACACTATCTCTTCCATAATTACCTCCCCCTCGGGATAGGCATGCTCAGGAAATTTCTCAGTATCTCGTGACCCGCCGGCGTCATGATCGACTCAGGGTGAAACTGTACCCCTTCCACACTGTCGGCGGCATTTCTTACCCCCATGATCACCCCGTCCTCAGTCCTTGCCGAGACTTCCAGCGTCGCCGGTATTGACTCCGGGGCGATGACGAGCGAATGGTAGCGCCCCCCTTTCAATGGTGATTTTATGCCCTTGAATATCGTCTTGCCGTCGTGAAATATCTCCGAGTCTTTGCCGTGCATTGGCAGCGCCGCCCGCTTTATCAGCCCCCCGTACACGTAGCCGATGCACTGGTGGCCCAGGCACACCCCCAGTATCGGTATCTTCCCTCGGAAATGCCGGATGACGTCGTTGGAAATGCCCGCCTCCAGCGGCGTGCATGGCCCCGGTGATATTATGATATGGCTCGGTGCCAGCCTCTCTATCTCTTCGAGCGTGATGGCGTCATTGCGATAGGCCCGTGGCTCTTCCCCCAGCTCACCCAAAAACTGCACCAGGTTGTAGGTGAACGAGTCGTAGTTATCTATCACCAGTATCATGTTATTTCTCTCGCCGAAAGCCCGAGCGCCTGTATCAGGGCTTTGCCTTTGTCCAGCGTCTCGATGTATTCCGCCTCGGGCTCGGAGTCGTAAACGACGGCGCCCCCCACCTGGAAATAAGCCCGGCCGTCTTTAATGATGAACGTCCTGATGACGATGTTGAGGTCCATCTCGCCGCTGAAACCGAGGTAGCCTGTCGACCCCGTGTAAACGCTGCGGCGCGTCGGTTCCAGTTCGTCGATTATTTCCATGGCGCGCACTTTAGGGGCGCCGGTTATCGAGCCGCCGGGAAAGGAGGCTTTGAGCAGGTCGATGCGGTTCATCCCTTCCCTGAGCCGTCCCACCACCGTCGATGTCAGGTGATAGACCGTCGGATAGGTCTCCAGTATCGCCAGCTCGGTAACCTTGACCGTGCCGTAGCGGCAGACCCGCCCCAGGTCGTTCCGTTCCAGGTCGACGATCATGATGTTCTCCGCCCGGTCCTTCTTGCTCGCCAGCAGGTCGGCCGCCAGTGCCCGGTCTTCCTCCGGCGTTCTCCCCCGCGGCTTGGTGCCCTTGATCGGCCGCGTCTCCACCATGTCCCCCTGTAATTTTAAGTATCTTTCCGGCGAGGCCCCGGCGATGCACACTCTATCGAAGTTCAGATAGCTGGCGAACGGCGCCGGGTTTATCTGCCGCAGGCGCCTGTAAAGCTCGTAGGGTGGTATTTTTATATCGACCTCGAACCTCTGTGAGAGGTTCACCTGGAAGATATCCCCCGCGCCGATATACTCTCTGGCTTTAGCCACCGCCCCCAGGTAGCCCTCGTGGGAGAAGTTGGCTTTGAGCTTTGCCCCTCCCCCTTGGGTTTCTTTCATCGGGGACGGGGGTGGCGAAAGCAGGACCAGATTTCGCAGCTCATTAAGCCTGGCTTCAGCCCGGCCCCGCCTTTTCCCCTCTTCCCGCTCCGGAAATCCTGTTGATATCAGGTACGTTTTATTGTCTTTATGGTCGAAGGCGACGATCGCATCGTAAAAAGCCAGGTAGCATTCGGGCAGCTCCAGGTCATTGATGGCTTTAGCTGGCAGCCGCTC
>DAIQQC010000002.1:4152-10589 GCA_036787005.1 Dehalococcoidales bacterium | reverse complement strand
GCATCCGGCGCCATGGATATCTCTTCGATGAGGGGATATTCTGACATGATATCATGATTATATACTGAACTCCTGCTTGGGGAAAACTCTACTGACCAGAGGGGAGCTTTTAGTTTTGGGATGTGGTTTTGAGTGTTGATTTTTGAGTTTTAGGCTCTCGTCTGCTATTCTTTTCTCAAAGCGATAGTCATGATAGACCAGCACTCTAAACCTTTAGGCCGGTTTTATTACCTCAAGATCACCGTCTTTGGCTTTGCCCTGACCGCCCTCTGGCAGAGCCTGCATACCATTACCCTCCCCGTCCTCCTGCTCGATTTCGTTCCCGAGTCTCAGAAAAATACCTCGCTCGGTATCCTCACCCTCACCGGCCTGCTGCTGGCCATGTTCGTCCAGCCGCTCGCCGGCGCCGTCTCCGACCGCTCTGATTTCCGCTGGGGCCGCCGCCGGCCTTTCATCCTCCTGGGCGGCGTTCTCGCCCTGCTGCTCATCCCCGGCCTGGGACTGGCCTGGAGCTACGCCGCCGTCTTCGTGGTCTACTGTCTCTTGCAGATAGCGACGAACATAGCCCAGGGTCCCTACCAGGCCTTTATCCCGGAGCTGGTGCCTCCGGATAAGCGCGGCCGGGCTTCCGGCGTCAAAGGCCTGCTGGAGATCGTCGGCGGCGTCTCGCTGGTCTATATTTCCTCCGTCTTCATGGATAAATACGCGGCGGGCGGCGGCAGCTATCTGCTCTGGATTGTCCTGGGTATTCTGGTGCTGGTCTTCCTGGTTACCGTGTCGGCGACCGTTTTCCTGGTGAAAGAATCGCGCCTTGGCGCGGGACATGCCCTGGTATCGCTGGGTCTGACTATGTTCTCGACTTTCAAAAAGGACATCTGGAAAAACAGCGGCTTCGTCTGGTTCCTGCTCTCCCGCCTCCTCGTCTACATGGCTTTCACCACCATCCAGCAGTTCGGGCTGTACTATTTTAAAGACGTCCTCGGCGTGGACGACCCCGCTGCGACGACCTTCCGGTTCTCGCTTATCGCGGTGACGGCAATGCTGGTGGTGGTCTGGCCCGCCGGTTATTACTCCGACCGTATCGGGCGGCGGCCTTTTACCGCGGTGGCGGGATTGCTCGGGGCGGCGGGCATCGGCGTGATCGCCCTGTCACCTTCGGTCAACTCGGTCCTCTGGTCGGCGGGACTTATCGGCGTCGCCATGGGCATATTCAACAGCTCCAACTGGGCGCTGGCGACTGATTTCGCTCCCGCGGGCGAAGAGGCGCGTTACCTGGGAGTGGCCAACATGGCCACGGCCGGTGGCGCCGTCCTGGCGCGCGTCATCGGCCCCGGTATCGATTTCTTTAATGCCCGGCACGCCCTTAGTGGCTATACCTTCATGCTGATGATGTGCCTGGCGTATTTTATCATCGGGGCAGCCCTGGTGTTGAAGGTCCGGCGGCGGGCTTAAGACAGCCAGGGTATCAGGTTGAACAACGCCGAGCCGATGTAGGCTACGGCGACATATAGTATCATCCGGCCGAACAGGCAGGCGATGAAGAATTTCCAGAACGGCATCCGCGTCGCCCCGGCGATGATGCCGACGATGTCGAACAGGAACGGAAAGATGGAAAGGACGAACACCGCCACCATACCCCACCGCTGTACCCACCGCTCCACGCGGATATAGATCTTGTTCTTCGCCAGCAGGTCGCGGCCGGCCCGCCCGGCTACGTAGCCGGTCATTTCCCCGATGGCCGCCCCGATACCTCCTATCACGCCGACCAGGAACGGGAAGGGCATAGCCCCTCCCATGGAGGCGATTATCGCCATGGCGCTTACCGGGACGATAACCGTGGCGTTAAGAATTAGGCTTACGACGAATACCCCGAGATAGCCGTAGTTTTCAAAACTTTTAAAAAAACCGGGATATCTGAAGTGCAGCCATCCCACGACAACGAAGATTGCCAGCGCTCCCAGCAGGCCGGCGAGCGGGATAGAGCTTTTCTTTAACCAGGCAATGAACCTTTTATGAGGCTTTTGTGCCTCGTCAGTTATGCCCATATTTCGTAGTATTATACCACGTAGCTGGTTTGTCCGGATAGCTATGCAATACAGCTATTCTTAATCGGTTCACTCTGCGGGCGTTTAAGAGGGGCGAAGCCCCTCTTTCTATCATCCCCCTCTCCAAACATTGGGTCTATGCCATCTTCTTTAAAGCTGTTTGGAGAGGGGGTAGGGGGTGAGGTAGCTTAAACTAATCCTACCAGAACTCCGTCCGCGTCACGTGCTCGGTATCTTTGATGATTCGCCTGATATCGTCGCGGACTTTTTCGTCGGCGATCGACTCCACCTCGGAAATCTCTAGCCCCTCTTTATTGGTCTCCGCCCGCCATTTCACTATATAGCCCGGCACCAGCGCGCTGTTAAACTCGCCCACGCCGCAGCATGAGGAGTCGATGACCGCCTGGCTGAGGACGTATAGCACTTCCCGCCCGTCGTATTTCAGTCTGACCTCTTTGCTGGGGGTATAGTAGCCCGACGGCGCCGGTATGTCTTTATTCAGTTCCAGGTGCGTGTATGTCGTCATAACAGACCGGTCGTCTCCTCGATCCCCAGCATGATGTTCATGTTCTGTACCGCCGCCCCGGATGCCCCCTTGCCCAGGTTGTCGTACCGCGCCGTCAGTAAGATCCTGTCCTTCCCCCCGAAGACGAAAATCTCGAGATTATTCGTGCCGTTACCGTCGGTGAACGTCAGGTAGCCGTTTTTCAGGGAATCGTATGCCGGGTACGGCATGACCTTGACGAACCGCTCGCCCTTGTAGTATTCCGCCAGTATCTCTCTCACTCCGGCCGCGTCAAGGCGCTTTTTCAGGTGGTCTGCCGCAATCGGTATGGAGATGATTTCTCCCGCGTACACGTTGACCACCGTCGGTGCGAAGATTGGCGGCTGCTTCAAGCCGGCGTACTTTGTCATCTCCGGTACGTGCTTGTGGTTCAGCGTCAGCGCGTAGGGTCGGGGATTCTTGACATAATCAGGGGCGTCTGGTCTTTCGTACTCGTTGATCATTGCCCGGCCGCCGCCGCTGTAACCGGCCACGGCGTGGCAGGATACCGGGTAATCGTCCCCGACTATCCCCTTCGTCACCAATGGATAGAGCATCAGGATGAAGCCGGTGGCGTGACAGCCCGGCACGGTGACCCGGTGTGAGTCCTTTATCAGCTCCCGCTGTCCTTTCTTGAGCTCGGGGAGGCCGTAGACCCAGCCCTCGGCGACCCGGTGTGCCGTCGACCCGTCGATGATGCGGACTGCCTTATTCGTAATCATGCTGACGGACTCTCGCGCGGCGTCGTCCGGCAGACACAGAAAAACGATGTCCGCTGCGTTGATCATCTTTCGCCGGGCCGCTGGGTCTTTTCGCTTGTCTTCTTGTATCTCGATTACTTCGATGTCTTTTCGGTTGCCCAGGCGCTCGCGGATTTTCAGTCCGGTCGTGCCGTGCTGCCCGTCAACGAATACCGTCTTCTTCATTTACTCTTTGTCCCGTGACTTTGGTTTACATATAAAAGTATAGCATAAGCGCTGGCCGGTTTGATACCCGCGCAGGCGTGTTTTATAGCTAAAAAGCACCAAATTGGGAGTGGAAATCCCCGTTTGTTCGGGCCCGCTACTTGACACAGGCGTGGCGATGGTATATTGTAGATAGCAAATAGCTTCAAGGAAGGAGGAAACATGCAAGCCTATTGCGTTAAATGCCGCTCCAAGAAGGATATGAGCAGTGCCAAATCCATCACCATGAAGAACGGCAAGCCGGCTACCCAGGGCGTTTGCCCGTCCTGCGGCACCAAGATGTTCAGAATCGGCAAAAAATAGCGCCGGTCAATTCACCACAAGGATTTTTTAAATAGATAGGACTGGATATTTCCCGGTAACGGGGTATCCAGTCCTTTATTTTACCGGCTCGAATCAGGCTGAAGGAACGGTCACGTGCTTCCGGATCAGTTCCCTGGTGTTGACGACATTCAGCTTGCGGAACATAACCGACAGGCGCTCCTCGAGCTCGCCCATGATCCTGCTCAGGCTGGGCTCCGGTATGTGCCATAGGTCCTGCTTGAAATCACCGAAGGCCCTCTTGCGCGTCTTGTAGATGAACTGTTCTTCCGTCTCGCCGGTCTTTCTTTCCGGTTTATACTTATCATCGAGGTGCCGGTGTACGTCGCCCAGCAGTTTTGCTGGAAAATCAGCGCTGTCGAAGATGATGTTCTGGAAACCTGTGGCCAGGTGTACCTCCGCGGTATCTACCTGGGGGAACATGTCGAAGGCCTCATCGGGTAGGGTGGATGCCCCGTGCTGTACCGCTCCGGCCAGGCGGAATTCCTCCCGCGCTATCCTGGAGAGCTCCTTCAGCGTCTTGAAATCGATGCTGACGCTAGCTATCGAGCCGTCCGGCAGGACCACGCCGCCGTGTGTCGTCCCCGTCTGCACGCTGATTTTGGAGATCCCTTTGACCCCGTCCCCGACCGCTTTGACATAGCCGTCCATGAAGGCGCGGAGGTCGCCTGGCGTGCTGTTGCCCTGGCCTATCTCCCCGATTTCCCCCCCGACGGATACTATCATGCCTTCCGGCTGTATGCTCCGGATGTACTTCGTCATCTCCGCCGTGACTTCCGAGTTCTTCGCCTGTTGCTTATTGAGGTCGGGGTCGGAAATATCAACCAGCGTGGACGCGTCTATGTCGATGTTGTAGAAGCCGGCCTCGATGGAATCCCGTATCAGTTTTCTCATTCCGTTCAACTCGTTTCCGGCGTCCTGCCGGTAGGCGGCCCGCCGCACCTGGTAATGGTCGCCCTGGATGAAGACCGGCCCCTTGAAGCCTTCCCTGATGGCCGCCGCCAGGACACACACGGCGTATTCCGCCGGGCTCTGCCTGGTATAATCGATCTCCGAGCGCGCGATTTCGAAGATTAAGGCGCCCACGCCGTCTTTGTGGGCGGCGCGGAAGACCGCTCTTGCCACCGGGTAGGTGATGCCGCGGATGTTGATCGCCGGGACGGTCAGGTTGTGGTACGCCCCCCGCCCCGCTGCCTCGTATAACCCCTGGATGCTGGCCGGAAATATGCCGTATCCAGCCGCCATCTCTCTGATGACGCGCCGGTGCTCTTCCCGTATGGCGGCGTCGTCCGCGAAGACGGCCAGTTCCACCAGGAAATCGATGTTGTTCAGTTCTCCCGGTTTTTGTTGTGGTCCGGTTTCGTTATTTTTCGGCATGGTATAAAATTGACCTCCGTCCGTTGTACCTGTCGGCGTCGTACTGGGTATTTACGTCTACCAGGTTGAGTTTACCATAGATCTTTTCCAGCGGGTAAGAGGAGATTTTACCGTTCTTTAAACGTACCATGTTGCCGTATTTGTGATTGACCACCAGGTCGACCGCCGCTATCCCGTAGTATCTGCCCATCCGGCGGTCGTAAGCGCAGGGGGCCCCGCCTCTCTGCAAATGACTGAGCACCACGCTGCGGGTCTCCAGCTGCGTGCTTTTTTCGATTTCTTTAGCGATGACCTCGCCTACCCCCCCGAGCGATTTGCGCCCGAAGCTGTCCGTCTCCTTTTTCCTGACGACCTCGGCGCCTCCCTTCGGTTTCGCCCCCTCGGCGGCGATGATGATCTCGTACCTGGTGCCCGCCCTCCGCCCCTCCGTCACCAGCTCGTTCACGCGATCGTAGGAAAATTCATATTCCGGGATGAGGATGATATAAGCCCCGCAGGCCTCCCCGCCCTCCAGCGCCAGCCAGCCGGCGTCCCGGCCCATCGTCTCTACCACGAAAATTCTTTTATGTGATCCGGCCGTTGTCCGCAGACGGTCGACCTCCTCCACAATGACGTTCAGGGCGGTCTCGTACCCCAGCGTGTAGTCCGTTTCCGGCAGGTCTCTGTCGATGGTCTTGGGGATGCCGATGATATTGACACCTTCCCGCGCCAGCCTGGTGCCGATGGCCAGCGTGCCGTCCCCGCCGATGACGATCACCGCTTCCAGCCCGAGCCTTTCGATGTTTTCGGTGACCAGCGCCGCGCACTCGTTCTTGGGGTCGTAGGGACTGAACCGCGATGTCCCCAGCATGGTGCCGCCATACCTGTCCCATGTCCTGACGGTGTCCGGGTTGAGCGTAACGATATGTCCGGCGCTGTCCCAGGTCTTGGGGTCGATGTCCGTCAGGCCTTTCCAACCGTCTCTGATCCCCAGCACCTCGTACCGGACGCCCCGCTCCCATTCGAGGCGCTCGTCCATGGCCGTCTTGACTACCCACTTCAGGGCGGGATTTAGGCCGGCGCAGTCGCCGCCGCCGGTAAGGACCCCTATACGGCTCTTTCTCATCATCATTATTATACGATTATAGTTTCGTCATCGTCTGCTGTCAAAAAAAGCGGCGTCTAAGAGAGGTGCAGACCCCTCTT
>DAIQQC010000002.1:0-4052 GCA_036787005.1 Dehalococcoidales bacterium | reverse complement strand
CCCTTACGAACGGACTTTTCGGGCTGAAAATTTTACTGGACATGCCGGGTAAAAAGGAGTAAAATTTATATGCTATGAATGGTTCAGGCGGGACCGCACGCGTTTCACCAGGGCAGAAAAATGAGGGGCACCTGGCTCGGTAGGGCCGGTGCTCTTAAAATTTCAGGAGGTAACGATCATGATGCAGTCGAGCCTTATCGGCAAGATCGAAAAAGCCAAGCGTTACGCCCAGGAAAAGGAACGGGTTACCTTCTTAGAGCTCAGCGTTAAGTTCCGCGGTGAAAACAGCGATTATGCCACCGGTTATAAAGACGGCAAGTGGCACTGCACCTGCAGCTTCTTCGCCAGCTGGGGACTGTGCTGCCATACCATGGCCATGGAAAAGATCCTCGCCGAGATGCTCCCCCCGGAAGCCATCACCACCCCGGAGCTGGTGAGTTAGTCCAGCGGAGCCTGAAAAAGCGATGGACTTTCTGGAAAAGCTGGCCGGGGCCTGCCGCGAAAACCGGAGCCTGCTCTGTGTCGGCCTGGATCCCGACCCCTCCCGGATGCCGCCCGGTGTCGGTGTTTATGATTTCAATAAGGCGATAATCGATGCCACCTGCGACCTCGTCTGCGCCTATAAGCCGAATATCGCTTTCTATGAGGCGCTCGGCGCCGCCGGCCTGGACGCTCTGAAACGCACCCGCGCCTGTATCCCTGAGAACATCCCCGTCATCATCGACGCCAAGCGCGGCGATATCGGTAATACTGCGACGGCTTACGCCCATGCCCTTTTCGATTATTATGGATTCGACGCCGCTACGGTCAATCCTTACCTGGGCTATGACGCCCTGGAGCCGTTCATCAACTACCGCGACCGCGGCATTTTCGTCCTCTGCCGCACCTCCAATCCATCCGCCGCCGACTTTCAGTCGCTGCGTTTTGAGACGGGCAGCGGGCCCCGCATGCTCTTTGAGATCGTCGCCGGGAAGGTCAGCCAGTGGAACCGGTACGGCAATTTAGGCCTGGTCGTTGGAGCGACTTTCCCCGGCGAGCTTAAATTGATTCGTCAGCTTTACCCTGATATGCCCTTGCTTATCCCCGGTGTCGGCACGCAGGGCGGCGAGCTTTCGCAGGTGGTGAGCTCCGGCGTGGACGCCGCCCGCCTCCGCACGATTATCAATTCCTCGCGGCAGGTCCTCTATGCCTCTAGGGGCAAGGATTTCGCCGCCGCCGCCGGGCGCGCCGCCAGAGAACTGCGGGACAAGATCAACGGGTATCTGGCCGGCTGAGGTTTGGCGGATGGCTTTAGAGGTTAATCTCGGCGATTGCGTTCGGCTTTCCAAAATACATCCCTGCGGTAGCGATGAGTGGCAGGTGGTTCGTTTAGGAGCGGACATCGGCCTGAAATGCCTCGGCTGCGGCCGGCGCATCCTCCTGGAGCGGCGGGTCTTCGAAAGAAGGCTCAGGAAAATCCTTGGCCGCGGAGAATGAGTTCACTATTCCATGATGGCTGGCTCAAGCTGTTTCCCCTTTTGGCGCAGCACCTCGGCGATTGTCTGGCTCAGTATGCCGGCGCTCAGGGGTTTCACCAGGTATTTTAGGGCGCCCATGCGTAATGTCTTTTTACGCTGGATGGCCTCGGCGATGGCTGTCAGCACGACCACGGGTATCGTTGCTAGCGCTTGATCGCCCTTGATCTCGCGTAATATCGTCCAGCCGTCCATGCCGGGCAGGCGCAGGTCCAGGAGCACCAGGTCGACCTCGTTCTCGTGGAGCAGGGCCAGACCGGCGGGGCCGTCGCCGGCGGTGAGCACCCGGTAGCCTTCCAGTTCCAGCACCCGGGCGATGAAGTGCCGGATATCACCCTCGTCCTCGATGATCAGTATCGTGTGTGTCTTTGGCATAAGGTCTCGGGGCTTTCCCTACCTCAATAATACCATTGTCCAATAAAATGTCAATATTTGTGACAAATGGCACTTTTAAATGCCGAGCCTTTACAACGGGCGGTCGCCCCCGTATAATTGAAAATGCGCCAGCGTAGCTCAGTGGTAGAGCGGCGGTTTCGTAAACCGCGGGTCGTAGGTTCGAATCCTATCGCTGGCTCCGGCTTCAAGGCCAGCGGTTTTTTTAAACCGCGTACTTTCCCACTTTCGAATAGACTTCTCCTGGGCGCCGACAAGGAAGTGTCCGTATCTATCTTTGGTCATGGTGGCGCTGGAATGACCTACTCTTTCCTGTATTTGTTTGTCCGGTACGCCGTCGTTAAGTAGTTCAGTGATATGTCCATGCCTCAAATCATAGAGTCTAATCTTTCGCAATCCCAACTTTCGTATACTCTGCGTGAAGCGACGGTTTACCAGGGACTCATCAAGCGAACCTCCAGACTTGTTAGGCCAGATAAAATCATCAGGTTTATTGAATTTACTATTGTTATAATGCTCTAAAAGGGCGACACGATTTAGTTCCACAAGAGGCACAAACCTCTCTTGATGTGTCTTTGTATCCTTAATGGTATGACTATGATTTTCTAAACTGTGTTGAATCGTCAGAGTACCGGTTTCAAAATCATAATCTCCCCAACGGTTAGCTAACAACTCCCCAGGGCGAGCGCCGGTAAGCGCTATTGTCACAATTAGTGAATAATCCGGTATGTCCTTAGCTATCAATAGGGTGTTAAGTTCCTTTTTATTATATGGGCTGGGAATATCAGAGTGTCTTGGCAATGAGATTTTCACAACGAGCGGATTTCGATCGATCAATTCGTCTCGGACCGCATCGTTCATCGCTTTAGATAGACAGGCACATACGTGAGCCTGAGTGGTCTGAGAGAGGGGACTTTTAGTTTTTAGTGACCTGGCTTCTTTTTTAAGCCAATTGATGAAGCGTCGAGTTTTTTGCGGAGTCAGTTCCATGAGTGGAATATCCCCCAATTGAGGCTTAATGTAATCTCGGAGGTAACCTTCATACCCAGCACGGGTACGCCCCGTTGCGGTTTTAGGGTCGGGATAATTGTCGACAACCCAATCATCAAGATATTGACCAACAGTAACGACATTTCGCGTTCGAGAAAACTTGTTCATAGCGCTGAGATTATTGAAGGTCTCCTCCAGGTGCAGTCCACCAAAAATGGTTTGAACTCTTTGGTTCTCCGATTTAGCAATAACGCCCGGAATGCGATTTATGCTTGATACCTCTGAACTATTTTCTCGACTTACTTTAAAAGGAACGGATTTTTTTAGTAGGTCAGCCACGCCCACCAGATCGAGCCCCGAAAACAAAGGTTTATCATTCATATTCGGTTGATGAATAACTTCCTCTTCCATTTGGTTCTCCTCAATGCCTAATTTCATAATTAGGCAATTAAATATATATTATCGCAATCATTATATCACAGATTTCAACTTGCAACTAATGTTATATAATGGTATAAATAATAATGAGTTTCCCAATACACACATAAGGAGTAATCTCATGGACCTCTCAAAAGAACAATCCGCGAAGCTCGGCAAATATTTCATAAATGCCGATCCGTTCCTCTGGGGTGTGCTGCAGGCCAAGAACAAGAAGGGGCGGCTTAACGAACTGAAGCAAATGGGTTTCCTGGTGATATATACAGAAGGAAGCAATCCCATTTACAGTAAGATCAATAGGGATTTACTGGTAGAACTGGGTATCACAGGTATTTTGGAAAAAATCGTTGTACCCGGGATTTTGAAACGCTTTGACCTGGAAACGCTGCGGTTTTTCCGTGACTGTTGGGAACAGGGACAAACTCCGGACCTCAATTACCTGATCAAACATGGACTCTATCGTAAACGGACATTTATGGCTCAAGCGGAAGTATACGATAATTGGAGCTCTTTGCCTCCCGTCGTGGGATACAAAGAGCCGGCTTTTATTTTCGTACAGATAGAAACGCAGCACCATTTCGTGGAAAGGTGGACCGTCTTCGCCGGGTTATGGTTTGAAGAGATCGAGCCCTTACTTCAATAAAGAAACATAGTTACGGATTCGGAGAATATATTTCCGGGGGATGGATTTGACTTGCCGGCTGGCTGTTCCAGGGC
>DAIQQC010000072.1:1052-8523 GCA_036787005.1 Dehalococcoidales bacterium | reverse complement strand
GTTCATCACCCCGGACATCGATTTCAAGCTGACCTATATCGCCCTGGCGGCGGCGCTGCCCGTCTTCGTCTTTATTCCCCGCCGCCCCGGCATCCTGAGACGGCTCGACTGGTTTACGCTGGTCTTCTTCGCGGCGATGTTCGTCCTGATGCAGAGCGTCTGGGACTCCGGCTATTTCCAGAAGGCCATCGCGTCGACGAACTTGGACCTGACCTCGACGGGGATGATCCTGGGTGTGAGCGTGGTATTGAGCCAGGTGCTTTCCAACGTCCCGCTGGTGGCGCTCTATTTACCGGTGCTGCTGCACGCCGGGGCGACGACCGCGGGGATGATGGCGCTGGCGGCGGGGAGCACCATCGCCGGCAACCTTACCATCCTGGGGGCGGCCAGCAACGTGATCATCATCCAGAACGCGGAAAAGCGGGGCGGAACGACGCTGACCTTCCTGGAGTTCGTGAAAATCGGCGCGCCGCTAACGGTCCTCAACACAGGGGTCTACTGGCTGTTCCTGCTGATATTTTAGTAAGAGCCGTCAGGTCGGCAGGCCCTTCAGGAAGTCGAACAGGGCGGCTTTGTAGTCGTTGAAGTTATCGCGGCGGATGTTATGAGTGGCGCCTTTGATCTGCACCCATTTGAACGGCTGTTTTGATTTCCAGAGACGGGCGGCGTTGGCCGCGGTCTCTCTGGTGACAATGCCGTTTTCCCCGATGATCAGGAGGGTGGGGCATTTGATTTTCGGCACCAGTTCGGAGTAGTGGCTCTCGTTAACCACGGGATAGAAGAACAACGATTCGTCGAATTGCTGCTTGGCCCTGGCCCACGGCAGTCTTTCTTCTTCCGGCCACTGGGGGTCCATCTCTCGACTGGCGGCGACGATTTCTTCGAGGGTAAGGTTGCGCAGGCTCGTCAGCCGTTTAAACCTGGCCGTCCTTTCTTTTCTTTCCTTTTCGGCTTCCTCAGCGCTGGCCGTTGGCTCGCCCCAGGGTGGGTCTTCCAGGATGATGGCCTTCGGCAGGGAAGGATATTCTATGGCGACATTCACGGCGGTGTCAGCCCCCAGCGAGTGCCCCATGATCAGCGGTTTATTCAATCCCAGCGCCAGGGATAACCCGCCGACCTGCTCGACATATCTTTTAAAAGAAAATCCTTTACCCAGCCGGTCGGAGAGCCCGTGGCCCTGGGCGTCGGGCATGATGACGTCGTAAGTTACCGAGAGCGGCTCAGCGATCCGCGTCCAGCAGAGGCCGTTGTCCGTCGCCCCGTGTAATAATATGATCGGCGGCTTCTTGCCGCCGGTGCGGTAATAATGAATCCTGACGTCATCCAGCCTGAGATAGCCTTCGGTGTATTTCAACATCGCAGTCCTTTCCGGTGGAGTGAATAATTCATTTTACCGGGATAAAGCCTCAAAAGCAAAAACCGTTCAATCCCGAGCGTCGGTGGGAAATTCTATAGAAAAATGCTAGTATGTAGCCGGGGCTTCTATGGCTAATACCGAATTTGAACAGTTATTAAAACCGGGTTATATCGGGCCGGTTAAGACCCGGAACCGCATCATCAAGACCGGGGCGGGGACGTTCATGTGGCACCAGGACGAGACCTGCATGAACAAGGCTATCCTGGCTTACTACGAGTCGCTGGCCAGGGGAGGGGTGGGGCTATTGATCGTGGAGTCGCCGACCATCGATTATCCACTGGGGGCGCGCTGGCCGCAGCGCTACCGCATCGACGACGACAGATATATCGGGGGCCTGAGCGAGCTGACACAGGTCATCCACAAATACGGTTGTCCCACGTTCATGCAGATGAACCACGACGGCCCCTGGCAGCGGGCGCTGCTGGGTATAGCGCCGTTCTTCGAAGGCCAGCCCATCGCCGCTTCTGCCGTGACCGTGCCGGGCGCCAACGATTTTCATAACGAGACGCCGCGCCCGCTGACAATTCCGGAAATAGAGGCGATCATCGATAAGTTCGCCAGCGCGGCAGTACGGGCGCAGAAGGCAGGATTCGACGGCGTGGACATCAACGCCGCCAGCAGCCATTTGCTGCACAACTTCCTCTCGCCGTTCTGGAACCGCCGGCAGGACCTTTACGGCGGGTCGGAGGAAAACCGCGCCCGTTTCGTGACTTCTATCATCAAAGAAATTAAAAAACGACTGGGGAAGGACTTCCCGGTGTCCGTCTGTATTAACGCCCGGGAATACGGCCGGCTCGCCGGTATTGACGACGCCAAGTGCATCACCGTGGAAAACGCTAAAGCCACGGCGCGCCTGCTGGAGGCCGCCGGCGCCGACGCCATTCACGTCCGCAGCCACTGGCTGGGGTATCACGTCGGGGCATATCTTCCCGACCTGCTTTTTTATCCCGAGCCGCCCATACCGCTGAAAGATTTCCCTGAAGAATATGACACCCGTAAACGCGGGGCGGCCTGGAACGTAAAGCTGGCGGGGGAAATCAAACAAGCAGTATCCATACCGGTGATGGTAGTGGGCAAGCTCGACCCGCGGCTAGGCGAAAAGGCGCTGCGGGAAGGCAAGGCCGACTTCATCGCCATGACGCGGCGGCTGCAGGCCGACCCCGAGTTACCGAATAAAGTAATCGCCGGAAGGCTGGAGGATATCGCGCCGTGCACCGCCTGTGAGAATTGTTTGGGCTCCCGGCGCTGCCGCATCAACGCCTTCATGGGTAAAGAGTATAACACCGTCGAAAAAGCGGCCAAAAAGAAAAAAGTAGTAGTCATCGGCGCCGGGCCGGCCGGACTGGAAGCGGCGCGCGTCGCCGCGCTACGCGGTCACGATGTTACTCTGTTTGATAAACAGTCCAAGCCGGGCGGGCTGCTGCCCATCGCCGCTATGGTCAAGGGCACCGAGCTGGAAGACCTGCCGGCGATGGTCGGGTATTTCAAACGCCAGCTGAAAAAGCTGGGTGTGAAGACCCTCCTCGGTAAATCCGTAACTCCGGACGATATAGTAAAGACAAAGCCGGACGCGGTCATAATCGCCGGAGGCGGTGTGCCCGCCACGCCGCAAATACCCGGTATCAACCGGCGCAACGTCGTCAGCAACGCCGCCCTGCACCGCCGGCTGAAATTCTTCCTGCGATTGTTCCCGCCGCAAATGCTGAGATGGCTCACCAAATTTTATCTCCCCATCGGTAAGAGGGTGGTGATAATAGGGGGGAGCCTGCATGGCTGCGAGCTCGGGGAGTTCCTGGCCAAGCGCGGCCGGCAGGTCACTATCGTGGAGAAATCCGACCAGTTAGGGCAGGGGATGGTCGACGTGCTCCAGGCGTATCTCTTCGACTGGTTCAAGAAAAAAGGGGTGGCGCTCATCGGTGGTGTCAAGGAATACGTCGAGATAACGGACGTGGGACTGACGATAATCAATAGAGACGGCCAAAGGCAGACGATCCCCGCCGATACCATTATCCCGGCTCTGCCGCTCGCCCCCGACCTCGCGTTATACGAGAGCCTGAAAGGCAAAGTGCCCGAGCTTTACGCCATCGGCGATTGCCGGGAGCCGCAACTGATCGCCGACGCCGTCAGCCAGGGCATGGAAACCGCCCGCTTGATCTAATAGGAGGATGAACATGCCGAAAAAAGTTACTAACAAATTCAACGCGAAGAAACATTTTGTCAGCCAGCCCGCCTACGAGGTGGTCCCCCCGGAGGACGTCAAAGGGCGCCGCGGCGCGATGACGCTGATGAGCAACAACCTGGTGCCGGGCAGCAACTTTTACATCGAGACCGGTTGGGTGTTCGGCATGCCGGACCCCAATCCTCACATCCACGAGCACGTCCACGACTACGACGAGATCGTCATCCACCTGGGGACGGACCCGGCCCACCAGGAGGAGCTCGGCGGGGAGATAGAGTTCATGGTGGACGGCCGGCCGTTGACCATCAACAAGACCTCGGCGGTGTACGTGCCCAAAGGCATCAAGCACGGGCCGCTGACCTGGAAAAAATACAGTCGACCGCACCTGGAGTTTACCATCATGATCGGCGCCGGCTCGCTGGCCGAGGCCGACCCCGGCGGGCACCAGAAGCTGATAAAAAGGAGTAAGAAAAATGGCTAAAGTGGACAAGAAATACTTCGTCACCGAGCTGAGGGACGTCGTCGGCGACGCGCCGTGGTCGCCGGTCTTCGCGGACAACGAGGCGAAACGACTGCTCTCCCTGGACAGCGATGTCGTCAAGGGGGCTTTTTACATGGAGACGGCCTGGTTCCTGCCGGGCGACTGGCCCGGTAAAACGGGGAGTCTTAAGTCCCGCACCATCGGCGCCCATACCCATGACTTTGACGAAACTCTCGCCTGGGTCGGGAGCGACCCCTCCGACCCCAATAACCTTAACGGCGTGATCGAGCTCTGGATCGACGGCAAGCAGAACATACTGGACAGGAGCTTTATCGCTTTTGTGCCGGCGGGGGTGGAGCACGGGCCGATAAACATCAGGAAGATTTCCAAGCCGATGTTCCACTTCACGGCGGGGATGGGAAAGAAGTATAAAAGCTGAAAAGGAAAATCCCCCGGGTGTCGCGTGACGCTGTCAAGGGTTGAGACCGGAAAAATCGCAGCGGGGCAAAGGAATACTAAATCAGCTGGAGATGCTTTAGCTCTACCCATACTACCGGTTCGGGCACGTCGAAGATCCTGGCCAGGACTTTTATGTCCTTTGTCTCAGGCCAGAACTTCCTGACCAATTTTTCAGGCATGAGACAGGCGCCGGAGAAATGGTCGGCCAGCATTTCGTTAAAAGTACCCTCGCGGTGGCGGCCCGCCTTTTTAAAGACCGGTGTGGCTTTACTATGAGCGAGGATATGGAAAATCTCATGATACAGCGTGTAACGCTGACGCGCCGCCGAGTCGTTGCTGTTGAGCTGGACCACCCAGCAGTTGCTCATCCTCCAGACGGAGCCGTGGAAAGTCTTAAGCGGCAACCGCCGGACTTCGATGGGGATACCGCCGTCGGTAGAGGCAATCAGATTATTCGGCACCGGGGGTGTTTCGATGCCGGCCTGTTCATGCAACCTGTTGGCTAACCTGCCGATTAGCTGGAAAATCCTGCCGTTGTTGGGACAGAAGGTATTATCGCGTTTAAAGCTGGGCGGGGTATTGTTTTCCAGCTCATCCTTATCGATGAACTCGGTCATCATTTTAAAAAATTTCTCGCTTTCATTGTAGCACCCGAAGTCGCTATTTTTTACAAGAGGGCATGAATGGTAGATCGGGCAATTTATGCCGTCCCCGGCGCTGAGGTAAGACCAGAGCTCGGGTTCCCAGTCAGGAGTTTTTTGCTCCATATTTCTTCGCCCTGCGCCGTTCGATTAAATCCTCGATCATGGTAATCAGGTCTTCGTCCAGCTCGGCCGGGTACTTGTGTTTGGCGTATTCCCGGAACTCGGGCCACTCCGCCGCCGGTTTCTCGGCCACGCCGGGCATATGCCCGGCAACAGCCATGACCTTCTGCAGCGGGATACCGCTAAAATCCGCCAGTCTCTGACAGGAGCGGGTGTTGGGTATGTCCCGGCCTGAAAGCCAGCGGCTCACGGTGGCATGGCTGATGCCCAGTTCGGCCGCCAACTGGATAGGCTTGCATCTGCGCCGGCGCAGGACTTCTTTGAGGAATAACACGAAGGGAGAATCGGTCTTATTCATAGCTGTATTTTATCATAAAACCGGCAAGGGCAGCATAAAAACACGTTAAGAAACATAATTATTGTATAAAAACAAGACCCCTTAAATATGTTTCTATCTGCAGATCAGCTACTTGATAGATAATTATATTATTTTATGCAAATTATGTCAATGATAGTACCAGGATTAAAGTACCGGATTGGGGGGAAAAGTGACGAAAATTCAGGAAAAATATCTTGACAATTAGTTAATTGACACATTATTATGAACGGGGCGTGCCTATCGGTACAAATATGATACTTGTACGTAAGCAGTTTTTGGGGAAAACGGTAAAGGCATGAAAGTCCTGATCATCGAAAAAGACCGGCAGGCGGTAAAAAACATCGCGTTCTGCCTGGCAGTGCGCTATCCTGACGTCGTCACCGTGTCCGCGCCACGGTGGCAGCAGGGCATGGAAATGATCGAGGCCGAACTGCCCGACCTGTTGATCGTATCATCGTCGCCGCCGGAGGTTACGACCGATATCATCCGCGAGATCCGGCGGTCGTTCGATATCCCGCTGCTGACACTCATCGAGGGGGAGAACGACATCGACCGCGCCATGGCGCTGGAGGCGGGTGCCGACGACTATATCCCGCGGCCGTTCAGCCCCATCGAGCTGGTCGCCAGGGTGACCGCGCTGCTGCGCCGCACGCGCGGGTTCGGTTTCAGACACGACCACACTTTTACCGCCGGCGAGCTGACCATCAATTTCAGTACGCATAGCGTCTCCCTCGGTGACCGGCAGATAAAGCTCACCCCCCGCGAGTACGGCCTGCTGGTGGAGCTGGCCCGGAACGAGGGCCGCGTCCTGCCCCACAATCTTTTGCTGGAAAAGGTGTGGGGGTCAGAATATGCCGACGACCGCGCTTTTATCAAGAAATATATTTACCGCCTGCGCGCCAAGCTCGAGGCCGACCCGGAAAACCCGCAGATGCTCCTCAGCGAGCGCGGGGTAGGCTACCGCTTCGTCAGGCCGGTCGCTAAAGTCTTGCAGCCGCAATAATCTCCAACAGCCTCAAATTTCCTCATCGCCCGGCGTTTCTTTGCGTCGTCCGGGCACCGTTTTGCCACCGAAAAGGCACCATCGGGCACCGTTTCAGGCACCTCCGGGCACCTTGATTACCACCTCGCTGTGTTAGAGTCGGGTCAAATCCGGACAGGTGCTATGAAAAAAGCCGTGGTTCTCATCGTGGAGGGGGACAGGACGTCCTCGCGGGAGGCGGTGGAGGCCCTGCGCGAAGCGGGGTTCGAGGTGCTCGAGGCGGACGGGGCCGCCGCCGGTCTCAAGACTATTTACGAGGCGCGCCCCGACGTCATCATCGCCAATACCGACATTCCTACTATTGACGGGGAAGATGCCTTCCTGCGGCTGCGCCAGGCGAGCTACCTGCCGATGATCGCCATCGGTAGCCGCGAGGAGGTAGTGGAGATGCTGGAGATGGGCGTGGACGCCGGGATCATCAGCCCGCCGAGCGGCCGCGAGGTGGTGGCCAGGGTGCAGGCGCTGCTGGGCAGGCGGGAGGCTTAATAAAAAGGAGGTGGTAAGGACAGGAGAACAACGTTTAGCGGGCTGAAGTAGATTCAGCCGCGGGAGCAAAAGGCGCCGGGGAAAGACCCGGTGGCGAAGCGGGAAAAGACCGGTTTACATAAGTATCAACTAACAAGTATCAAGTAACAAATAAAAAAGGAGAAAAACAAAAAATGAAAAAACTTCTTTTCACGTTAATGGCATGCGTGCTCTGCCTTGGCCTGGTGGGCGGCGCGTTTGCGTACTTTACGGATGTCGTTAATA
>DAIQQC010000072.1:0-1042 GCA_036787005.1 Dehalococcoidales bacterium | reverse complement strand
CGCCGGGGAAAGACCCGGTGGCGAAGCGGGAAAGACCGGTAACGATATAAAAACAAAAAAATAATAAAGGAGAAAAAATAATAATGAAAAAGGTACTTTTCACGTTAATAGCATGCGTTATGTGCCTGGGCCTTATCGGCGGCGCGTTTGCTTACTTCACGGATGTGGAGACCAGCACGGGCAACGTGTTCCAGGCGGGAACGCTGGACATGCAAATACAAGACAATGATGAAGGCCCAACTGATGCAGTGGTTTCTGCCAGTTTCTCAATGGCTGGCCTCGCCCCAGGGGACACGTTTACGACTGATCCAATAACATTACGGAACGTTGGTTCCATCGATATAACGTACATTTTCGGCAGATTCGTTATCACTAGCCAAACTGAGACGGATATGTCGAAGCAGTTTAAGCTCGTATCGTATGGAGAGAAGAGCTCAACCCCTGGTTGGGTTCCCGCTAGTGATGAAGTGGGCGATGGCGATGGGTATTGGGTCGAATCATTCGGCCCCGCCAATGCCTACGCGTATCTGGACTTCTGGGATTTAGATAACAACGGATATCAAGGTACTGAGTACATCACGTTATATGACCTGGAAGCGGGCACACCGGCAGGCTCAAGCACGAAGACGGGAATGTGGTTCTTTGACAACGGCGGCCCCACTAACCTGCCACTCCCCGTTGGCGGATGGGCGCAGCTCAGGTTCACCTTCCAATTCCTGCCTACCGCGACTAACGAATTCCAAGGCGACAGCGTTACCTTCAAGGTTGATTTCGTTGGCGCACAGACTGATGCGTTGCTGGATGCTTCCATCACAGATTATTAGTAAGGCACCCACTAACCAATAAAGTAATGAGGCGGGGGGCTTCAGAGCCCCCCGCACCCCCCGGAAAGGAGGGCCAATACATGTGAAAAAGTTTCTGATCCTGGCAATGGCTATGGTACTGGCTTTAGGGATGATCGGCAGCGCGTTTGCGTACTTTACCGACGTCGAGACCAGCACCGGCAACATCTTCGCCGCCGGTACGCTGGACCTGGATTGTG
>DAIQQC010000145.1:0-2394 GCA_036787005.1 Dehalococcoidales bacterium | reverse complement strand
TACGTCCGTGCGGCTGTAACTACATGGTTCGCCGCCTGTGCGTACGGCACGAACAACTTTACCCCGTTAAGAACCAGGTCGCCGCCGTGCTGTGCTTTCATCCGGATGACGCTCGCGGCGTATTTCCCGTCGGTCTCCGCCAGGGCTAGTGTCACGATGCTTTTGCCCCCGGCTATCTCCGGCAGGTATTTCTTTTTTTGCGCCTCGCTCCCCGCCTCCAGGATCGCCCCTGCCCCAAGGACAACCGTCGCGAAGAACGGGCTTAAAAAGCAGGCCTTGCCCATCTCTTCCAGTACTACCGTCAAATCGAGGAAATCCCCCACCCCTCCGTATTCCTCCGGTATGGACAGCCCCAAGAGGTTCGTGGCTGCCATCTTTCGCCAGAGCTCCGGCGTGAACCCCCTTTCGTCTTTGACCGTCGCCCGCAGCACTTTTTCCGGATACTCGCTCGCCAGGAAATCGCGCGCCAGTGTCTGCATCATCTCCTGCTGCTCGTTGAGGGCAAAGTCCAAGTTTTTCCTCCGTTGTGGCTAACGTAGGCGCGGCAGTCCCAGTCCCCGCTGGGCGATTACGTCTCTATCGATTTCCGATGTCCCCTGCTCCAGGCTGAAGCCGAACGAGCGCAGGTAGCAGGACGGTATCCTGCCGTAGATGGGCGCCCTTTCCGACCCCTCGGCGAGCTGGCTGTACTGTCCCGCCAGTTCCATCCCGAACTCCGATACCCGCTGATGCAGCTCGAAGCCGTACATCTTGCTCATGGCGGACTCGTAGTTGGGCACCATGCCTTTACCCTGCATCCAGGTAACGCGGTAATGAAGCAGCCGGGCGACCTCGCAGTCGGCTTTAAGTTGCGCCAGCCGATTTTTCGTCACCGCATCGAGGATGCCTTGCTCGCGCGAGTATTCTTCGAGGTCATTAAGGTAGGTGCCGGCGACCGCATAAACCGTATCGGTGGTGCGCTCGTAGTCCAGCAACGACATGACCACGTACCAGCCTTTATTTGGCCCGCCGATGATGTTCTCTTTAGGGATGCGGACGTCCTCGAAGAAGACCTCGTTGAACTCGTGGTGGCCGGCCATGTTGATGATTGGATTAACAGTGATTCCCGGAGTTTTCATATCGACGAGGAAAAAGGTAAGGCCGCGGTAGTTTGGGCTGGCGTTGCGGTCGGTCCTGGCGATCAGCGCGTTCCAGTCGGCGAAGTGCGCGTTGGTCGTCCAGATCTTCTGCCCGCTGACGACGTAGCTGTCGCCTTCTTCTTTAGCGAACACCTCTATCGCGGCGAGGTCGGAACCGTGGTTGGGCTCGCTGAGCGTCTCGCACCAGATGATCTTACCCGATGCTATCCCCGGCAGGTGATTTTTCTTCTGCTCGTCGGTACCTTTCAGGAGGATGGCCGGGGCGACTATCCCGCAGCCGATGGAGTCGTAGCCGGGCGAATGATAGCGGGATAATTCTTCTCGTAAAATAAGGCGGAAAAACGGCGACTTCTCCTGGCCGCCGTAGGCCTTCGGCCAGTGCATGGTCAGCCACCCCTTTTCCCCCAGCCGCCCGGCCATGCGCCGGTGCTGCTGGATCCAGTCGGGCTGGCTGGACATGTCGAAGAAGGTCACCCGCTTCTCGCGGTATTCCCGCGGGGCGTCCTTCTCCAGGAAGGCAGCTACTTCCTCCCGGAAGGCCTCTTCCTCGGGACTGAATGAGAAGTCCAATTCAGTCTCCTGTCATTATTTATTGTCATTGCGAGGGCTAGAGCCCGTGGCAATCTCACAGGACTCATCTTAGAGATTGCTTCGCTACGCTCGCAATGACGCCGTAACCCTATTTCCCGGTAAATTTGGGCGGGCGCCGGCTGTTCATGGCGGTAATACCTTCGTTGAGGTCTTTCGTCATGCCGACGTCACCTGATAACGCCGCTTCGAGGTATAGAGCTGTCCGCTGGTCGGCCTGGGCGCCGTAGTAAAGCAGGGCCTTGGTGTATTTCAGCGCCAGCGGCGCGCCCGCGGCCAGCTTTGCCGCCGTTTCGTCCACCAGCTTGTTGAATTCTTTCGGTTCGGCCGTATAGTTGACCAGCCCCCACGCCAGGGCTTTATCGGCGTTAACAGGGTCGGAGAGGAGTATCATTTCTTTGGCCCTCGCCCAGCCAATCAGCCGGCCCAGTCTCTGCGTCGCCCCTGCCCCGGGGAACATCCCCAGGGTGAGTTCCGGCAGGCGTACGACGGCCGTCTTGCTCATGATCCTGATGTCGCAGGCCAGCGCCAGCTCCAGGCCGCCCCCCATGGCCGGCCCGTTGATGGCCGCGATGACCGGCTTGCCGTAGGTCTCGATACGCGTGAATACCTCGTGCGGGGCTTCGCTGAAGTTGATAGCGGCGTCCACTTCCCCGGAGGCGAAAGC
>DAIQQC010000071.1:0-8723 GCA_036787005.1 Dehalococcoidales bacterium | reverse complement strand
CCCCCTCTCGCTGACGCACGCCCCTTGTAACGGTGAGCTAAATACGGATCAGAGAAAGGCTTAAAACCCTCTCGGTCTCCCTTTACTAAAGGGAGACAGGTATAGCAAGGCGATTTGATAGATTGTCGCCCGGGGCATTTAAGGGGGGGTTAGGGGTGAGGAAAATATAAGCAAAAATATTAGCTTTTGCTTAACAATATTGAGAAAGTCGGTAAAAATAATAAATATTCTTTAAAAGGGTATTGACAAAATCAATAATAGTTATTATAATACATTAAGAAATTCAACCTGACTATTAAGAAAGTTAATGTTTATTGGCATTTGGAGGTGACCGGCAATGGCAAGAGAATGGCTCGAACTGACCAGGATGACCCAGGGCAAGACGGTGACGATCGAACGCGTCCGTATCGTCGATAGCGACGTTGCTATCGAAGGCAGCTTCACGCTGCCGCCCCTCGCCAACCTCTCCGCCGAAGACCAGGTATTCGTCATGGCTTTTGTCCGCTGCTCCGGCTCCATCAAAGAAATGGAGCAGATGTTCGGCATCAGTTATCCCACCGTGAAGAACCGCATCAACCGCATCGCCCAGCAGCTGGAGTTCGTGGAGATCATTAAACTCTCCCCGCAGGAAGATGTCATCAGCGAGCTGGAGCGCGGAGATATTACCGCCGATGAGGCGATAAGGAGGTTATCGAAATGAACTGGCCGCCCATGTTAATGCACGTCAAGGTCAAGAACGAGAGGACCGACTTCGGGTTATGGCTGCCGCTGTTCCTGCTTTTCCCGCTGGCGCTGGTGGTGCTGCTTATCCTATCACCGCTAATTCTTGTCGGTATCCTGGTGATGCTGGCGCTCGGGCAGGGGAGGTGGGTGGAGTTTGGATTCCGCTGCCTGTGGGCGGCGATCACTTCGTCCTGGGCGCTGCGCGGCTTGCGCGTCGACGTCCAGGGACATCATGAAACGGTACAGGTAACCGTCATATAACCTTGAAAAGGGAGGAAAACAAAATGTCTGAAAACAGGAAGAAAATACTGGATATGCTGGCACAGGGGAAGATCAACGCCGACGAAGCCTTCCGGCTGCTCGGCGCCTGTGGCGAGGAGGGACAGGAGAACCGCGGGCACGAGGACGGCGGCAAAAGGGGGCCGGAAATAAAGACCAAGCCGAAGTACCTGCGCGTCACCGTAACGCCGGGCGCTAATTGCCCCGATCCCAGCCATGCCGACCGCGTTAACGTCCGCATACCGATGTCGCTGGTGCGCGCCGGCATCAAGCTGACCGCCCTGATACCGCCGGAAGCGCTGGACAAAGCTAACACGGCTTTGAAAGACAAAGGTATTAACTTCGATGTCCGGAATATCAAGCCGGAAGACCTGGAAGACCTTATGGAGGCCATGGGGGATATGCAGGTGGACGTGGAAAGCGCTAAAGGGGAAACGGTCAAGGTCTTCGTCGAGTAATACTTGCCGAATAATCAAGGAGAGACAATGAAGCCGAACAACTGGACTGAGTCGCTGGCCCGGGGCTGCGCCCGGAGGCCCTGGATCACGGTGGGAATCTGGGTGGCGGCGATGGCCGCGGCCATCCTGGCCGCCATCAACCTGCTCGGCGGCGCCCTGGTCACGGAAGCCGAATTCACCAGCTCCCCGGAATCCGTGGTGGCCTTTGACATGATACAGGAGAGGCTCGGCACGGACGAGACGGTGCTGGACCAGATGATCATCGTCCGCTCGGACACCTACACGGTGGACGACGCGGCTTTTGCCGATAAGGTGAACGGTCTTTACACCGAACTGGTAGGCCTGGGTACTTTCGTGGAAAGCGCGGCCACGTATTACATGGCGGGCGACCCTGCGATGGTGTCCGCCGACCGCCATGCCACGCTGATCCCGTTTAAAATGCCTATCGACAGCGCCAGCGAGAAGATGCCGGAGGTATACGCCCTGGGCGAGAGGCAGAGCGGCGGCGGTTTTGAGATTTTCCATACCGGCAATGCCGGTTTCATGGCGGACTCACTGGCGCTGAGTGAAAGCACCATGGCCACCGGCGAGACCATCGGCATCTCGGTGGCGCTGATCGTCCTGGCTATCGTCTTCGGAGCCGTAGCCGCCGCGGTCCTGCCGGTCCTGCTGGGCATCGCCGCCATAGTGGTCGCCCTGGGGCTGACCGCCCTGGTAGGGCAAACGATGGACCTGAGCTTCATGATAACCAGCATGATCACCATGATGGGCCTGGCGGTGGGCATCGACTACTCGCTGTTCGTCCTCACCCGTTTCCGCGAGGAGCGGGCGCGCGGGCTGGCCAAGATGGACGCCATCGGGGCGGCGGGCGCTACCGCTTCGCGGGCCATCTTCTTCTCCGGCATCACGGTGATGCTGGCCCTGACCGGCCTGGTGATTTTTCCGCTCTCCATCTTCATCTCCATGGGCATCGGCGCGCTGCTGGTGGTCTTCGCCTCTGTCCTGGCTTCGATGACCCTGCTGCCGGCCTTGATCGGTATCTTCGGCGACAAGGTGAACGCCCTGAGGATCCCTTTCATCCAGCGCAAACGGGCGCCGCGGCCGGGTGATGAAAATAGGGGGTTCTGGGCGTGGACCGCCCGTACCGTTACCCGCTCCCCGGTGATATTCCTGGTCGTTACCGTGGCCATACTTGGCGCCGCGGTGATACCTTTCTTCGATAAGAACTCCGGCATGTCCGGTATTAGCTCGGTCCCCGACTATCTACCTTCGAAGCAGGGCTACACCGTGCTTCAGCGGGACTTCCACGTCGGCCTGGACGCCCCGGTGACCATCGTCGTTAGCGGCGATATCGCCTCCCCGTCCACACAGTCGGCGATGGCCGGGCTGCAGGACAGGCTTGCCGCCGACCCCCTTTTCGCCTCGGTAACAGCGGTCCCGGCCGGCCCCGACATGACGATTATCTACGCCCGGCTCGCCGGCGACTCCATGAGCGTCGCGTCCATGGACGGTGTTAAGAAGATACGCGCCGTATATATCCCGGAGACGTTTTCCGGCGCCCCGGCCCGGGCGCTGGTAACCGGCGACTCCGCTTTCATGGTCGACTATAACCAGGTCACCAACGCCTACACGCCGGTAATTTTCATCATGGTGCTGGCGCTGAGCTTTGTGGTGCTGCTGCTCGCCTTCCGCTCTATCGTAATATCGGCCACGGCCATCGCCATGAACCTGCTCTCCGTGGGGGCGGCCTACGGCCTTATCGTGCTGGTCTTCCAGAAGGGTTTCGGGGCCGACTTCTTCGGGTTCATGAAGGTGGACCATATCGAGACCTGGCTGCCGCTGTTCCTCTTCGCCGTCCTGTTCGGCCTCTCGATGGACTACCAGGTATTCCTGCTGAGCCGCGTCCGCGAACATTATAAACAGCACGGCGATAACGCCGCGGCGGTATCCTTCGGCCTGCGCTCGACCGGCCGGCTCATCACCGGCGCCGCGCTGATCATGGTGGCGGTGTTCTGGGGCTTTGCCCTGGGCGACATGGTGATGATGCAGCAGATGGGCTTCGGCCTGGCCGTGGCCGTGCTGATAGATTCCACCCTGATACGCTGTATCGTGGTGCCGGCGACCATGAAGCTGCTGGGCAAATATAACTGGTACCTGCCGAAGTGGCTGGAATGGATACCCAATATCAGCCTCGGCGAGCAGCGTGCCCCCGATGTGACCGGACCGGCGCCGGTGAAAATATCGCCGGTATATCCAAGATTGGAACAGGAGGAATGACATGGGCTATTTTAGAATACTGGCGGCGATACCGGGATTTTTCCTGAGCTCGTTTTTCGTGATGCTCCTCTGGGGGGCCATCGCGCCGGACTTCGGCATCGCTTCCATCACCTACGTGAAGGCCATGCTGAT
This sequence comes from Dehalococcoidales bacterium, assembly GCA_036787005.1. Lineage (GTDB taxonomy): Bacteria > Chloroflexota > Dehalococcoidia > Dehalococcoidales > RBG-16-60-22 > JBFYTX01. The sequence continues at coordinate 4,854 of DAIQQC010000071.1, read as the reverse complement.
CACGATCACCCTGTGGCTGGCGGTGGCCCCGCTGGCCGTAGCCGGCCGCAAACGGCATTAAGGATAACGGCATTCGAGAGGTTGCCGCCGACTATTTGGCCAGTCCCCGCTTTTTGAGGTCGGCGGCGACGTCCTCCAGTCCCAGCTCTCCCAGTTTAGCCGCGGTCGGATAGCCGGTGGCGGCGTCCCAGCCGCGGTGGCCGTAATACTCGGTCTTCATCTTTTCAAATTCGTCCCTCTCCACGACCGACCCCACTTTCGATATGATCTCGCCGTCTTTGCCCGGCACCAGGCCGTTTTCGTTTAAAAAGATCTCCTCTTTTTTAATGGGTTGCGTGAAGAAATGCTCCAGCAGCGTATCGCCTTTACGGCCCGGCCAACCCTGGCGCAGCAGGATCGCCCTCTGGAGATTGAAGATGCGCTCGCCGGCCCGCCACAGCTCCGCATCGTCGGTTTCCTGGCCGGTGATGGCCGTATATACCTGTGCTTCCGTAACGGTATCGGGTGTAGCGCCCAGGAAACGGGCTATCTGTCCCATCGTCCAGCGGAGGTCGCACAGCACCAGGCTCTCCTTAGCGTAGACGCGGTCCTGGATGATCTTGGCTGCCAGCGCTTTACCTTCATAGGTGGAGAAGTCGGCCGCGGCGGCGCCGCCCCATATCCGCCCGGCCAGCCGGCGTAAGGCTTCCGCGGAAAGCATCTCCCCCGGGCGGCTGCCCGGTCCCATGCCGCGCCAGCCCAGGACAACGTCCGCGATCTCGTGCAGCTGGTGGATCGGCCGCCGGGGCTCGGTGGCGTAAAAGAGCGCGGTGGTGATCATGACCCGCGGGTCGTAATCTGGTTTTTCGCCTCCCCGGGTGGCGACGAACCGCGGCAGCATCTCCCGGGCCCGGGAGCCGATCTCTCCCGCCGCCCCGGAGGTGCCCCGGGCGAGCACTGCCCCGAAGCCCTCTTTCCGCGAGATCATGCGGGTAAGCCTTTCCATGAAATCGGCGCTGCCTACTTTTGAAAGCGGCAGGCCGGTCTGTTTTTCATCGATCAGGCCTTCCCGGTAGCAGGCCTCGAGGAACTCGAAGATGCCCTCCACGACGATGGAGTCCAGCCCGTAGCCGTCGCACAGCCGCGTGGCGATGAGGTGGGCGCCCCCGCTCCTCTCTTTGTGATAGCGCATGGTCGGCTCGAGGTACATCATAGACGGCTGGCAGAGGGCTTTATACTCCCTGCCCGCTTCGGCGGGGTATACCTCGCGGCCGCAGCCGATGCCGCACTCGTAGCAGTTGTGCCGCCGCGTCAGGCCCGGTATCTTCCACATCGAAGGCCCCGGCGTTTTCGGGAGGCCGGACCGTATGATCTTGATAAGCTCGCGGACTTTCTCCGGATTGGCGGCGATGGGCCGCCTGTCACCGGCTACGGCGACGGCCTTGAGATTTTTCGAGCCCATGACCGCGCCGAGGCCGCCGGAGCCGGAAGCGCCGCCTTCCGCCAATATAGTGGCGAACGGCACCAGGTTCTCGCCGGCCGGCCCGATGGCCATCACGCTAACGCCTTTGCCCAGGTCCGCTTTTAATATATCGGCGGTCTCGAACGTGGACAGGCCCTTCAAATGAGCCGCGTCCCGTATCTCGCATTTTCCGTCGTGGATATAAATATAGACGGGCTTTTCGGCTCTACCCTGCACGGCCAGGGCGTCGTAGCCGGCGTACTTCAGGACGGACCCCCACCGGTCGCCGAGGTTGCTGTAGGAAAAAGACCCGGGCTCGCCGAGCGGGCTCATGCCGCAGATCTTCCAACGGGAGCCGGCGAACCCCGGGAACCCGGCGACCGGCCCGCTGGCGGCGATGAGGCAGTTGGCGGGGTCGAAAGGCCGGGTTTCCGGGGGGACCATCTCCCAGTACAGCCTGGCGGCCAGGCCGTGCCCGCCGATGTATTTCCCGGTGTAACCGGCGCTGGGTGATTGCTGCGTCTTTCCGCCGGTTAGATCTACTTTGAGTATCTGGCCAGCATAGCCGTATTCAGGCATGGAGAAATCCTGTCCCTTCTGTATGACTTTTGAGTTTTGGTTTTGACGTTTGGCTTTTGACTTTTGCGCGATTACAGCATCGTGTGCCCGCCGTTGACGGTGATGAAATGCCCGGTGATGAAATCCGAGTCCGCCGAGGCCAGGAAGACCGCCGTGCCGGGGAGGTCGGACGGCTCCTCGCGGCGCTTTATCGCCTGCCCGGCGATGGTCCCCTCGAAGGCGGCGCCGCTGGCGTCCTGCCCCAGGCTGGCTTCGGTGGCCGTAAAACCGGGCCCGATGCTGTTGACGTTGATACCGGAAGGGCCCAGGGCGCGCGCCAGTGCCTGAGTCAGCCCGTAGACCGCGGCCTTGCTCACGGCGTAGGCCGTCAGGCCGACCGCCCCCGGCAGCAGGAAGACGTCCGAGGCGATATTGATGATCTTGCCCTTGCCCTGTTTGACCATGATGGGGGCGATGGCTTTACAGCAGAGATAAGTCCCGCGGACGTTGACCTCGAACATGCGGTCCCAGTCCTTGACCGTCCAGGCGTCCCAGGCGCGCCGGGCCACGCCGTAATACAGGGCGGCGTTGTTCAGGAGGATGTCCGCCCGGCCGTAGCGCCGCACAACCTCCGCAGCGATCTTTTGGGTGTCCTTTTCCTCGGAGATATCGGCCGGCATGGCGTGGGCTTCACCGCCGCCTTTATTTATCTCTTTAGCGACCAACTCGGCGCGTTCCGGGCTGATATCGGGCAGGAGCAGCCTGGCCCCTTCCGCGGCGAACCTCAGGGCGAAGGCTTTACCCAGGCCCCGCCCCGCCCCGGTGATGACGGCTACTTTGTCCTTGAGTACGGGCGACATATAGACCTCCTCGGGCTCTTGAAGCTATGTTAACCCGCTTTTCGCGTCGGTGTCAATGCGACCGGCCGAAGGTATATTTGTTCTAATACAATCAGAGCGAATTACGTTCAGGCCACGTGTAAAGACATTGTTGACAATTATTTATTTTACTTGTAAGCTTCTTATGGAATCGATGTATTGACAGCAAAATATCGGTCGTTTAAAGGAGGCTATTTTATGGGACACGGCTTCATGGGTAAAATCCTTTGGGTGGACCTCAACAAGCAGCAGCTCAAGGATGAGCCGCTCGACGAGAAGACGATGCGCGATTTCCTGGGCGGGTACGGCCTGGGCGCCCGGATACTGTTCAGCCGGCAGAAGCCCGGCGTCGACCCTCTCGGGCCGGACGCGATACTGGGGCTGGTGACCGGCGTGCTGACCGGCACCGACGCCATGGGCGGTTCACGGTACGTCATGGTGGGGAAATCGCCGCTGACGGGCGGCTGGGGCGATGCCAACTCCGGCGGCAACGTGGGGCCTTACCTGAAGTTCGCCGGGTACGATGCGGTGTTTTTCACCGGGATCTCCAAGAAGCCGGTGTATCTCCTTATCGATAACGGCAAGGCCGAGCTCAAGGACGCCTCCAAGCTCTGGGGCAAGGATACCTTCGATACGCAGGACATCCTGCGCGACGCCCACGGCAAAGAGCTCGAGGTGGCCTGCATCGGGCCGGCGGGGGAAAAGCTCTCGCTCATCGCCGCGGTAATGAACAACAAGGGCCGGGCGGCCGGCCGCTCCGGGCTGGGAGCCGTCATGGGCTCCAAGAAACTCAAGGCGATAGCGGTCAAGGGCAACATGAAGATACCCGTCGCCGACGAGGTCGCTTCCCGCGAGATGAGGAAGCGCCATATAACGAATATCAACCCGCGCTCGCAGTTCATCGGGGGCTTCGGCACGGCCGCCCTCTTTGAGATGAGCCTCACCTCCGACGACGCCCCCTGCAAGAACTGGGATGGGGTGGGAATTATCGACTTCCCCAAATTCAAGGACATCAGCGCCCAGCCGGTGAAAGAGCAGCAGGCGCGGAAATACGGCTGCTGGCACTGCCCCGTCGGCTGCGGCGGCATCATGAAAGCCAATACCACCGGCGATTTTACTTACGATGAACACGCCCACAAACCGGAATACGAGACGCTGGCGATGTACGGCTCCAATCTCTTGAATAACGACCTTATTTCCATCATCAAGGCCAACGACGTCTGCAACCGCTACGGGATGGACACGATTTCCGCCGGAGCCTGCGTGGCTTTCGCCATGGAGTGCTACGAGAAGGGCGTCCTGACGAAGAAGGACATCGGCATGGACCTCAAGTGGGGCGACCCTAAGGCGATCATCGCCCTTTCGGAGATGATGGGCAAGAGGGAAGGAATCGGCGCCGTTCTCGCCGACGGCGTTAAAATTGCCGCTAAGAAGATCGGCAAGGGCTCCGAGAAATACGCTATCCACATCGGCGGGCAAGAGTATCCCGCCCACGATTCCCGCGGCGGCCTCAACTTCGCTATCGGCTACGGCGCCAACCCCACCCCCGGCCGCCACACCCAGGGCGGCGAAGGCCCGCTGCCGGAAGGCTCGCTGCCGCAGTATGACCGCGGCTCATTAGTCGGGCGCGGCGCGCCTCACCGGCAGGGCATGGGCATCACCGCCGCTTATAACGCCGCCGGCATCTGCATGATCGTCATCGGCGACGCCTACGTGCATATCAAGGACCTCGTCGAGGCCTTCCGGACGATCACCGGCTGGGACATGACGCTGGAAGAGCTGATCAAGACGGGGGCGCGCGTGGAGACGATACGGCAGGCATTCAACGCCCGTGAGGGCATCGCGACCCCCTGGAAGCACCACGACCGCATGCTCGGCAAGCCCCCGAAGAAGGTGGGGCCGCGCGCCGGCGCTACCCTGGACGAGTACATGCTTTCCAAGGAGTACTACGAAGCGATGGGCTGGGACGTCAAGACC
>DAIQQC010000070.1:4632-8737 GCA_036787005.1 Dehalococcoidales bacterium | reverse complement strand
AAGCGGAGGTCTACGACATCCTCGAAGATGTCATTAAAGAGCGGCCGGTGCTGCTCAATCGCGCCCCCACCCTGCACCGCCTCAGCATCCAGGCGTTCGAGCCAGTGCTCATCGACGGGAGCGCCATACAGCTACATCCGCTGGTATGCTCGGCGTTCAACGCCGACTTCGACGGCGACCAGATGGCGGTGCACGTGCCGTTGTCCCGCGCCGCGGTCAAAGAGGCCAGGGACATGATGCTCAGCCACCACAATATCCTTTTACCCAGCAGCGGCGAGGCGACGGTCAGTCCCACGCTGGACATGGTGCTGGGATGCTATTACCTGACCACTATCCGCCAGCATAAAGAAAACGACAGGCTCTACGGAAGCTTCCAGGAAGCCAAGCTCGCGTATGAGTTCGGGATAGTCGACCTGCAGGAAGAAATCGAGGTCAGAAACAAGGAAACCAACGAAAAGCTCAAGACCAGCGTCGGCCGCATTTTGTTCAACGAGGTGCTGCCGAAAGAGCTGGGCTATTTCAACAAGATAATCGATAAATCGACGTTAAAACAGATAGCGACCCGCTGCTGCAAGATCCTGCCTGACGAAGAGACGGGCAAGGTGCTGGACAGCCTCAAGCACCTCGGGTTCCAATACGCCACAAAATCGGGGATAACCATCGCCATGAACGACATCGAGGTGCCGGCCAGCAAGCCGCAGATGCTTGCCGAGACCGAAGCGAAGGTCGCCACCATCGAGACCCAGTACCAGGGCGGCCTGATAACATCAGATGAGCGATACAACTCAATCGTCGACATCTGGACGGAGACCACCAACAACATCACGACCACCATCCAGAACAACCTCGACCGCTACGGCGGCGTCTACATGATGGCCACGTCCGGGGCTAAAGGCAACATCTCCCAGATACGACAGATGGCGGGCATGCGCGGCCTGATGACCGACCCCTCCGGCAAGATCATCGAGTTCCCGATTAAGTCCAGCCTCCGCGAAGGGCACAGCGTGCTGGAGTACTTTATCTCGACACACGGCGCGCGTAAAGGCCTGGCGGACACCGCACTGAGGACATCCGACAGCGGTTATCTCACCAGGCGTCTCATTGATGTGGCGCAGGACGTCATCACCTCCGACGAAGACTGCGGCACCACCGAGGGCACCTGGATAACCGAACCCAAAGAGAAGGGCCTCCTGCCGCCGATGGCCGAACGGATCCTGGGGAGGATGGCCGCCAGCGATATCGCCGACCCGAAGACCGGCGAGCTAATCATCGCCCGCAACGAGGAAATCGACGAAAAGAAGGTCGAGCAAATCGTGGCGGCCGGCCTGACCTCGGTCTATGTAAGGTCGCCGTTGACCTGCGAATCGCGGCGCGGCACGTGCCGGACCTGCTACGGACGCGACCTGGCACGCGGCAAGCTTGTAGAGCCGAACGTCGCCGTGGGAATCGTCGCCGCGGAAAGCATCGGCGAGCCGGGTACACAGCTAACACTGCGCACGTTCCACACGGGAGGGGTGGTCGGGCTGGACATTACCAGCGGCCTGCCCAGGGTGGAAGAGCTTTTCGAGGCCAGGACGCCGCGAGGACAGGCCATCATTTCAGAAATAGACGGCGCCGTTGAGGTCATCCAGAGCGAGGAAGGCCGGAAAATAAAGATAGTCAGTGCGGAAATCTACCGCGACGAATACACGCTGCCCACCGGATACCAGGCGATGGTCAAGAACGGACAGTGGGTGGACATCGGCACGGTGATGGCCGCTCCCCCGCAGGAAAAAGCCGCCAAGAAGGGCGAGACCGCCCCGGCCCCCGAAGCCCAGCCGATACTGGCCCGCTTCGCCGGCGAGGTGAACGTTAAAAAGAAGCAGATGGTCATCAGCTATACCGAGAAAGAAGAACGGGAATACGTCGTGCCGTCCACCGCAAGTATCTGGGTAAAGGCCGGCGACCAGGCCAAAGCCGGGCAGCAACTCACCGACGGCTCAATCAATCCCCATGACATCCTGCGCATCCTGGGCAAAGAGGCGGTCCAGCAGTACCTCGTGGACGAGGTGCAGAAGGTCTACCGCTCCCAGGGTGTGAACATCAACGATAAGCACATAGAGGTCATCACCCACCAGATGCTGACCAAGGTGCGCATCGATTCCGCCGGGGACACCGACCTGGTGCCGGACGAACTGATCGATAAATTCACCTACGAGGATACCAACGCCAAGGTGCTGGCCGAAGGCGGCGAGCCGGCGACGGCGCATACCGTGCTGCTGGGCATTACCAGGGCATCGCTGAGCACCGACAGCTGGCTGGCGGCCGCGTCGTTCCAGGAGACCACCCGCATCCTCACCGAGGCCGCCGCCAACGGGAGAATCGACAGACTGGTCGGCCTCAAAGAGAACGTCATCATCGGCAAGCTGATCCCGGCACGCTATCTTAAAGAAGAGCAGGTAGCCGCACTGATGCCGAGCGAAGAAGACGAGGCGCTGAGGCTACTGGCCAGCCTGGGCGCGCCTGAAGAAGGGAGCCTCGCCGGGCAGGCCAGCGAAGCGGCCGCGGAAGCAACCGGCCAGGTAGCCGTCCAAGAGCTGCCGGAAGAAAAAGCGGATAACGATACCGACGGAGACGAAGGCGGACAGGATGCCGTCTAAAGCCAGGCTTTGATACCGTTATTTCAGGGGGTAAGACATAGCTCGCATCATCTCGGGTAAGCCAAGCGCCGAGGACGCGCCGCTCGATACCGGTCTCCGCCCCCGGTCGCTGACCGAGTTCATCGGCCAGGACAAGAACAAAGATAACCTCAAGATAGCCATCCAAGCGGCGAAAGGGCGGGGCGAACCGCTCGACCACATCATGTTCTACGGGCCGCCCGGCCTGGGCAAGACCTGCCTGGCGCATATCATCGCCGCAGAGGTGGGAGTCAACATCAAAACGACGTCGGGGCCGGCGATAGAGCGCACCGGTGACCTGGCGGCCATCCTCACCAACCTGCGCAGCCAGGACATACTTTTCATCGACGAGATACACCGGCTCAACCGGACAGTGGAAGAGATACTCTACCCGGCGATGGAAGACTATGCGCTGGATATCATTATCGGGAAAGGGCCGGGGGCCAAGAGCCTGCGGCTGAACCTGCCCAAATTCACGCTGATCGGGGCGACGACCCGCTACGCGCTGCTCAGTCCGCCGCTCAGAGACAGGTTCGGGTCGGTGTTCCGCCTCGATTTCTACGACGTGGCATCGCTGGAGAAAATCGTCAAGCGCTCGGCGGCAATACTCAAAGTGGAGGCAGAGGAGGAGGGGCTCAAAGAGATAGCGCGGCGGGCGCGGGGCACACCGAGGGTAGCCAACCGGCTGCTCAAGCGGGTAAGGGATTACGCGCAGGTCGTGGCCAAAGGCAAGATAACGCGGCAGGTGGCGATAGACGCCCTGGCCAAGCTGGAGGTCGACGCACTTGGCCTCGACGAGATAGACCATAAAGTGCTGCGTACGATAATCGAGAAATTCAACGGGGGGCCGGTGGGGCTGGACACGATAGCCGCCTCCATCAGCGAGGACGCAGAGACCATCACCGACGTTTACGAGCCGTTCCTGATGCAGCTGGGTTTCCTGGAGAGGACGCCGCGAGGAAGAGTAGCCACCCGGCTGGCCTACGAGCACCTGGGGCTGCCGTTCAATAAATCAAACCAGCAGAAACTAATCTAGAATAGGTCAGTTCCCACCACGAATCACAATGCAAAAAGTCCTGATCCACGTCTGCTGCGCGCACTGCGCCGCCTATACCGCCGAACACTGGCGGCGGGAGGGCTACGAGACGGCGGGGTTCTGGTATAATCCCAACATCCATCCCTATACCGAGCACCAGCAGCGATTGGAAAGCATGAGGTCGCTGGCTGCTAAAATAAGCCTGCCTCTGATCATAGCCGAGGGGTACGACATGCCGGAATACTTCCGGCGGGTGGCGGGGCACGAAGAAGAACGCTGCCGGCACTGCTTCGAGCTAAGGCTGACGAAGACGGCGGAGGCGGCCAGCGAGAAAGGCTACGACGCTTTCACCACCACCCTGCTCATCAGCCCGCACCAGAAACACGAACTGATCAAAGAGACAGGCGAGAAG
>DAIQQC010000070.1:0-4532 GCA_036787005.1 Dehalococcoidales bacterium | reverse complement strand
TTCCTTTACGCCGACCTGCGTAAACGCTACTCAGACAGCCGGCACATCACCAAGCCCATGGAGCTTTACCGTCAGCAGTACTGCGGCTGCCTCTACAGCGAACGGGAAAGATACAGCGAAAAAGCGGAAAAATAAAGGAGCCCCGACGAATCGGGGCTCCTTCTCAGCTATTGAGCCTGCTTTGTTTCTTTTTAGTTCTTATTCGGCGATAGCGTAACCGATCTGCACGTTCACGGTCACTTCCAACTCACCGGGGCTGATGGAGGTGGGAACGTCGGGCATCGGCGCAGCCGCTTCCCCCATCGCATAGTCGCGGTAGATCGTGGGCACATAAGAACTCTCGGTGATGTAGGTAGGTTTGCCCAGCTCGACGCCGGCAGTTTCGGCCAGCTTTTCGGCCTTGGCGACGGCATCTTCAACGGCGTCTTCCCTGGCCGTCTCATAGTACGGGGCGGGATCGTCGACGGTGAAACCGATACTGTTAATGCGGGTCAGGTCGCCGCCCGCCGCAGCCACAGCGTCAATCACGGCACCGGTGTTGTCGATCTCCCTCACCTTGACAGTGACGGTGTTGGTCACGCGATAACCAACCACATACTCCTGCTGCTTGTCGTTATCCCAGCGGGTAACGGCCTGGATACTGAAATGCTGGGTCTTGATATCATTCTCGTCGATACCGGCGGCGTCCAGGGCACTCATTACGGCGGCCATAGCAACGTTAGCCTTGTCCTGGGCGGCGGCTACCGATATATCCTGAGCCTCAATGCCAAGGCTCAGACTAGCCGTGTCCGGAACGACGGTGACTTTACCTTCACCGCTGACCCATATCCCCTGTTGCTGATTACTCACGATGACGCTGCTCACCGTGTTCTCGGCGCCCAGCGCCAGACCAGACCCCTCGCTGCAGCCGACCAGGCCGATCGTCACCACTACCAAAACCGCCACGGCAATTCCCAACCAGATTTTCTTCACTTTTTTTCCTCCTTTTTGGATTTCTCAATATTTATAACGAAAAAGTCGCCGCAGGGTTAGCGGGGACTTCAACTTAAAGACGATTTACTAGTAGAACAGGTCGTCCAGGGCCCGCGCGTAGGCTTCTTCCGCCACGGCTACGGCATACTCCAGGGCTGGCCGGAGAGCCGGCGGCGCCTGCTCCAGCTGTTCCCGCAAAGCCTGGAGATTCTCGTAGTACTGGAGCAATATCATTTCCCTCAGGTCTGCCTCGGCATCGTCCTCAGAAGCTGCGGCTCCATTCCGATCGGCGACACCCTCCTGTACCGGGCTGGTCCCTTCCAAGAGCCCTCCATCCGGAGGCTCGACTACAGTAGGCGAAGGCGTCGCGGACGGGGTCGCGATGGTACGCGTGGGAGCTGGCGTGGCAGTTGGCATAGAGGTAGGAGTCGGAGTCGGCACCGGGGCCATGGCAGACGGCGCGTACTCGGTACTGAAAGAGGCTTCTCCGAAGGCCGATTTATCGTTCCCGGCCAGATTGGCAACCGCGAGCAACTGGTCATTCATACGGTCAGTAGTCTCGACGATTAACGAGGCGTCGCCGTTCTCCGCCATCCTGATAATTTCGTCTACTCTTTCATCGGCGAAGGCGGCGTTAAGCTCGGCCTTGCCGAGGTCGGACGGGGTCAAAGCCAGACGCACCGACTCGGAAGCAAGTTTGACCGGATAGAGGGGACTGCCGGGGAGGCTATTGCCAGCCGCCGCAACGACGCCGCCGCCAGCCAGGAGGACAATGGCGATTATAGCGACGGTCGCTAAACCCGGCCTTAATAATGTAAAGAGGCCGCGTTTTTCAGGCCGCGGCACCTCGCGAACGGCCGCCTGGAACCGGCGGCGGGCCAGGTCACGGAACTCGGGGCGCGGCTTAATGTCCGCGGCCTTTAGAGTATCCTGAGCCGTCCGCAGCAAAGGCTCAAGCTCAGAGGCGTGCTGCGGATACCGTGACAGGCACGACTCGACCGTCTCTCCGGCAAGCAACCGCTGCAGACATTCGTCCAGTATATTATCGAATACATTCATTTGTTTCATGACACCGCTCCCGGTGAAAGCGCCTTGCGCAGAGCGACAATGGCGCTGTGCTGTAAAGCCTTGACCGCCCCCTCACTCTTGCCCATCACCTCGGCGACCTCGGCCACGGAGAGCTCGGCGGCGAAGCGCAGGGAAATGACCTCCTGCTGCGCCGTGGTGAGTCGCTTAGCCGCGACCGCCACCTCTTCTATCTCGATCCTCCCCAGGGCGGACCGCTCCGGGTCGTCCCCGACGGCGGTCACCGTTTCATCGATCGGGACGGTAGGCCGTTTCGACTTTTTTCTCAGGAAATCGACGATCTGGTTATGGGCGATGCGGTAGAGCCAGGAGGAGAACGGCATGCCCTGCCATTTATAGGAAGAGATAGCTTTAATAACGTTAAGAAAGACCTGCTGCGTCATATCTTCTGCCTCTGTCCTGTCACCTATCTTGAGAACAATGTACCGGTAAATCCGGTCGAAGTTCTCTTCGTAAATTTGAGTTAAAGCCATCTCGTCGTGCTGCTGTGCGCGCCGGACAAGGCTTTGCTCATCTTGCACCTGACAACTCCCGTACAGAGGCCGGATCAGACCTGAAATCCAGGGCCCACCCCGGTCTAAAACCGGGAATTCCCTGTGCATATAGTATAACGAAGAGGGGGGTAAAAAGATAGTAATCAGCTACGACCGGGGCAAATGCCGACGGGACAAAAATGTGCTACAATGGCAGGACGAACCAAGACCGGAGACGTTAGTGGCACACCTGATACGCCCGATGGAAAAGGGAGACCTGGGGCAGGTCAGCGAGATAGACCGGGAAGCCTTCCCGAGCCAGTGGCCGCCACCCAACTACCGGCAGGAACTCCAGAACCGGCTGGCGCACTACCTCGTGGTTATCGACGGAAACAGGACAACAGCGCCAGCGGCGGAAAAACCAGTGAAAAAACGCTCCGGGCTGAAAGCCCGGATAAGGGCGTGGCTGAAGCGCGATCAATCCCGCGGTGAGACTAAGGAAACCGAGGCAAGACAGTATATCGTGGGTTTTGCCGGCATCTGGCTGATGGTGGACGAAGCGCATATCACCAACATCGCCGTGGCGCAGGAATGCCGGAGGAAGGGCATCGGGGAGCTACTGCTGATAGCAGCCATAGATATGGCCAAGGAGTTGAAAGCCAATACGATGACTTTGGAGGTGCGCGTTTCAAATGTACCGGCACAAAAGCTGTACAGCAAGTACGGTTTCGAGAAGAAGGGTACCAGGCACGGCTACTACCTGGATAATAAAGAGGATGCACTCATCATGTCCACGGGAGACATTAGTTCGGCGGCTTTCCGGGAACGCATAGAAAAGCTAAGAGAGGCATTAAGCAAAAAACTGGCCTGATGCTTTGACCACATTATGTCGAAGTGATAGAATTAGCAGACAGGGGGAGCAAAGGGCAAGGAGGCAACGACGATGTCCGGGCATTCAAAATGGTCCAAAATCAAGCACCAGAAGGGCGTCGACGATATTAAGCGGGGCAACCTGTTCACCAAACTGACACGGGAAATCATCATGGCGGCGCGGGAGGGCGGGGGCAGATCCGATACTAATTTCAGACTCAGGCTGGCGGTGCAGAAAGCGCGCGACAGCAACATGCCCATGGACAACATCGAGCGGGCGATCGGAAAAGGGACGGGAGAACTGGGGAGCGGCAGCCTGGTCGAGATGGTGCTCGAGGGATACGGCCCGAACGGCATCGCGATACTGGTCAATGCCCTATCGGATAACCGGAACCGGGCCGTCCAGGAAGTGCGCAGCACCTTCACCCGGCACGGGGGGAACCTCGGGGAGAGCGGCTGTGTGAGTTGGCTGTTCGAGACCAAGGGCGTTATCAACATCAATGCCGAGAACGTCGACGCGGACGAAGTGGCCCTGGCGGCCATCGACGCGGGCGCCGATGACGTGAAGGTCGAGAGCGGTATCGTCGAGGTCTATACGGCGCCCAACCAGCTCGAGAAGGTCAGGCAGGCGCTGGAAAAAAACAAGGTAAAAATAGAATCGAGCGAGCTGGTGAAAGAAGCCAAGACCCTGGTCAAGCTCGATGAAAAAGCCGGCACACAGGCCTTGAAGCTGCTGGAGAGGCTGGAGGAAATCGATGACGTGCAGAGCGTCTACAGCAACGCCGACATCCCGGACAGCGTCTACCAGGCGGCCTAATTATCCATGTTATTTTATGTACCTCACCCCCTGACCCTCTCTCCTGTCCGCAGGAGAGGGGGAAATCAAGAAAGAGGGGTTTCACCCCCTCTTAGACGTTCCGTATTAGTTCATTGCAAAAAAAGCTAATGAAAATTTTAGGCATCGACCCGGGCACGGTTGTGATGGGCTACGGACTCATCGAAAATGACGGAAGCGAAACGGCCCTGGTCGATTACGGCGCGATCACCGTGCCGGCGAAACTTAAAACCGGCGAGAGACTCAACTACCTCTACAAAGAACTCCTCAAGATCATCAAGCAACATAAGCCTGAC
>DAIQQC010000018.1:0-25838 GCA_036787005.1 Dehalococcoidales bacterium | reverse complement strand
CTGGCGGAAAAGCTGGAGAAAACATACCACCTTAAAGACCTCACGATAGACTATCCGGCGCTGCTGAGCCTGCAAAATACCGTACGCCAGGGCAACTGGAAGGTAACGGCGGCGGTCTGGAAAGACAGGGAAATCATCGGGGTGGAGCCGGGGAAAGTAGATAAAGGCTACGGCCTGGCGGTAGACATCGGCACGACCACCGTAGCCGGCTATCTCTGCGACCTGACCGACGGCAAAGTGGCCGCTACCGACGCCATGATGAACCCGCAGGTAGCTTACGGCGAGGACATCATGTCCCGCATCAACTACGCCACTAAAGGCAAAAACGGGCTCAAGCAATTGCACCAGGCCATCATCAAGGGGCTCAACCAGATAATCGCCAACGCCGCTAAAAAAGCGGGCATCAGGCGTACGGACATCATCGACATGGCGGTGGTCGGCAACACCTGCATGCACCACCTGTTTATGAATATCGACCCGCGGCACCTGGGCAGGACGCCGTTCCCGCCGGCCATACACCACTCGGTGGATGTCAAGGCGCGCGACCTCGGCCTCAGGATAGGGGCGGGGGCTTACGTCCACGTCCTGCCTAACGAGGCCGGATTCGTCGGCGCGGACAACGTCGGAGTACTCATCGCCGAGGAGCCCTATAAACAGGACCGGATGCTCCTGATCATCGACATCGGCACCAACGGCGAACTGCTGCTGGGCAACCGTAATAGACTGCTCTCTACGTCCTGCGCCACCGGACCGGCTTTCGAGGGGGCGGAGATAAGGCACGGGATGCGCGCCGCCGCCGGCGCCATCGAAAAGCTCAAAATAGACCCGAAAACGAAAGAGGTGCGGTTCAAGGTCATCGGCAACGAGCGCTGGAACACCGAGGATAAAAACATCGGGGCGCGGGGCATCTGCGGCTCGGGGATATTCGACGCCGCCGCGCAGATGTTCATCGCGGGGATCATCGATAAAAGCGGCCGGTTCAACACGGGTATAAAATCGCCGCGTTCACGCGTGGTCAACGGTGAGCCGGAGTTCGTCATCGCCTGGGCGAAAGAGACGGCCATTGACCACGACATCGTCATCTGCCAGAAAGATATCCGGGCGATACAGCTCGCCAAGGGGGCGATGTACTCCGGCGCCCGGCTCATGATGAACCGGCTCGGCATCACCAAAATCGATAAAGTTATCCTGGCGGGGGCGTTCGGCAGCTATATAGATAAAGAGTCGGCCGCGGTCATCGGGCTCTTTCCCGACTGCGACCAGAAAAACGTTTACGCGGTGGGCAACGCCGCCGGGGATGGCGCGCGCATTGCCCTGCTAAACACCGACAAGCGAAACGAGGCCGACGTCATGGCCCGGCAGGTGGAGTATGTGGAACTCACCGTCGAGCCCAATTTCAACCGTACCTTCACGCAGTCGCTGATATTCCCGCACCAGGTAGATAAGTTCCCGCATCTCAAGCATCTCCTGCCCCGGTAGCGGTGTGATAATAGTCATTTAAACCCGGCCAGGAAAACTGTAATATCATCGTATAAATAACATGAACTACTCGATAGTTGATGACACCCTGGACGGCCTGAAATCTTACCGGGCCGGCTCCGGGCAAAAGCTTAACTGGAGCTCACCGTTCGTCCTGCCGGAATGGATGCAGGTCTGGACGAAGTCATTCGGGAATGAGGCGGAGATAAGAATCAGGACGGTGAAGGCGGGGGATAAAGTCATCGGCATTGCCCCGCTAATGGTCAAAGACGGTACGGCACTGCTCGTCGGCGACACGGACGTGTGCGACTACCTGGACTTTATCGTAACGCCGGGAAGAGAGAAAGAGTTTTTCGAAGTTATTTTAGACGACCTAAAAAAAAGCGGCATAAAACGGCTCGACTTAAAGCATGTACGTCCCGATTCTGCCGTGCTCACCGGCCTGGCGCCGCTGGCGCAAAATAATGGATTGGCGGTAGAGACCGTGAAGGACAATGTGTCCTACGAGATGGACCTGCCGGCTTCATTTGAAGAATACCTGGAGGCGTTATCCACCAAGCAGCGCCACGAGGTCAGGCGTAAACTGAGGAGGTTGAACGAGGAAGGCAGGATAGAATACCGGTCCGTCGGCCAGGGCGAGGCAATTGGCCCCGCGATGGAGACGTTTTATACAATGTTCGTGGAGAGCCGGCAGGACAAAGCTAATTTCATGACGGAAAAAATGAAGTTGTTTTTCAATTTTCTGGTTGATGTCACGTCAAAGGCGGGGCTGCTAAAGCTCGGCGTGCTGGAGCTGGACGGCAAACCGCTCGCCGAGATCATGTGCTTCGATTATAACGACTGCATCTATCTCTATAACAGCGGCTACGACCCGAACTACGTTTCTTTAAGCGCGGGACTGCTCAGCAAGGTCCTGGCGATCAAGGACAGCATCGAGAAAGGCCGCAAAAAATTCGACTTCCTCAAAGGGGCGGAAACGTACAAGTCCCACCTGGGCGGGCGGGAAGTGCCTTTGTACAGGTGCATGATAACGATATAATGCGATATAATGGAAGTAAGGGATTGATAAAATCATGGCAGAACCGAAACTGAGAATCGCCATGCTCAGCGCCCACAGCTGCCCGGTGGGCGACCTGGGCGCCAGGGACACCGGCGGGATGAGCGTATATATCCGGGAGCTGGCCCGCGAGCTGGGCAAGCAGGGACACACCGTTGACCTTTACACGCGCATCCATGACCCCAGCGACCCGCGCGTCGAGAGTCTGGCGGAGGGTGTTAAACTGATCCACCTGAGGGCCGGCCGCGAAGCCAGGATAGAAAAGATGGACGTTTATTTCACCCTGCCTGAGTTTACCTTTAACCTGGAACGCTTCTGGCGGGAAAACGAGCTAAGCTACGACATCGTCTTCAGCCACTACTGGCTTTCTGCCCTGGTAGCGAAGTACCTGCGACGGAAATGGGGGATACCTTATATCACCATGTACCACACGCTGGGCGCCGTGAAGAACGCCCTGAGCATCGGGGAAGGCGAACCGTCACTCCGCCTCGTTTCCGAGAGGGACACGGTGCAGGACTGCCAGCGGATCATCGTGGCGACGGACAATGAAAAGCTGGACCTGATACGATATTACGGCGCCGTCCCTGAGAAAATCGGTGTAGTGCCCTGCGGCGTCAACATGGATCTGTTCCGGCCTATCGATAAAAAATGCGCCCGGCGGGAGCTGGGTCTGACTAACGAAAAGGTCCTGCTGTTCGTGGGGAGGATCGACCCGCTGAAAGGCATCGAGCAGATGATCAAGGCGATGCCTTTATTGGAAAATAACGAGGATTTAAAGCTGATAGTAGTAGGTGGGGACGAGAACAGCCGGGCGGAACTGGCAGAGCTGCAGAAGTTGGCCGAGGGGCTCGGCATCGGGGAGAAGGTGGCTTTCCAGGGCCTGGTCAGGCAGGAGAAACTGCCGTATTACTACAGCGCCGCCGACGTCTGCGTAGTGCCGTCCTACTACGAGAGCTTCGGGCTGGTGGCACTGGAGTCGCTGGCCTGCGGCACGCCGGTGGTCGCGGCGGACGTAGGAGACTTAAAGAACATCATCCGGCAGGGAGAGACGGGGTACGTGACGATAGATAACTCGCCGGAAAAGTTAGCGGCGGGCATCGCCGCGGCACTATCGATGACGCCGGGAGAACCGGCCCTAAATATCCGCGAATCAGTAAGCTGCTTCGACTGGTCGGAGATAGCGGCCAGAGTGGCCGAAGAAATGCAGTCGGTGCTGGACGAGCGTTTAGCGGCGATAGCCTGAAGCATCGATGTTTTTTATAAGGAGTAACCCCTCTTATGAGCGATGAGATCTATTTGATGGTGATATCGCCGCACCCGGACGACTGCGAATTCGGCGTCTCGGGAACGGTAGCCAGGTTGACCAAAGAAGGCAAGCAGGTCGTTTATATAATCTGCACCAACGGCAACAAGGGCACCAGCGACCGGAGCCTGACACCGGAGAAGCTGGCAAAAATAAGGGAAAAAGAGCAGCTGGCCGCGGCCAGGGTGCTCGGCGTCAAGCGTACGGTCTTCCTGAAATATCCCGACCAGGAGTTGGAAGACTGCCACGAGTTTCGGCGCGACCTGGTGCGTGAGATCAGGCGCTACAAGCCTTTCGCCGTAGCTACCGCCGACCCGTACCGCAAATACGGGTGGCACCGCGATCACCGCGTCACGGGCATCGTGGCGGCTGACGCCGTGTTCCCTTATTCCCGCGACCATCTCTCTTACCCCGAGCTGCTGGAAGAAGGGCTGGAGACGCACAAGGTGCGGGAGATGTGGTTCTGGGGCTCCGAAGATCCCAACTACCGGCTCGACGTCACGGATACCTTCGAGACCAAGCTGGCGGCGCTGTCCTGCCACAAAAGCCAGTTCGAGGTTTCGGAAGAGATGCGGGCACGGATGAAAGACTTCGCCAGGATGAACGCTAAAGGCGAGAAATTCGAACTGGCCGAGGCTTTCCACCGCGTGGAGATGCGCTATTAGTCGGACGCCCAGAGGACATCGCCGAAGAGGTCGGGGGGATGTGGGTGGGAGGCAAAGACCGTGTACTCTGCCTTAGCTTTACCGATGGTAGTGCCGTCGCCGTGGCCGGGCCAAATTAGAGTCTCTCCAGGCAGCTTCAAAATCCGCCCGGTTATCGAGTCTAATATCTGCTTGAAATCCTCAGGCGAATCGGTATGCCCGGGACCGCCGGGGAAAATAGTATCCCCCGCGAACAGGTATTTACCCACCTTGAAGCATAAGCTGCCCGGCGTGTGACCCGGCGTATGCAAAACCTCTATTTTTAGTTTACCCAGCTTAAGAATATCGCCATCTTTAAGGATTATTTCCGGGGGAGTTTTGAGCTGCCAGGAGCTCGCTTCGTGCGTCGCCAGCGGGACGCGGAGCCGGGAGCGCAGTGAGGTCATGACGCCGGTGTGGTCGAAGTGGTCGTGGGTAAGGAGGATATATTTCGCCTGGGTACCTTGCAGTGCCGCGACAATTTCCGAAGCCCCCGCCGGGGCGTCAACCACCAGGCTTTCTCCCGTTTTATTACAAACGACAATATAAGTGTTGGTCTCGTAGGGGCCCAGCGTAAGTTTTGCAACCCGGACGAAACTGTCATTGACGATAATAGCCATACCGTATTAGTATAACACTCGAAGGTCGATGAAAGAAACGCTGGCCAGGCTAATCACCAATGTGCTCAACCCCTTCCTGGTGGGCTTTGTCGTCATTGTCCTGATGGCCTTCGAGGGCGCGGGTACCACGGCTGAAGCGATAAAATGGGCAGCGATATCGCTGGCTTTGAGCGTGCTGCCGGTGCTGGCGGCGGTCATCTACCTGGTGCGGCGGAAAAAACTGGACGGCGTTTTCGAGAACCCGCGGCGGCAGAGGACCGGTATCTATCTACTGGCGGGCGGACTGGGGATTTTTAGTTGGTGGCTGCTCCGGTATTTGGACGCGCCCGGAGCTCTGGAAGCTACCTTCGCGGCCGGCGCGGCGGCGGTATTCGTTTTCACGATAATCAATTTTTTCTGGAAGATAAGCATTCATGCGGCTTTTATCACCGGCGCGGCGGCGGTACTGATTATAGTGTACGGTGGGCCGGCAGCCTGGGTGGTATTGCTGATACCGGGTGTAATCTGGGCGAGAGTACAGTTAAAGCAGCACACGCCGGCACAGGCAGGGGTGGGGGCGATACTGGCGGCAGCGATAGTGGTCTTGGTTTTCTGGGGATACGGGTGGCTGGCATTGTAAGAGGGTATATAATTAAGTTATGCGCAAAACAATAGCCATCGCGATAGCTGTCATCTTGTCCTTGATGATATTCCTGGAGACCGGTTCAGGCTGTAAAAGCGATGCCCTCATCACCACAGAAAAGACCCAGGCATACATCTGGAGGGTGACTTCGAACACGACCACGGTTTATATGTTAGGTTCCATCCACATTGCCAGCCGGGATATTTATCCCCTCGATAGCACGATAGAAGACGCCTTTGAATCCTCCGATTACCTGGCGGTGGAAATAAACGTAAGAGCGGCAAATAAGCTACAGGTCGCGCTGCTGACCATAAAGTATGGAAGATATCCTGAAGGACAGAGCCGTGAAGACATTCTCAGCGAAGAAACGTACGAATATCTTGTAAACAGGTTGCATGTGCCCGACGCAGATGCCGGCGACCTCCTGGATCAATACCGGCCCTGGGTGCTATATATAAGCAGCGCGCAGGGTATGTATGTAGACTCGGACTACGATCCTGAATACGGCATTGATATGCATTTTATCGACCGGGCGTATGAAAGCGGTAAAGAAATCATTGAACTGGAAACGGCGGAGTACCAGATATCGCAGATGAGTTCGGTGCCGGACGACGCAATCATTAAAGCGATCCTCGATGACTTAAAGAACTATAATACGGAACAAGACTTTGAAGAGATAATTGACGCCTGGGCAGACGGCGATCTAGCTGAAATGACCCGGATCGTTTATGAGCAGCTTAAACGCGACGCGGACATAGAGCCGCTTTATCAAAAAATGTATTATGAGCGCAACCTGAATATGGCCGCGAAGATAGAAGAGTTACTATCCGGCGATAAAGTGTATTTCGTGGTAGTCGGGGCGGGGCATTTTGTGGGCGCCAACGGGCTCGTTAATTTGATGGTGAAAAGCGGGTATCAAGTAGAACAGTTATATAACGGCGATTAGCTTTTACAGGTGTTGGTCGGGTGCAACCTGGCGCAGGTTTTTAACTGATGATATCCTCTTCTTCGCCGCCGCTATCGCCGGTATTCTCCGGCGGAGGACTGCCGCTTTCCTTGGACAACACCGCGTCAAGCTGGTCTTTAAGCCGGGCGGCGCGCGGGTAGCCGATATGCAGCTTCCTCTGCAGGAACGAGGTCGAGACATCGCTATACTGCCGGGCCAGCTCCTTGGCCTGCTCTAAAAGAGGGTCGCGGGCAAAACCGCCGATCTGGCCGGATTGAGCGGTACCTACCAGCGTCTCCATCCTCAGCTTATCGGGTTCCTCTTTCTGCTGGCTCCCCCAGAAATAGACCAGGCGGTCGATCTCGGCATCGGAGAGGAAACAGCCCTGAAGGCGCTTGGGCTTGGCGGCCTCGGTAGGCATGTAGAGCATGTCGCCGCGGCCTAAAAGTTTCTCGGCGCCGGCGCCGTCGAGGATGGTGCGGGAGTCTACTTGAGAGGTGACGGCGAAGCTGATACGCGTGGGGAAGTTGGCTTTAATGAGGCCGGTCACCACGTCCACGGAGGGGCGCTGCGTGGCCACGACCAGGTGGATGCCGGTGGCGCGGGAAAGCTGGGCCAGGCGGCACAGCGAGCTTTCCACATCGTCAAAGCCGGCCATCATCAAGTCAGCCAGCTCGTCGACGATGAGGACCAGGTAAGGCAGCTTGTCCGTGCCCGTCTTGCCTTTATTGTACCCTTCGATATGGCGCGCCCCGGCGGCGGCCAGCTTCTTGTAACGCTGGTCCATTTCCTCGAGGAGCCAGCGCAGGGCGGAGATGGCCTTGGTGGTATCGACGATGACCGGGGTGGCCAGGTGGGGTATGCTGTTATACTGCGTCAGCTCGACGCGCTTGGGGTCGATGAGGATAAAGCGTACGTCGTTGGGGGTGTTATTCAAGAGCAGGCAGCAGAGGATGGTGTTAAGACAGACCGTCTTGCCGCTGCCGGTCGCCCCGGCGACAAGCAGGTGGGGCATCTTGGTGAGGTCGGCGGTCACCGCCTCACCGCCGGCGCCCTTGCCCAGGGCCAAAGCCATCCGGGTCTTAACCACCAGCTTCTGGAAAGCGCTCGACTCCACGACACCGCGCAGGCTGACCAGGTCCGAGGTCGTGTTGGGCACCTCGACGCCGACAAAGGTCTTGCCGGGCACGGGGGCCTCGATCCTGATGGTCGGGGCGGCCAGGGCCAGGGCAAGGTCGTTAGAGAGGGAGTTTATCCTTTCCACCTTGACCCGCGTCTTGGAGATCTCCTCCTGCCTCACTTCCAACTTGCCGTCGCGGTCCTTTTCCTTGACCTCTTTAAATTTCCGGTCCCAGCCCGGCTCCACGCCGAACTGGGTGACGGTAGGCCCGGCGTTGATCTGGACGACCTTGGCGTCGACGCCATAGCTCGCCAGCGTTTCCTCGATGAGATTGGCGCGCTGGAGGTTATCGGCCTGGCTGAACGTTACTTCAGGAGAGGTGTCTAAAATATCCACCGGCGGCAGCCGCCAGCCGTCGATCTCCACCAGGTCCGGCGACTGCCCGTACTTTTTCCAGACGTCTTCCGCCACCTGCCGCAGGCCGTGCTTCGCGGGGGCGGGTTCGGGCAGCTTCTCGGCGGCGGCCTTGATGGCCTCTGCTTTTTCCGCCAGGTCCTCCAGCCGCTTCCGCGAGCTGGCTACCTCCGGCGGCATTTCTTCACCGCCTAAAATCAAGGTATGGGCGGGCTTTTCCCCCGGTATTTTCGACTGCATGATGCGGTGCCCCGGCTGCGTAACACCACGGACCGTTTTGACCGGCGGCGGTGTGCCCTTTATCTTATCGGATACCCAGAAATATAGACTTTTAAGTGCTTCAAAAGTGGGGCGCGGTATTATGAGGACTACCCCTAAAATAACCAGTCCCAGGACGCGGAAAAATCCCCAGAAGGTATCCAGGGAATCGCCGGGGGAGGGGC
Source organism: Dehalococcoidales bacterium (assembly GCA_036787005.1). Taxonomy (GTDB): domain Bacteria; phylum Chloroflexota; class Dehalococcoidia; order Dehalococcoidales; family RBG-16-60-22; genus JBFYTX01. The sequence continues at coordinate 17,151 of DAIQQC010000018.1, read as the reverse complement.
TGCCAACTAAAGCATAGCCGAACTTGCCCCCCAGGCCGTTGCGCATCACGTCGTCGTTATAATCGATGAGCCCCAGTATGCCCCAGACGGCGAAGACCAGAACCAGGCCGCCCAGCCAGCGGTACCAGTTACGGACCAGGCTGTCGAGTGAGCGCCGCCAGGCCAGTGTGATCAGTGTAATGATCGCAGCGAGAATAAAAAGGACGCCCCAGCCGAACAGGTTGCGCAACTCCTGGAAGAAATTGCCCAGGCTCTCTCTAAAGACCACCAGCAGGACGACAAAGACGGCGGTCATAATAAAGCCGCGCACCGGCCGTGAGCCGAATAAGCGGAAAAATCCGCCGCCCCCGGAGGAACCCCCGGCGGGCCTTTCCCGGGCGGGCTTATTATTTTTACGGGCTTTTTTTCTGGCCATATTACACCTTGACCATAAAGGGGAGGATCATGGGCCGGCGCTTGGTCCGGTCATAGTAGAATTTTTCCAGGGTGTCCCTGACCTTGTTATTAACGAAGCTCCACTCAGCGACACGGCCGCCGCCGTGGTCGAGCGCATGCACCAGGAGCTCGCGACTCTCTTCCATCATATCGCCGACCTGGTTGGGGTCGATAAAGCCGCGGGTAACGATATCCGGCCGGCCGACGAGCTTGCCGGTCTGCCGGTTGATAGCGATGATCACCACGACGATGCCGTCGCGGGAAAGCATGCGACGGGTACGCAGGACTACCCCGCCGATATCCCCCACGCTCAGACCGTCGACATAAACGTGGCCGGTGCCGACCTTGCCGTTCACGCGGGCGGTGTTGGCGCTGAGCTCCAGGACGTCGCCGTCCTCCATGACAAAGACGTTAGCCGGCGGCATCCCCACCGATTCCGCCAGGCGGGCGTGAAGGGTCAGGTGGCGGTACTCGCCATGGACGGGCGCGAAGAACCTGGGCTTGACCAGGCTCAGGATCAGCTTAAGCTCTTCCTGTGAACCGTGGCCATGGACGTGCACCTGGCCGAGCTTATCGTACATGACCCGGGCGCCCTGTTTAAAGAGGCTGTCCACCGTCCGGTTCACCAGCGATTCGTTGCCGGGGACCGGGGTCGACGATAGCACGATGGTATCGCCCTTCTGGATATGCACGTGGCGGTGATCGCGGTTGGCCATGCGTACCAGTGCCGAGGTAGGTTCCCCCTGGCTGCCGGTGGTTATCAGCACGATCTTGTTAGGGGGCAGACCCTTCACTTCATCGATGCGCCCGAACAACCCTTCCGGGGCTTTTAGATAGCCGAGCTCAAGCGAGATACCGACCGTATCCGTCATGGAGCGGCCGACGATAAAGACCTTGCGCTGGTATTTGACGGCGGCGTCGATGACCTGCTGGACGCGGGAAATCAGCGAGGAAAAAGTCGTAACGATGACCCTGCCCGGGGCGTTGGCGATGACGCGCTCCAGTGATTCGCCGACGATCTTCTCGGACGGGGTATAGCCCGGGAGTTCGGCGTAGGTGGAGTCGGAAAGCAAAAGCAATACTCCCTGGGCGCCCAGCTGGGCCAGTCGCGAGAGGTCGGTAGGCTTGCCGCTGACGGGCGTGTGGTCGATCTTGAAATCGCCGCTGTGTATGACGATCCCCTCCGGGGTGCGAATGATAATGCCGGCGGCGTCCGGGATGCTGTGGCAGACGGGGAAAAGCTCTACCTTGAAGCGGCCGAGGGTGATTTCCTGCCCGTAAGCAAGGACTTTAAGGTTGACGCCCTCGCGGGTTTTTCTTTCCTTGAGCTTGACCTGGATAAGCCCGTGGGTGAGTTTGGTGGCATAAACGGGCACGTTATCAAGCTGCGGCAGCACGTAGGGCAGGGCGCCGATGTGGTCTTCGTGGCCGTGGGTGATGATGATGCCGCGGACCTTGTCTTTTCTCTCGACGACGTAGGCGAGGTCGGGAATAACGAGGTCGATGCCGAGCATGTCCTCTTCCGGGAACATCAGGCCGGCATCGATGATGATGATGTCGTTCTCGTATTCCAGCACCATCATGTTCTTGCCGATTTCACCCAGCCCGCCCAGCGGGATTACTTTTAGCTTCGACTTTGACATAAACTAAACCTCGAACATATTCATCTGCCGGGCGCCTTCAGCGGCAGGTTTTTCCTCCCCGATGCGGCCGGCTTCCGCCAGCAGCTTCGGGATCTTCAGCATGTCGGCCTCGATGGCCGCCTTCAAGCTCTGCTGGTGAAGGGCGGCGGCCGGATGGTACATGGCGAAATAAACGACGCCGTCGCGTTTCTGCGCGGTACCGTGGATCTTGCTGATGCTTTTCCCCGGGAAGTAGCGCGCCATCGAGTAGCGCCCCAGCGTGACGATCATTTTCGGCTTTATCAGCTCGACCTGGGTGTCCAACCAGGGCTGGCAGTTTTGTATCTCTGTCGGGAGGGGGTCGCGGTTGTCCGGGGGGCGGCACTTAATAACGTTGGCGATGTAGACCTGCTGGCGGTTCAAATTTATGGTAGTCAGGAGCCTGTCTAAATATTGCCCGGCCTGCCCCACGAACGGGCGGCCCTGCTGGTCTTCATGCCACCCCGGCGCCTCGCCGATGAACATAATCTCGGCGTTTTCCCTGCCCTCGCCCGGCACCACGTGGCAGCGAAGTTTAGCTATATCACACTTGAAGCATTGCCCTATCTGCTGGTAAAGCTCAGTCAGTGCCGACATTTACAGTTATCTCTTAAACCATGATAACACCGCAAATATGTCAAGTCAATTCAGTTTGAGGCCGTGACGAAGCTATTTTCAAGCTAAAACTCTTGCGCGGTAGCTAAGTTCAAACTATACTGTAATATTAGTTCCATTTATTTTACAAACACAGAGGAAGCTTTTCCATGCTACAAGCCCAGGACAGCCTGTTGAAAAAACTCATGAACCGGGAGCTGATAACTATCGTCATCATCACGGGTATTGCCAACATGGCGATGGCCGTGCTGCAACCGATGATGCCCATTTACCTCAATTCCATCGGCGTGACGCCATCACTGATAGGTCTGATGCTGGCGGCAGGCATGGTGGGCATGGTCTTCGGCGAAAGCGCCGGCGGCTGGCTGGCGGACAAAGTAGGTCTGAAGATCCCATTGAGCGTAGGGACCTTTTTCGCGGCACCTTTTGTATTGGGCCTCGCGTTTGCCAGGGATATCCCGGTTATCTTTCTGGTATTTTTCTTCTGGGGGGTGGTACGGGCGGCGATATTCGGGCCGGCCCGCGGGTACATCGGCAATACCGCGTCGCTAACCAATAAAGCCACCATTATTGCCGTCTACATGACATCGCAGTCCATTGCCAGGAGCCTGGGCTCATTAGCCAGCGGCTTCATCGCGGATAATTACGGTTATAACTGGGACTTCTACGTAGCGTTTGGACTGTCCGTTCTGGCCGGTATCGTGGTAATAGTCGGGTTGCGCAATATACCTCTACTAAAACGAAACCCAAAACCGGTGCCGTCGGCGGATAACGCCACCCCGGGCACCGGTCAAGAGAAGATCGATTACCGGTTGTTCATCATCCAGTGTGTCATCGTTACGCTTTTATTGCTGGGTATGGGGACGAACTCTTTCCTGCCGTTGTTAGCCACCGAGGTCGTGGGCGTGACGGCGACCGAGGTGGGCGTTTTGTATACGGTCAGCGGGGTATTCAACACGTTGCTGCTCATTCCTTTAGGAAGACTGGCCGACCGCATCGATAAGAAAAAGCTGATGATGACCGGCATTTTGCTATCAGTTATAGCGCTGGTGGGAACAGGATATGCCCGGAGCTACCCGCTTCTCATGCTGTTCACCGTCCTGGGCAGTTTAAGTTTTGTCATGTATACCCCGGCGGCGATAGCCCTGCTTTCCAACACCACGCCAGCCCGCTGGCAGAATACCGCCATGGGTATTTACGGCGCGGCGGAAGATATCGGTATTATCCTGGGATCAGGAGCGGGGGGATTCGTCTGGAATGCGGCAGGCCCTGAGGCGGTCTATTTGATGGGGGCGGCGGCTTCGCTGGCGGGGGCGATCATATGCCTCGTGTTCATCAGAGAAAACAAGATAAAAAGTTAGACCCCGACATAGAGAGATTATTCGACCGGCAGGCCGGCCGCCACCCAGTCGGCATAGCCGCCGGTGACGTTGATAACGTGCTTGAAGCCCATCTCTTCCATGATATCGCGGGCCGCCGAGGAACGTGATCCGGTGCGGCAATACACGATATACAGCTTGGTCTTATCGAGCGGCCCGAGCGCGTCCCGGAAAGACGGCGAGAGATAGTCGATGTTTACCGCGTCGCGGACGTGTCCATCGTTATATTCCTGAGGGGTACGCACGTCGATCACGACGGGATTCTCACTATGCTCGCTGGTTCCTATAATGCCGAAGGCATCAACGGGGGTAACATCCCTGATGGGTTCATGGGTATACCTGTCGACGATAATGGAGTAGAGGCCGTTGCTGGCGCTCCAGACCCAGCGGGGTGGGGTAACAACCGTTGCGCCAGGCACTTCCAGAGCTTCTCCGGTGATGTATTCACAGCTACTGAAGACAGCGGGCAGGATCATAACCGCCGCAATAAGTACCAATAGAAGTCTGTTCATTTCTCCACAGCTATAGACCGACCAGCTTTACGCTGTACACGTCGGGGATGGCCAGGATCTGCTTCTGCTGTTTCTCCGGCAGGGGCTCGTCCAGCGTCAACACCATCAGGGCCTGCCCGCGCGGCTTTAGTCGACCCAGGTGCATGAAGCTGATATTGATATCGGCGTCGCCGGTGATCTTGCCCACTGCCCCGATCATCCCCGGCCGGTCTTTATGGTCGGCGAACAGGAAGTACGACCCCGGAGTGGGCACGATGTCCAGCCAGAAATCGTTGACGCGGACGATGTGCGCCTCATTCTGGATCATAGTCCCGGCCACCGCCCAGGTCCCGGCGGTGGTCGTTATGGAGACGCTGAGCAGGCTGGCGTAGTTGATGCAGGCGGCCTCTTTCTCCTCGATGACGGACAGGCCACGCCTGGCAGCGATGAGGTTGACGTTAACGATGTTGACCCGTTCTTCGCTGAAGCCTTCGAGTATGCCGCCGACCACCGCCGCCTTGAGCGGGTTGGTGTCATAAGTGGCGATATCTCCTTCATACCTGATGCGGATTTTTTGCGCCTGCCCCTCGGCAAGCCTGTAAATAAGTTTACATAAGATATTTACCAGCTTCATATAAGGCGCCAGGGCCGCCAGCGTTTCCGCCGGTATATAGGGGACGTTGATGGCCGACCTCGCCGGCTGACCCTTAAACACATCGACGATCTGCCCGGCGACATCGCGCGCCGCCAGTACCTGGGCTTCGGTCGTTGAGGCCCCGAGGTGGGGGGTGACGATGATGCTGTCCACGCCGAAGAGGATGCTCTGCGTGCAGGGCTCTTTTTCAAAGACGTCGATGGCCGCCCCGGCCAGCTTTTTATCTTTAATGGCCTTGACCAGCGCCTCTTCGTCGATAAGACCGCCACGGGCGCAGTTGATGATGCGAGCGGTCGGCTTGCATAAAGCCAGCTCTTTAGCGCCAATGATGTTTCTGGTCTGGGCTGTCAGGGGCAGGTGCAGGGTTATAAAGTCCGACTCTTTTAACAGGCGGGGCAGATCGACGAGCTCCACCTGGAGCTTTTTGGCGTACTCTACTGATACCAGAGGGTCGATGCCCACGAGCTTCATCTCAAACGCCTGGGCGCGCCTGGCGACCTCGCCGCCGACGTTGCCCAGACCGACGATGCCGAGCGTTTTGCTGCGTAGCTCGGTGCCCATGAACTCGTTGCGCTTCCACTGGCAGGCTTTAAGCGAGGCGTTGGCCTGGGGGATATTACGGGCAGAGGCCAGCATTAAAGCGATGGTGTGCTCGGCGGCGGAGACGGTGTTGCCGGTGGGGGCGTTAACGACCACGACACCGCAGCGCGTGGCCGCCTCCACATCCACGTTATCGATACCGACGCCGGCCCGGGCGATTACCTGCAATTTCCGGCCGGCCTCGATGATAGCCGCCGTGACCCTGGTCTGGCTGCGCACGATCAACGCGTCGTAATTGCCGATGATGGAAATGAGCTCCTCCGGTTTAATAGTGTCCTTGAATTCCACCTCGGTGTCTTCAGGGAAAAGATCGATGATTGACCTGGAAACAGAGTCGGTTGCCAGTACCTTGCGTTTCTCCGCCATACGTTTTTCCTTATCAGAGGCTACTTTTTAAACCCGGCCATGGGCAAGACTTTTTCTATCGCCGTGAGAATCTCTTTAACGTCCTTTTCGTTGATCAGCCCCAGGTGGCCGATGCGGAAGATCTTGCCGTCGAGGGTCTGCTGGCCGCCGGCCACGACGACCTTGTATTCCTCGCGGAGGACCTGACGCAGCTTCTTGCCGTCGAGCCCTACCGGGATGCCGACGGCGGTGACGGTATTTGAAGCATGGGCGGGGTCGGCAAAGAGGGGCAGCCCCAGCTTTTTTATGCCGTCGCGGGTCATCCGGCCGATGTGCTCGTGGCGCGCAAAGATATTCGGGATTCCCTCTTTCAACATCATTTTAAGGGCGACGCTGAAGGCGTAAACAATGGATATCGCCGGCGTCCAGGGGTTTTCTTTCTTCTCGTCGAAGTTCTTCTTCGCCCGGGTAAAGTCCCAGTAAAAGCGCGGTATTTTAGCGGCGGCCTGCGCCTGCCAGGCTTCCGGACCGACGCTGACCATTGCCATGCCGGGCGGGACCATCCAGCCCTTTTGCGAGGCGGTGATAACAACGTCGCAATGCCAGTCGTCAACGGGGAGGTTGATCGAGCCCAGGCTCGAGATAGCGTCCACAATCAGGAGCTTGCCGGCGTCCTTGACCACCTTACTTATCGCGGCGAGGTCGTTGGTGACGCCGGTGGAGGTCTCGTTATGGGTCACCAGCACGGCTTTGACACCCGGATTATCTTTAAGCGCTTTTTTGATGGCGTCGGGGTCGGCGGCCTTGCCCCACTCCACCTTCATAGGAACAACATCCGCCCCGAACTCTTTAGCAATGGCCGCGAAGCGGTCACCGAAGACGCCGATGCTCACCGAGAGTATTTTATCCTTCGGCGAAAGCATGTTAACGACCGCCGCCTCCAGGCCGCCGGTGCCGGAGCCGGTCAGCAGCAGGACGTCGTTCTTGGTCTGGAAGACCGTTTTCAGGTCGGCGGTGACGTCTGTAATTAGCTGGTGGAACTCCGGGCCGCGGTGATTGACCATCTGCCAGGCCATCGCCTTGAGGACTTCAGGCGGGCAGGGGGTGGGTCCGGGTACGCGCAACTGTGTCATGTGTTCGTCTCCTCGATAGTATTATATCGCTCAGGTTGTTTTTAAGTAACGTCTCTTACCAACCTTAATAGTAGCGCCGCGGGAAACAAGCTGGTTTATTCCCGAGGTTTTCTGACCGTTAATGGTAACTGCACCCTGATTTATAAGGCGTACTGCCTCACTACGACTGGAACACAAACCTGCTTGAATCATTAGCTGGCTAAGGAACATATCACTCGTCAGGTTGTATTCTTGTATCTCATCCGGTATTTCTTTTTTCTGCACAACTTTTTCAAAATGCTCTGTGGCCGCGGCAGCTTCCTTTTCGCTGTAAAGCTGGGTAACCAGTTCATAAGCAAGGCGCTTTTTAAAGGTCATCGGATTGGCGCCGCTTTCCATCTGCTTTTTAAACTCAAGCAGCTCTTCGTCCGGGATATCCGTTACCGTTTCCATGAAAAGCAGGATCACCTCGTCTTTGAGAGACATCGTTTTGCCGTAGATCATTTCCGGTGGCTCCGTAATGCCGATGTAGTTATCCAGACTCTTGCTCATCTTCTGGAAACCGTCAAGCCCCACCAGGAGCGGTACCATCAAAATTTGCTGCGGTGGCTGCCCCAGTATACTCTGGAGCTCCCTCCCCACCAGGAAATTAAATTTCTGGTCGGTGCCGCCCAATTCCATATCGGCTTTGATGGCTACCGAGTCGTAGGCCTGCAACAGCGGATAAAGCAGCTCCGAAATGGCGATAGGTTTCTGCTCGTTGAATCTCTTGTTAAAATCATCTCTCGCCAGAAACTGGGCGACGGTGAACTTGCTGGTAAGCTCTACAACATCAGCTAGCGAAAATTTGCCGAACCATTCACTCTGGAACCTGATCTCCGTCTTTTCTTTGTCCACGATTTTAAAGAACTGCGCCAGGTAGGTTTCAGCATTTGCCTTTACCTCGTCCGCAGTGAGCATAGGGCGTGTTACCGAGCGGCCGCTGGGGTCGCCTATTTGCGCTGTCCAGTCCCCGATGATAATAACAATCTGGTGCCCGAGTTCCTGAAACTGCCGCATCTTGCGTAAGGCGGCCATGTGACCAACGTGGATATCCGGACGGCTGGGGTCCAGCCCTTCTTTGATGCGCAGCTTTTTTCCGGAGCGGAGCAGCTTTCTCAACTCGGTTTCTGAAATAATTTCAGCAACCCCGCGCTTTAGGATATAATCGATGTCGTTTCTCTTCACAGGCATAAACTCACCCGCCATTATTCCTTGGGGCCGGCAGCATCAAGGATTATCCTGCCTCTCTTGATATCTTCAGCCAGCTGCTTTTTCAGCTCGCCGGCATTTTTAAACTGCTTTTCGTCACGGAGCCGGGCGACGAACTCCACCGAAAGCTCCCGGCCGTAAAGGTCGCCGGAGTAATCGAGGAGGAAGGTCTCGATAGTCCGGTTGGGATTGGCGAAAGTGGGGTTCTTGCCGATGTTGGTCATAGCCTCGTACACCTTACCGTTGACGTGTGCCAGCCCGGCGTAAACGCCGTCCGGCGGCAGCGCCTGCCCGGAGTTTACATCGAGGTTGGCAGTCGGGAAGCCGAGTCCTTCGCCCCGCCCCTCGCCGGTAACCACCTTGCCGTAGAGACTGAAGTAGCGGCCGGTCAGTTCGCGTACTTTCTTCATATTGCCGTCAGCCATGGCTTTCCTGATGGTGGTGCTGCTGACGATCTCGCCGTTGATTTCCAGCGGCGGCACGATGGTCACGGTAAAGTCCATTTCTTTACCGAGTTTCTTTAAAGCCGCGGCGTCGCCGGCCCGTTCTTTTCCCAGCGCAAAGTCCGCGCCCAGCACCAGGCCGCGCATCCTCAGGTGCTTTTGCAGGAGGGCGACAAACCGGCGGGCGTCCAGCCCGGCCAGTCTCCTGGTGAACGACAGGGGCACGATGAAATCGACGCCCTCGTCCTTGAGCAGATTTATCCTGGTCTTGATGTCGGTGAGAAAGGGGAGGGTCTTGCCCGGTGAAAGGACGTCTTCCGGGTGCTGCCGGAAAGTAACCACGCCGGAAAGCAGGCGCCGCCGGGCGGCCTGCTTGAGCAGCTCAGCGATCAGGCTCTGGTGGCCCAGGTGCACGCCGTCAAAGACGCCGATGGTCAGCAGGGAATCTTTTTCCGGTGAAAATGCTGCCAGTTCTTCCTCTTCAGGCACAACTTCCTCTCCCGACTAATGATTGTATTATACTATAAAATCCAAGCTGGATACTAGAGAAAAACTGGCGGTGATATCTATACTCACCCCCTAACCCCCTCTCAAACGGGTTTACTAGTATATTCGAGTTATTCTTGTTTGAGAGGGGGAGAAATTGTTAGAGGGGGCGGAGCCCCCTCTCTCTTTCACTCCCCTCTCCAGCCAGAAAAAATTATGATATTACGAATGCTGCAGGCTGGAGAAGGGATTAAGGGGTGAGGTCGCAGTGTAGTTCTTATCAAACCTGAAGCCGAGAACTACCCGAACTTATATAAGACCAGGCCGGCCGGTACCTTGGGGAAGAAATAGGTGGATTTACGCGGCATGCGGTCGCCGGCGTCGGCGATGGCCTTGATGGTGCCGGGCTTGACCGGCTTCACGATGAAGGCCAGCTGGTATTCCTGCTCGTTGACCCGCCGCACGGCCTCCAGCGCGTCATGAGAATAATCGAGGAAGACGCCCGCCATCTCGTGCGACAGGCCGAGGAGCTCCTCAAGGATCACATGGTCGACGATGCTCACGTCCAGTTTTTGATATAGCTCGGAGTGAAAGTAGGGCATCATCGGCCGCACGATATTATAATCGCGCACCGTCAGCAACAGGAGCCTGTCTTTTTTTAAGCCGTACAGGAGCACCGTTACTTCGTCCTTGTCCCTGGATAGAAGGTCGTCTATCTGCGATGGTGTATCGGTCTTTTCCAGGGCGATTTCCTCTACCGTAAAGCAGGCCTCCAGGCCGGCCATGAGGCCGTCTATAGCCGACGGCGGCATGCCGCGGACCAGTCGGTGCGCCGGCAGGATGACCAGCCCGGGATCGGACATGTCGATCAATGACATCAGGACAAAATCATAAGGCTCTTCGTTTTGCCCCGCCCCGGAGCTGGAACGCCTTTCGCGCCGGTAGTTCAGGGCGCTTTCGTAGCGGTGGTGCCCGTCGGCGATGTAGAGCGGTTGCCCGGCCAGTTGTTCGTGCACTTTATCATTAACAGCGGCGTCGCTGACTACGCGGATGCGGTGACTTTCGCCGTCCTTAAGTTTTATATCCACGGTGAGTTCTTCATGATCGGGCTTATTTAAAAGCATTGATATCCGGTTATCCCTGTCTTCATATAAAGCCATAACGGGGCTGGTATCGGCCCGGAGCGCCCATAAAAGGTTCAGGCGGTCGCTTTTCGGCCGGGAAAGTGTGCCCTCGTGCGGGCGGACGATCATCTTGTCCCATTCCTCCAGCTTCACCAGGCAGTTGATGCTGCGGCGGCGGTATGTTCTGCCTCTAAGCGTGAACCGGTGGTCGTCGATGTAAAGGCACGGCTTAGCGTCCATCTTGAGGATGCCCTGCTCCAGCCATCTTTTCAGTGTAGCCGCGGCCCTGGTATAGCGGTTGTCGGTGTCCTTGTCCTGCGGCAGGTCGCGGCCGTACTCGATGCGGATGAAATTAAAGTCGCTGCGCCTGTAAAGCTCCTGTTGGAGCTGGGAAGGGATGATGTCATAAGGGGGACAGATGACCGGCGCCAGGCTTTTCACCAGCGAAGGATCATAGCGCACGCCGCAGAACGGGCGAATATCCGCCAAGGAAACCTCCTTTTCCGTTATTTTCTACAAGTTTAGCTTATAGGGTGGAAACGAGGCAAGTAAAAGCACGTCAAAAGCGATAAAAAAAAGAGAGTCCCGACTAACTCGGGACTCTCGGGTAACAGTAAATTAGTATCTAGGTAAACTGGGTGTGCAGCGCCAGCTCGATGTCATCCTGTTGTTTACTGACCCTTTCACCCGCCAGCTTGGCTATCTCCTCGGGGTCGTTACAGAACTCGTAGACACGCTCCTTGGTGATGACCTCGGCGCGGTACATCCTGACCAGGGCCTGGTCGAGCAACTCCATGCCGTTATTGCTGTTCATGCGGATGACGTTGGGCAGCTGGAAGCTCTTGCCTTCCCGGATCAGGTTCCTGACGGCGGCGTTGGCCATCATGACCTCGATGGCAGCCACCCTGCCCGAGCCGTCGGCCTTGGGCACCAGCGCCTGGCACAGGATGCCCAGCAACAGCGAGGCCAGCCTCGCCTGGGCCAGGTAGCGCTCGTGGGGCGGGAACAGGCTGGTCACCCTTTCAACTGCCTGGTAAGCGCTGGGGGCGTGGCCGGTCGTTAGTACCAGGTGCCCGGTCTCCGCGACCGTCAGCGCGGCCGAGGCTGTTTCCAGGTCCCTCATCTCGCCGACGAGGATAACATCGGGGTCCTGCCTCAGCACGTGCCTCAGGGCGTCGGAGAACGAAAGGGTGTCCGTGCCGATTTCCCGCTGGGTGATGGTGCACCTTCTGTTTTCATAGGTGTACTCGATGGGGTCCTCGATAGTCACGACGCGCCGGCTTTCGATCTTGTTAAGGTAATCGATCATCGATGCCAGGGTCGTCGATTTACCGCTGCCGGTGGGCCCGCTGATGATTACCAACCCCCTGGGCCGCATGATGAGTTCCGTGCAGATTTTAGGCAGCCCCAGGAAATCTGGCTCGGGTATCACCATCGGCAGCAGACGCATGACAATGCTGACCGACCCGCGCTGCCTGGCGGCGTTGAAACGTATCCGGCCGACGTCAGGCAGGGACATACCGAAATCGAGCTCCATGCAGCGTTCGAACTCGGCCATCCCTTTGTCCGTCGCCGCCTGGCGCAGTGCCTGCTCGACCTCCTCGGCTGATAAGGAGGGCAGCTCGCCGACCGGCAGAAGGCTCCCGTTAATGCGGAGCAGTGGCGGACGGTCCGCTACCAGGTGTAGATCGGAGGCGTTCCTCGACTTGGCAAGTTTTAACAACGCAACGATATCTGCCATTTTATTGCCCCCTATCCAGCTGGAGAGCCAGGGAGTAGCTCATATATTCGCTCTCGTTTTCGCTGGGAGTATTCCTGGTGAGATTGCCGATGGTAATTTCCGAGAACCGGCCGGTGAGCTGGAGGTTGCGGACGTACTGCATGACCTCTACCTCGGTTGCCGCTTCTCCGGTCAGCATCAGCGCGTCCCCTTCATGGTTGATGCGGTGCAGCTCCAGGTTGGCGACGATATTGTTCACGGTCGCGTTGAGGTCGCCGTTCAGTAAGAGCCCCTTATCGGTCAGGCTATCCAGGGCGGCGATCACAGCGTCGTGCAGGACCTCGATCTCGGCCAGGCTGGCTTCCGCCGCCGTAATATCACCCATCAGTTCGACCTTCTGGGCCTGTTTCTGTTCCAGGAGCAGCCTGGTGGTGTCCAGCGCGAGCTGGTCCTGTTCGATTTTTGCGGCGGCGTTCTGGACCATGAACATCAGCAAAACTACCGCGCCTACGGCGGCTACGCCGGCGGGTATGGCCAACAGGCGGCTCCGCGACATCTGCTTGGGCAAATAGGGCGCGGGCAGGGCATTGAAATTGGGTAATGATCGTCCCGCCTCGCCGGGCATTTCTTTCAGCGCCAGCCCTACGTTTGTCAGGTGATGTGAAGGGTCGAGCTGTTTTACGCACTTCAGCGGAGAAACGAGCAGCGAAGTGGTGTATCCCAGTTCCTGGTTCAGGTATTCGATTATTTCAGGCTCGTCAGTGAGGTCGCCGGATACCAGCATGGGGGTATTCGGCTGGATGAGGTTATCCGGGTTGTTCGAATTAAAGAACTGTATCGTCCTCTTCAGCTCGTCCCTGACGATCGAAAGCCTGTCGGTCTGGGCCAGGTATTCCTGCGGGAAGGCGACGGTGCGGATGGTCTTGGGAATTCCCGTGGACAGGATGATGATATCGAACTCCTTCGGCTGGATATCGACTAATATCGCGGTATACTCGGGGGAGACCCTCGCCAGGGCGAGCGGTTTGATGTCCATGAGGTAGGGTTTGAACCCTATCTTGGTCAAAATCCTTACCAGCATATCGGCGATGTACTTGGGTATCGCCACCACGAACACCTGGATTTTCCCCTCCGCCGCCGAGACGATCTGCCAGGAAAGATAAAGCTGCTCGAGCGGGACCGGCAACACCCTTTTGGCTTCTCTGGTTATCGCCTCTTCGATCATCGCCTTGGGCAGCTCCGGCAGGGAGACCGGGCGGGTCAGACAGTGCAGGCCGCTTATCCCCAGGATGATCTTCCCGGCGCCGATCCGGTTGCTCTTGAACAGGAGCTTGATCTTGTTGGCCAGGTCTTCCTCTTTCTCTTCGCCGCCGATATCCGTCAGGTTCAAATCCAGCGGCATATAGGCCATCTTGGAGATGCGCTTGCCGCGGGTGACCATCAGGCGGATGCCGGTGTCACTGATATAAAGCGTCGTCGTATTATTTGCCATCTTAGTCTTCCTCGTATGAGTAAATAGTCATCTGGATGCTGGCGGTCGGCGTCTCGTTACTGGATGCCGTTGGGATATCTATCTGCGCCATTTTTATCTGCCCGGTGTTAAAACCGCTGTGCAGGGCCTCGATAAAAACGATCAGGTTGGGTACAGCGCCCTCCAGCGCGGCGCTTAGCGAAGTGGCGGAAAGGCCCAGGCCTTCATAGATATTCGGCGCGATGGGAGAAGTGCTGATGTTGACGACGAGGATGCCGCAAGCGCCGGCGATCGAGAAGAACTCATCGGTAACGTCCACGCTGACGACCGTCTGATTCAGCAGGTTGGAGGCCAGGTCAAGCGCGCGCTGCTTCTCCACCGCCGTCTCCTCCAGACCGGCCAGCTCCGCCTGCAGGTCATCGATTTGCATATTGGCCAGGCTCGTTTGAGACATTTCCAGCTCGTCGTCCAGTGTGGCTTGGTCCTTAGCCTGCTGGGAGCGCGTAATACCCAGGACGGCCAGGGCGACGATGAAGACGCCCGCCGCGAGTATCACCAAGCTTGTTTTACTTAACTTTAAATATTTCATACGACTGCCCCTTGATTCCGGCGTTTAAAACGCCTGTCCGTAGATTGAATACATGGCCGAGACCATGGATAGTGCAATCAGTCCGACGAAGCCGGCGATGACTATCGTCATAATGGGAGGAATCATGCCGATCAACATCTTGGTCTTTTCCGCAGCTTCCGCCTCGAAGTTCTGCGCTACGGCCAGCAGCGTATTGTCCAGGCTGCCCGTTTCCTCGCCGACCTTTACCATCTGCACCATCATGGGCATGAATATGGGGTTCTTGGCCATCGGCTTGGCCAGCCCCTCGCCTTTAAGCATATCTCCCTGCACGGCGTAAAGCGCCTGCGCGACTACCCTGTTGTTGCTGCCCTGGATGACCAGCGGCATGATCTCCGTCAAGGGCAGGCCGGCCGTAAACAGCAGCGCGATGCTCCGGCAGGCTCGGGAGAGTTCGTTGAGGAGGTTTACTTTTCCCAGCAACGGCAGCTTAAGCATCAGCACGTCCAGTTTGTATTTGCCGTTCGTCGTCCTGACGTAGGCGATGCAAGACAGTACGATGATCACGGACCCCAGGAAGATATGCAGGGCGTAGGCGCGCACAATTTCCGAGAAGTCCATCAGGATTTTGGTCAAGGTCGGCAGCTGGGCCCCGAGCGACCCGTACAGGTCGGCGAAGGCCGGCAGCACAAAAAACATCAGGATGCCCACCACGACGACGGTCACCACGCCGGCGATGGCGGGATAGAGGAGGGCGCCCTTGATGCCCTTGCGGGTGTTCATCTCTTTTTCCATGTAATCAGCCACCTGCCGGAGCATCGTTTCCAGGCTGCCGCTCTGTTCTCCGATGCTCAGTGTCCGGCAGTTCATGGGCGAGAAGATCTCCGGGTGCCGGCTCATGGCCACGGACAACTGGTTGCCGCCCCGGATATCCCCCACGATTTCCCCGATTACTTTTTTCAGGGAATGCTTGGTGATCTGTTCCTGTAAGAGCTCCAGGGCGGTAACGATGCTGATACCGGACTCGAGGAGCAGCGCCAGCTGGCGGAAGAATAGTATAATATCGGTCTGCTTGACGGGGAATAATTGAGACATTAACTTGCCGACGCTCAGGAAGGGGACGTAAGGCCTGAGGTTGATCAGGCGGTAGCCGGCAAAGTTCAGCATCTGGTTGATGGCTTCTTCGCCTTCGGCCGTTATCCGGCCTTTGACGATTTCCCCCGATTCGCTGCAGGCTATGTATTGATAAATCATAATGTCTCCGTTCCGGCGTCCCGGTTACTCGACCGTGTAAGCGTTACGTATTACTTCAGCCGGCGTGGTAATGTTCTTCTTTACTTTTAGCATGCCGTCCTGGAGCAGCGTGACCATGCCTTCTTTTATTGCCTGCTGGCGGATATCGCCGGCGGCGGCGTTCTTGAGTAACAGGGTCTTGATATGGTCGCTGGTGCAGAGTATCTCAAAGATGCCCGTCCTGCCCCGGTAGCCGCTGTTGGCGCACACCTTGCACCCGGCTCCATGGAGGAATTCTTTTCTATCCTCGCCCGCCTGCTGCTGATAAATCAGGCTTTCTTCGGCCGTGCCTTCCGTTGGCCGGGCGCAGTGGGAGCAGAGACGCCGGACCATTCTCTGGGCGACTACCCCGATGAGGGCCGAGGATACCAGGAAAGGCTCCACGCCGAGGTCGACAAGCCGCAGCACCACGCCGACGGCATCGTTGGCATGGATGGATGACAGCACCAGGTGCCCGGTGAGGGCCGACTGGATGGCGATATTGGCCGTCTCCGCGTCGCGTATCTCGCCGATGAGTATGACGTCGGGGTCGAGCCTGAGTATCGACCTCAGGCCGCTGGCAAAGGTGACACCGGCGCGGGGGTTGACCTGGATCTGGTTGATGTTCGAGAAACGGTATTCAACCGGGTCTTCGATGGTAATGATGTTGCGCTCGGTCTGGTCGAGGGAGTTAAGCGATGCGTAAAGGGTGGTGGTCTTGCCGGCGCCGGTGGGCCCGCTGACCAGTATGACGCCGTAAGGCACTTTAAGCATCTTCTCGTACAGGGCCAGGCTCTGGGGGAGGAAACCGAGGTCGGACAGCGCCAGGGTGGCGCGGGTCTTATCGAGGAGACGGAGCACGGCCATCTCGCCGTAGACCGTGCCGATGATGCCCACGCGGATATCGATGAACCGGCCTTTCGTTTTAACCGAGAACTGGCCGTCCTGGGGGCGGTGATGGTCGGCGATGTTCATGCTGGCCATGATCTTAATCCTGGAGACGAGCGAGGCCATCGAAGCCAGCGGTAGTGAGAACATGTCGTGGAGTGCGCCGTCGATGCGGAAACGCACCCTCATCTTGTCTTCGCCCGGCTCGAGGTGTATATCGGAAGCCCGGGCTTTTACGGCTTCGTCGATGATCAAAGTCAGCGCCTGGGCTACCGGAGCCTCGGTGGCCGTATCGAATGCCAGCTGCTTGGCCAGCTTGTTCGCGGTCTCGTCCGGCACTTCCATGTTCGAGATCTGTTTTTCGATCTCGTCGAAGGCCTTGTAGTTGAAATCGATGGCCTCGCTGACCTCTTCGGCGGTCGCCAGTTCGGGCTCGATGCGCATATGGCTACGGCTGGCCAACGCCTCCAGGGCGATGATGTCGGAGGGGTTGGACATCGCTACGCGCAGGACTTTGCCGTCCGTAGACAGCGGGAAGGCGTTGTACTTGCGCGCCACGGGCTCCGGAACCAGGCGTAACACGTCCTGGTCCGCCGATTTCTTACGCAGGCTGATCTTAGGCTCTTTAGTCGTGT
>DAIQQC010000069.1:0-8878 GCA_036787005.1 Dehalococcoidales bacterium | reverse complement strand
CTTGCCCAAGAGTTCACATCGACGGCAAGGTTTGGCACCTCGATGTCGGCTCATCGCATCCTGGGGCTGGAGCAGGTCCCAAGGGTCCGGCTGTTCGCCGGTTAAAGCGGTACGCGAGCTGGGTTCAGACCGTCGTGAGACAGGTCGGTCTCTATCCTCCGTGGGCGCATGGAGATTTGAGGGGAGCTCTCTCTAGTACGAGAGGACCGAGAGGGACGGACCTCTGGTGTGCCAGTCGTCCTGCCAAGGGCGCAGCTGGGTAGCTAAGTCCGGAAGGGATAAGCGCTGAAAGCATCTAAGTGCGAAGCCCACCCCAAGATGAGATCTCCCATCCCCGATTTATCGGGGAGTAAGACCGCTGGTAGACCACCAGCTTGATAGGCGGCGCGTGCAAGCACAGCAATGTGTTCAGCCTAGCCGTACTAATGGTCGAGGGCTTGACCTGCTTCAGGATTGGTATTAGATAGATAAAACAAAGAGGCGCTGCCAAGCGCCTCTTTTTGTTTTGGTTTGACATTTGCCTCCATAAATGCAATATTTTACCCGAATATCATTCAAAGGAGGCACAACAATGAACCGTCAACAGTTCCTGGAATACGCGGACCATTTCAATAACAAGCGCTGGGACAAGGTGGTCAGCTATTTCCGCCCTGATGTTACCCTGGAGTACCCCGATAACTTCACCGGCCCGCAGATACCCGGCAGGACGCTCCACGGCCCCAAGGAGTTCATCGCCAGCTACGAGGCGCTTACCGCCAACGTGCGCGAAGTCCTTAACATTGGGGCTTTTATTTCACGCGGCAGGCAGTTCTGCGTCGAGCTGATCACCGAGTTCCAACCTTTCCGTGACCCGCCAGCCGGTGCTACGACCACCCGGTGGAAGAAGGGCGAGACCCATATCATGAACCAGATTGTCCTTTACGACCTGGATGAAAAGGGCAAGTTCAAACGTATCCGTATTTTTCACCACCGCCACCTCGACCCTGCCACGGTGAAAATCAAATAACTCTGAGCAGCAGTCACGCCGAGAGGAGGCGTCAGCCCCTCTTTATTTTCCCTCCCCCTCTCCTGCCAGGAGAGGGAGAATAAAAGGGGTGAGGTTTTAGACTCCCCTAGCTCTTCGGATACCTCTTGTCCAGCGTGATTATCACATTACCCGCATCGGTGTTCGCGATCCCCACGGCTGCACTGATATCCCCCGCCTTGGTAAACGACCCCATAAATCCACCCGTAAAACTCCCCCAGTAGGCCTCCTCCCAGCCGTTATCAGCCATCTCCGCCCGGTAAAAATCGGCCACCTCATCGAGGCTGTCGTTAGAAATAAATATTTCGTTCTCCATGATTATCGGCGGGTCGCCCGGCTCCTCGCCCCTGGTTTGGAAATAAAAATCGGCCCCCGGATATTCCGGTATATCGCTGAAATGCCAGTCCTGGTCTCCCAAAAAAGAACCCTCGCCCCCTGGCTGGTTCTGGGTCGGCTGTCCCTGCTGGTTTTGCGTGTTGGTCGCCGTCGACGTTCCATTACTATCGCCCCCCGCGCACCCGGTGACCGCCCCCGCCAGCACTATTACCACCGTCAGCACCCCGAACAATACCTTCTTCATATATCCTCCATTCCTTGGAATTTTTCCCCATAATACATCGGTGAAGTTATCAATGTCAACGTAAATATCCTCGTTATCCAGCCTGAAAAGAGTTAATAAATGACAATTTATTTTTTATGCTATCATATAAATAGAGGGGGTTACATATGAAAAAACTGTTAACGTTATCGCTGGCTCTGCTGATACTCCTCGGCAGCCTGGCGCTCTTTTCCTGCACGCCCGCCCCTCAGGAAACCGCCCTCCTCAAAGGCGCCGTCACCATTGGCCCCATCTGGCCCGTTGAGCAGCCCGGGGAAAACCCGCCCGTCCCCCCGGAGGTCTTCACCTCCCGCAAGATCATGGTCTATGACGCCTCCGGTGACCAACTCGTCCAGGAAGTCGGCATCACCCAGATAGGCCAGACCGCCAGCGGCTACTATACCGTTGTCCTCTCCCCCGGCGCTTACACTATCGATATCAACCGCCTCGGCATCGATAGCGCCGATAATCTCCCCCGGGAAATCACCCTCGCCGCCGGCCAGACCTTTACCCTCAACGTCAACATCGATACCGGCATACGCTGAATCATTCCAGCTTTATTAACACTCGAATCTGAAACTTGACTTTTCCCCGCCCTATAGCGGATAATGCGGATAAATATTGCGACTGCGAAAGGGGTATCCTGATTGTTTCAACCTGCCCGCTGGAAAGCCTACCTGAAAAGCCTTCAGTCTAAAAAGGGAGAAGAACCCGGCTCTCAAGACGGCATCTGGCAGATCTACCATTCACAAAAGATCTGGTTTACTCAGGAAAAGAACAACGGACATACCGACTCCGCCAAGGCGCACCTTAAAGAAAGCGCCGATGTCCTCAAAGACTGCACCGAGCGCGTCGAAGCCCTCGAAGAAACTCTGGCCAACACCCCCAAACCCAGTGAGGTCCTCGACTGGTCCAGGCTCTGGTAATAATAACCCTATTTTTAATATTTGTAGTATTGGTAGTATTGGTAGTATTCGTTATTTTCCCCTAAACTTCCCCCGGTATTAGCGAGTGCATCGCCGCGTCATGAGCTTTCTCGTGTATATAGAGCCGGTTCCTTAAGACCCCCTCGCGCTTTGCCCCCGCCTTTTCCGCCGCCCGCAGGCTCCGCGCGTTTTCTACCGCCACCAGTATCTCTATCCTCACCAGTTTCAGGGCCTCTATTCCCCACTTCGCCAGCAGCCGTGTCGCCGCCGGCGCTACGCCTTCTCCGGCCCGGCTCGTCCTTACCCAGTAGCCCAGGTTGGCCCGCCGCATCGCTTTCTCCACCCGGTTGAGCCCGCAACCGCCCAGGAATGACCCGTCCCGTGCATCGAAGATGGCGAAGTCGTAACCCGTGCCCTTCTTCCAGTCCCCCGGCCGTTTCTTAACCCACGCGCGCGTCTCTCTCATCGAGTAATCTTTATGGGCGAACGGCAGCCACGGTGAAAGCTCCGCCAGCGATTCCCTTATTGCTTTGTGCGTCGCCTCGATGTCTTCCTTCCGGTAAGGCCTCAGGACGATCCTCCCGTCGGTCAGCTCTAGCTTTTTCGGGTCGGTATTCTTATCGTTCATAATGACTAATATGTTATCTTGCCTTTATTCGCCCTGTCAATGATAACCTTGAATTATCTCCCCCTTTAATGCTAAAGTTTATACAATGCGGCAACTGATTATTGCCTTATTACTGACCGGGAGGTAGCTGTCCCCTTTTTTCAGAGGACGGCTTTTTTCATGCCTATGGCTGATAAGATTGCGCTGACGATTGACGGTAGAAGCATTGAGGTGGACAAGGGCCTCACGGTTCTCAAGGCGGCGCAGGCCGCCGGTCTCTATATCCCCACCCTCTGCTACCACCCCGACCTCGAGCCTTTTGGCGGCTGCCGCTTGTGCATCGTGGAGATTGAGAACATGCGCGGCCTGCCCACCGCTTGTACCACGCCCGCCGCCGCCGGCATGAAGATATCTACTAATACTCCTCAGCTCCAGGAGTTGCGCCGCGCCTATCTGGAGCTTATCCTGAGCGAGCACCCCAACGCCTGCCTGACTTGCGAGCGCCGCCAGCGCTGCGGCCCCAATGACATCTGCCTCCGCAACGTGGGGGTCACCGAACGCTGCGTCAACTGCCCGGCCAACGGGCGTTGCGAGCTCCAGATGGTGACCGACTATATTGGTATTAAAGAAATTTCCGTCCCTTATAAGTACAAGCATCAGCCCGTCGACTTCGCCCGCGAGCCCCTGATTCGTCGCGACTATAATCTCTGTATCCTGTGCGGTCGCTGTGTCCATATGTGCGCCGACGTCCGCGGCATCGGGGTCTACAGCTTCATCAACCGCGGCTTCGATACCGTCGTCGGCACCGCCTTTAATAAGCCTTTGCAGGAGTCAGGCTGCCGCTTCTGCGGCGCCTGTGTCCAGGTCTGTCCCACCGGTGCATTGACGGACTCCGAGGCAGCCTACCATCCGGATTGCGACTGGGAGTCGGTTGCAGTGCCCTGCAAACACGCCTGTCCCGCCGGCATCAACGTCCCGCTGTACGTTTACCTGGCCGGGCTGGGGAAATATCAGGAGTCGCTGGCCGTTGTCCGGGAAAAGGTGCCCTTCCCCGGCGTGCTGGGGCGCGTCTGCATCCATCCCTGCGAGGAGGCCTGCCGGCGCCACGCCCTGAACGATCCTATCTCCATAAAAAGCATCAAGCGCTTCGTGGCCGACCGCGATGCCGGCCTGTGGAAACAGCGTTCGCGTAAACTGCCGCCCACCGGCAAGAAGGTCGCTATCGTCGGCTCCGGGCCGGCCGGGCTGACCGCCGGTTATTACCTGGCCAGGGCCGGCCACGGCGTGACCGTCTTCGAGCAGTTCTCTAAAGCCGGCGGCATGATGCGCGTCGGTATACCGGACTATCGCCTTCCCCCTGAGGTCCTCGACTCAGAAATTAAGGTAATTGAAGACGCCGGGGTGGAGATAAAGCTTAATACCAAAGTCGATTCCGTTGACGGTCTTTTTACTCAGGGCTTCCATGCCGTGTTCCTGGCTCCCGGCGCGCACCGCGGCCAGACCCTGGGCGTGGAGGGCGAGAACCTGTCCGGTGTTTACGATGGTGCGTCGTTCCTGAGAGACGTTAGCCTCGGCAAGAAGGTTGACGTCGGCAGGAAGGTGGCGGTCATCGGCGGTGGCAACGTGGCTATCGATAGCGCCCGCACCGCCCTCCGGCTCGGCGCTCAGGAAGTGCATATCATCTACCGCCGCACCCGCGGCGAGATGCCCGCCAGCCCCGAGGAAGTCGAGGCGGCGCTGGCCGAAAATATTCACATTGACTACCTGCGCGGCCACAATTGCGTTTGTGTCAGGAATAGCCAGCTTGTCCTGACTTGCGTCTGCATGGAACTCGGCGAGCCGGATGCCTCCGGGCGCCGCCGTCCCGTGCCGGTCAAGGGCTCGGAGTTCGATGTCGAGTATGATGTTATCATCGGCGCCATCGGCCAGGTGCCGGAGATCCCCGCCGGCTTTAAGGTCAGGACCGGGCGCGGCAATACCATCCAGGCCGACATGACCTCTATGGCTACCAGCCGCGAGGGTGTCTGGGCCGGCGGCGACGCCGTCACCGGGCCGGACTCCGTTATCCGGGCTATTGCCGCCGGGCGCACGGCCGCCGTGTCTATCGATAAGTTCCTCGGCGGCAGCGGCGTTATCGACGAACAGCTTACTGATGAGCGTTCTATTGGCAAATGCGCCGGGATTACCGTCGCCGGTTTTCCAGAGCAGCCGCGTGTGAAGATGCCCTCGCTGCCTCCGGAGCAGGTGGTCGGCAACTTTACCGAGGTAGAGCTTGGCCTGGCCGAAGCTGGGGCCGTCGCCGAGGGGCGGCGCTGTTTCCAGTGCGGCTTCCGCTCCCAGATTACCCCCGCCCCTCGCCCTCCCGTATCGACTAACAAAGCCCTTTTGCCTCAGCCGGCTGAATCGACTTCGTAGCGGTTAGCGATATGACCGACCGTCCTGCTACCGCTATTAATAAGAACGTCATCCTGGTTATCGCCACGGTCACCTCATTTATCCTGCCGTTCCTTGTCGCCTCCGTTAACGTCGCCCTGCCCACCATGGGGCGTAACTTCGGCATGGAGGCGGTTGTGATGAGCTGGGTGAGCACTTCGTATTTCCTGGCGATTGCTGCCTTTCAGGTGCCTTTCGGCCGCCTCTCCGATATCTTCGGCCGCCGCCGGCTCTTCTTGGTCGGCCTGGTGGTTACTACCTCTGCCTCGTTTCTCGGCGGGTTCGCTACCTCCGTCCCGATGCTGCTCGTCAGCCGGGTATTACAGGGGGCGGGCTCGGGCATGTCTTTTAACAACAGCGTCGCTATCCTGACCTCAGTCTTTCCCGGGCCGGAGCGGGCCAGGGCCCTGGGCATCAGCCAGTCGGGGACTTATCTCGGCCTGTCGCTGGGACCGCTTATCGGCGGCGTGATGACCGAGCATTTCGGCTGGCAGAGCCTCTTCCTGTTGAGCGGCGCCCTGGGCGCTCTCCTGGTGCTGCTGGTCTTCTTTGGCCTGAGATCGGAGTGGCGTGAAGCCCGCGGCGAGCGGTTCGATAAAGTTGGTACCGTCGCTTATGTCTTCGCCATGGTGCTCTTCATGTTCGGCTTTTCCGAGCTGGCCAACCTGGAGGTACTGACCTTCGTGATTGGCGATAGGCTGGTTGCCATTCCCGGCTACGCCTTTTTCCTCGTTGGCGTGCTGGGGATGGCTTTCTTTATCTGGTGGGAGTCCCGCGTCG
Organism: Dehalococcoidales bacterium; assembly: GCA_036787005.1. Taxonomy (GTDB): domain Bacteria; phylum Chloroflexota; class Dehalococcoidia; order Dehalococcoidales; family RBG-16-60-22; genus JBFYTX01. Next base: position 2,510 of record DAIQQC010000069.1, on the reverse strand, counting down.
CTAGCCCCGTCCTCGACCTCTCCCTGTTCCGTAATAACCGTGTTTTTGTGCTCTCCAACGCCGCCGCGCTCATTACCTATATTTCCACCTTCGCCGTGACCTTTCTGCTGAGTCTCTATTTGCAGTACATCATGGAGTTTTCCGCGCAGACGGCCGGTCTGGTGCTGATTGCCTCCTCGGTGCTGATGACCGTCTTCACGCTCTTTTCCGGCTTTATCTCGCAAAGAGTATCCCCCGGGATCGTAGCGACCCTCGGCATGGCTTTGAACGCCGCCGCCCTGGCGATGTTGTTTTTCCTCGGCGACGCCACCCCCCTGTGGTATGTCGTCCTCGCCCTGGCGGTCTACGGTACCGGTATCGGTCTTTTTGTCTCCCCCAACACCAACATCATCATGGGTTCGGTCGCCCCCCAGGCACTGGGGGTGGCCGCCGGTACCCTGGGAACGATGCGCACCGCCGGTATGATGGTCAGCATGGGCATCGTGATGATCCTGTTCTCGCTCTATATCGGGGGGGCGCAGATCACCCCGGCGCGCTACCCGGACTTCCTGGCAAGCGTCAGGACCGGCTTTATTATCTTTACCGCCCTCAGCCTGGTAGGTCTTTTCTGCCAGTCCCTGGCTCACCCCTCTCCTAAACCCCGCCCTAACGCGTAGGCATGCCGGAAAATCCCTGTCCCTTTCATCAAATCGCTTCTCTATCCGTTGCTTTGTTTCAAATCCATGTTAAAATTATCAGGGATACTCCTTTTTCTTCGGGGAGTAGCATTGGAAAACCTGGGCATCGCTCTTGACCTGCTTATCGTGCTGGTGACGGCCATCGTCGGCGGTATGCTGGCGCGCTTTCTGCGGCTCCCCGTCATGCTCGGCTACCTGGCGGCCGGCGTGGCCTTCGGACCCCACGGTCTCAAGCTCATCCACGACACGGACGCTATCCACTCTCTCGCGGAGATCGGCGTCATCCTTTTGCTTTTCGCCATCGGCCTGGAGTTCTCCCTCAAAGAAATCCTGAAGCTCGGCCGCGTCGCCGTCATTGGTGGCATCGCCCAGATTCTCCTCACAGCGGCGGTGGGCTTCGGGTTGGGCTACGGGGTGGGGCTTACCCTCACCAGCTCGGCGTTTTTCGGTTTCATCATTGCCATGAGCAGCACCATGGTGGTGTTGAAGCTTTTAATGGACCGCGGTGAGCTCGATACCACCCACGGCCGTATCCTGCTCGGCATTCTGCTGGTACAGGACCTGAGCGTGGTGCCGGTGATGGTTCTGATCCCGGCGGTGGGCGGCGGGACAGACGGGCTATGGGTGGCGCTGGGCATCGCCTTGGGCAAGGCCCTCGGCTTCATTGCCGTGATGCTGGCATTCGGTTACTGGGGGATGCCCTGGCTGATGAAACGGGTGGCCGGCCAGCGCACCCGTGAGCTTTTCCTCCTGACGGTGGTGGTGGTGTGCCTGGCGGCGGCTTTCGGCACCTATTACGTCGGGATTTCGGCGGCTTTTGGCGCTTTCGCCGCCGGTCTGCTGGTCAGCCAGTCCGGTTACGCCCGGCAGGCCTTCGCCGACATCTTGCCCTTGCGCGATACCTTCGGCGCGCTTTTCTTCGTCTCTCTGGGCATGCTGGCCAACCTCGAGTTTATCCGCGCTAACTGGCAGGTGGTGGCTATCGTGGTGGGGGCGATTATCGTGGTGAAGTTTGTTATCGGTTCGGCGATCACCCGCCTGTTCGGCTACGGGCATAAGACCGCGCTGATGGTCGGCACGGGACTGATACAGATAGGGGAGTTCAGCTTTATCCTGGTGCTGCTGGGCCGCGATGAGGGCCTGTTTTCCGAGCGTTTGTATGATCTGACCATCGCCGCCGCCATCGTGACGATGTTCCTGACGCCCTTATTTATGAGTATGAACTCGTTTCTCTATCGCTGGCTGAGCCAGCAGCCGTGGTTCGCCCGCCAGCTTACCGGCCATGTCGACCCCGGCGGCCGCGTCCACGACCTGGAGCTGTCGCGCCATGCCGTCATCTGCGGCTATGGTACCATTGGCCGGCGCATCGCCGAGGTGCTGGGAAAGCAGAAGTTCAGCTATCTGGTTATCGACCTCGACCCCACGGTCATTTCGCAGCTCAACGCCCGCGGCATCCCGTGTATTTACGGCGACGCCTCTAACCCGGAGATACTTGCCCACGCCGACCTCGAAAAAGCCCGCGTCCTGCTCTGCAACATCCCCGACTATGTTGCCGCCGAGCTGGTCGCCCGCAACGCTTTAAGAATTAATCCTAAGCTGGATATCGTGGCCCGGGTGCACCGTGACAGCGACGCTGAGCTCCTTAAAGGTGTTGGGGTTACCGAGATCGTCCGGCCTTTCTTCGAGGGCAGCCTGGAAATGGTCCGCCATACCCTGCACCGCTTCGGTATGGGCGGTACGGAGATACAATATATCTTGAATAGCCTGCGCCAGGATGAGATCGAGAAGAAAGAGTAAGGCTTTATCTACCTCACCCCCTCGGTCCCCCTCTCC
>DAIQQC010000068.1:4341-8910 GCA_036787005.1 Dehalococcoidales bacterium | reverse complement strand
AAAATAAAAAAACGAAAAACGAATAGTTCGCTTTGAGATTCGAGTTTCTCTAGATATCCAGCTTGGCGTACTTCGCGTGCGCTTGGATGAACGCCTTGCGCGGCGGCACTTCCCCGCCCATCAGCATCTCGAACGTCTCATCGGCCTTGGCCGCGTCCTGTATATTCACTTCCAGGAGTATTCGATTGACCGGGTTCATTGTCGTCTCCCAGAGCTGCTCGGCGGTCATTTCCCCCAGCCCCTTATAGCGCTGCAGCTCGGTCTTTTTCGAGCCGATGTTTTTCAGGACCTCGTCCTTTTCCTGCTCCGTGTAGACCCACTTAACGCCGTCGCTCGTCTTGATGCGGTAAAGCGGCGGCTGGGCGATATACAGGTACTTGGCGTTGATGAGCTTTATCATGTGCCGGAAAAAGAACGTCAACAGCAGCGTGCGGATATGAGCGCCGTCGACGTCGGCATCGGACATGAGAATAACTTTGTGATAACGCACCCTGGCGGTGTCGAACTCTTCGTCGATGCCTGCGCCGATGGCCGTCACCATGGTGCGGATTTCCTCGTTGGCCAGCATCTTGTCCGGGGCGGCTTTTTCCACGTTCAGGATCTTGCCCCGCAGCGGCAATATCGCCTGGAAACGCCGGTTCCGCCCTTGCTTGGCCGAGCCTCCCGCCGACGGGCCTTCCACCAGGAACAGCTCGCACTGCGCCGGGTCCCTCTCCGAGCAGTCGGCCAGCAGTCCGGGCAGCGTGCCGCTGTCAAGTCCGCTCTTTCTGATGATCAGGTCGCGCGCCTTGCGGGCGGCCTCCCTGGCCCGGGCGGTTGTGACGCACTTATCCAGTATCTTGCGGGCGTCGTCGGGGTGCTCTTCAAGGTACAGCCCCAGCCCCTCATTGACGGCGCTTTCCACCTGGCTCTTGATTTCGATATTCCCCAGCTTGCCCTTGGTCTGGCCTTCGAACTGCGGCTCGGATAGCTTGACGCTGATGATCGCGGTCAGCCCCTCCCTCACATCCTCACCCGTCAGGTTCGGGTCGTCCTCTTTTAGTATCTTGGCTTTCTTGGCGTAATCGTTGAGGACGCGGGTGAGAGCGGAGCGGAATCCGGTCAAATGTGTGCCGCCGTCGATTGTATTGACGCAGTTGGCGAAGCTGAAGGCCGATTCGCTGAAGCCGTCGTTATACTGTAATGCTACCTCGATGGTGGTGCTGTCGATGCTCCTGGTGATATAGATGGGGGTCGGATTGCGCACGGCGCGGTTACGGTTGAGATGGCGTACGAAACCGGCGATGCCCCCTTCGAAGTAGAACGTCTGGTCAAGATTGTGCTCCTCGTCGATGAGTATCATTTCCAGGCCTTTGTTGAGATAGGCCATTTCCCGGAGACGCTCGCATATCGTGCCGAAATCGTATTTGAGCTCGGTGAATATCTCTTTATCCGCCAGGAAACTGCTGGAAGTGCCGGTGCCTTCGGATTTTCCGATTACCTTCACCGGGGCTACGGGCACGCCGCGCCGGTATTCCTGTTGGTAGAGCTTGCCGTTAAGCTTGACCTCGACCGTCATCCACTCGGAAAGGGCGTTGACCACCGAGGCGCCCACGCCGTGCAGGCCGCCGGATACAGCGTAGGTCTTGCCGCCGAACTTGGCGCCCGCGTGGAGCACGGTCATGACCGTTTCCAGGGCGGAGACCTTGGTGGTAGGGTGGATGTCCACCGGGATGCCGCGGCCGTTATCGGTGACGTTCACCGACCCGTCGGCTTTAATGACGACGACAATACGGTCGCAGTAGCCGGCCATTGCCTCGTCGACGCTATTGTAAGCGATCTCGTAGACCAGGTGATGCAAACCGCGCTGGTCGGTGCTGCCGATGTACATGCCGGGGCGGCGGCGCACCGCCTCGCGCCCGCCGAGTACCTGTATATCTTCAGCGGTATAATCGCCGTTGTTCTTCTTCGCTTTTTTTAGGGCGGCCTTTTCTGCCATTAGATGACCTTTCCGGTTCTTTGCGGGGAGACCTGCAGGTTAACCACTTGTAAGCTCATTTCTCTAGATAAATTATAGCACGATTTAGCTTCAAAGTAAAGCTATAAGGGGGGCGCCTTTAAAAACCGAACAAATATTCTTGTTCCGGATATTGACAAAACCCGTGCTGGTGATATAATTATATAGATTAGCAATCGATTGATAGGACTGCTAAATATTGCGATTAAGAAAGGGGGCGGTAATAATGGGTAAGATCAACACAACACGCCGCTGCCCTAAGTGCGGCGGAAATCTATATATGGATAAAGACTACCATGGCTGGTATGAGCAGTGCCTCCAGTGCGCTTTCATGCACGACCTTAAAGTAATCTACGAGAACAAGAAACCGGTCAAGCTGCTGGCGTAATAGGAACTGTTTTAGTATAGCCAGTTATGATCTTGATACGATTCGATATTTTAGTCTAACCAGCAGGTTTGTCGTCACAAAGCCGGCTATCGACCATTCCCCTGCGCCCGCGAACGCTAGTTTGGGTTACATCCAGGCTGAGCGTCTTTTCCCAGCGCGGCCCGGCTCCTGTGAATAATTCGTTTTTTAAGATGCTTTGAGCCTGAAATACTGGTGTGATATACTCGGATTAGAGAGCCTATCAGGAGAGGTGTTATGTTACAGAGGAGCGGTGGACAAGTGGAAAGCGCTATCGCCGATGCCCAGCGCATGGCGGAAAAAATCGTCCGGAACGTGGATAGGGTAATGGTAGGCAAGACGGAGGTGGTGCGGCTGGCGGTCATCGCGCTTATCAGCCAGGGGCACCTGCTTATCGAGGATGCGCCCGGCGTCGGTAAGACCATGCTGGCGCGTAGTCTGGCGAAATCTATCAACAGCAGCTTCAAACGGATACAGTTTGCCCCGGATATGCTCCCGGGCGATATTACCGGTGTCTCGGTCTTTAACCAGAAGCTTGGCGACTTCGAGTTCCGTCCCGGCCCCGTAATGGCCCAGGTCGTGCTGGCCGACGAGATCAACCGCGCCACCCCCAAGGTCCAGTCCGCCCTGCTGGAGGCCATGGAAGAACGGCAGGTCACTGTCGACGGCGTCACCCGCAAGATGCCGATGCCTTTCCAGGTCCTGGCTACGCAAAACCCCATCGAGTACGAGGGTACTTTCCCCCTCCCCGAAGCCCAGCTGGACCGGTTCATGTTGCGGGTAAGCATCGGCTATCCTGCTCCCGCCGAGGAGATAGCCATTATCGAGCGGCAGCAGTATATCCACCCCATTGAAGAAATCGACCACGTCGTGAACGCCGCCGATATCTTGACGCTCCAGGCGGCCGTCAAACAGGTATACGTGGACGACCTGGTCAAGCAATACATCGTGGCTATCGTCGGGGCGACGCGCCAGCACCCGTCGATTTATCTGGGGTCGTCGCCGCGAGGTTCGCTGTCCCTTTTCCGCACCTCCCAGGCGCGTGCCCTTTTAAACGGACGCGACTATGTCCTGCCTGATGATGTCAAAGCCCTGGCCGGGCCTGCCTTGGCTCACCGGACGATGTTGTCCTCGGCGGGGCAATCGCAGGGCAAGGATGGCAATACCTCTATCGCCGAGATACTGGCGACCATCCCCGTCCCGGGCGCTTTGCCCCGGCGCTAACCGGCTTTGATCCGCCGGCGTTTTATCTGATAAGAAGAATATGAAACATCGATGGCCTCTTATCGTAATACCGCTTTTGATCCTGGCCCTGTCCATGGCCGGGGGCTTCACCGTGTTCTGGCGTTTCTTTGTCTTCCTGGTGGTCCTTCTGGTGCTCAGCCGGGCCTGGTCTCGCTGGAGCATCCGCGGCATCACCGTACAGGTGAAAAAATCGTCCGGCCGCCGCTATGCCGGCGACTCTTTTGAAGAGGAGTTTATCGTCTCCAACAAGAGCCGGATGCCGCTGCCCCTGGTCGAGGTACAGGAGGACTCTGATCTGCCTGGCTATCAGAACAGGGCGTCCTTTAACCTGGCTTCGCGTGGCTCGCACCGGTGGCAGACCCACCCGCGCTGTGTGCGCCGCGGCCAATACCGTGTCGGGGTGCTCAATGTTAAGGTCACCGACCCTCTCGGGCTCTTCCCGACCGTGGAGCAGTTGGGCGATCTGCATGATGTCGTGGTCTACCCGGTGCCGCTGGAGCTCCCGTTTTTCCAGGTGATACCCCGCCAGGAGCAGGGACAGAATCTGCGCCGCTGGTTCGCCAGCGAGAACGGTCCCAGCGCCGCCCGTGTGCGCGAGTACGTCAGCGGAGATAGCCTGCGCCGCATCCATTGGCAGACTACCGCCCATACCGGCCGCCTGGTCGTTAAAGAGTTCGACCCTGACCGTCTCCGCTTCGCTTTTAAGGAGATATGGTTCGTCCTCGATATGGCCGCGGCCACCCGGGCGGGCGAAGGCGATAACTCCACCGAGGAATACAGCGTCACGATTGCGGCCTCGCTGGCGAAAAAATACGTCGATGGCGAAAAACGGGTGGGGCTTATCGCTTCCGGCGAGCGTCCCCATATCTGCCTGGCCGGGTCGGGCAACCGGCAGCTGCAGAGCGTCCTGCGGGCCCTGGCC
>DAIQQC010000068.1:0-4241 GCA_036787005.1 Dehalococcoidales bacterium | reverse complement strand
GGCTTTCACGTTTACATTGTCAAGTGCGGTCAGCAGATACCAGCCGCTTTAGACAGCCGGTGGCTTTCGCCAACCGTACCTTATGTTGGAGCGCAGTTGAGCCGTGTTTAAACTAAGGAAAAAACCCAGCCAATCCGCTGTCCCCGCCGTGCCGCGGGAACAGCGTTCGTTAAGAGACAAACTGGGAGAACGGCGCGAATGGTTCGGTCTCATCCTGATGTTCGCGGCGCTGGAGATCGTCGTGCTTTCCCTGGAACGTGCCCATTGGATTACGCCCCAGCCCTCGCTGACTCTGGTGCTTGTCCTCGCCGTGCTGGTCGTCCGGATTCTGACACTCACCCGTCTCCATTGGACGGTGATTCATCTTATAACAATAGCCCTCGGCGCCGGGGTAACGTTCTGGCAGGTATACGGCCTGCTTTCCCACCGGAACATCCTCTTTTTCGCGGTCTTTCTCACTTTCCTGACCTGGCTTATGGGTTACCTCTCCGCCTGGTTCTTCCTGCGGCGCAGGAACGCCTGGGTGGCGGCAATCCTGGGCGCCCTGGTGATTCTGGTCAATCTGAGCAACCTCCCGGGCGGCTATCTCTGGTATTTCGGCCTGTTTTTTGTTGCCGCCGCTTTTCTTATCGTCCAGGCGCGCCTGGCCGGGGGGCGCACGCTCGCTGGGGAGGGTGCCCGCCAGACCGGCCGCGGTGTGCTTTACTTCGTGTCTGCGTTGTTGTGCGTCGTAATGCTGGCGGCGGTAGTTTCCTGGGCGGTGCCGGCGGTGCGCGTCCCCGCGCTCCAGACGATGATCGCTTCCAGGATGTCCTGGAAAGACAATTTTGAAGAATCGGTTTTCAACATATTTGCTAAAGTGCCGTCCAAGCAGTCGATCAGCACCAACAACATGCGCTTGACCCTGCCCTTCGAGGCGTCCTGGCACCGCGGGGACCGGGTCGATTTCATTGTTAACGCCGAGAAGCCCTCCTACTGGCAGGTACGCACCTATGATATCTATACCGCCGGCGGATGGGAGAACAGCCCGGTCGAGGATTTCAATTTGAAGAGTAAGACCCCCTGGGAAGGCACCGCGCCCCCATCAAGAGCTGTTGAAGTAGATTATACGGTGACGCCCGGTATCCTGACCGATGTCCTGCTTACCTCCGGCAGCTTTATCTCGACCAACAAGCCGGTCCTGGTGCAGGTCAGCGCCGGCGATATTATCGGGGTGATGGCCTCGCACGTCCTCAGCGAGGGCGAGAGCTATACCGTGACCGCGGCTATCGCTTCAGCCACGCCGCAGCAGCTGGACCGGGCCAGCGACAACTACCCGGTATCGATATTACAGAGCTATCTCCAGCTACCTCCCGATTTCCCGGCGAGCGTCCGGCGACTCAGCGCCAATATTACCGCTAACGCTACGACGCCTTATCAGAAAGTGCTCAAGATTAACGAATATCTTTCTAAGATACCTTACAAGACGGATCTTACCGCCCCGCCCGCCGGCCGCGACGGCGTAGAGTATTTCCTGTTCGACCTTGAATCCGGTTTCTGCGTCCATTTTGCCTCGGCCATGGCGGTGATGCTGCGTGCCGAGGGTGTCCCGGCCCGTCTGGCTATCGGCTATCTCCCCGGCGACCCCGGCGCTGAGGCTGGCCAGTATATTTTAAAGGACAAGTATTATCACGCCTGGCCCCAGGTCTATTTCCCCGATTACGGCTGGGTAGATATCGAGGCGACGCCCAGCGGCGAGGAAAGCACGGGCAGCGAGGTGGACCTCACCGAGCCCGTCGTTTCCAGCGACGTCATCGGTCAGCTGCCGCAGTGGGATGTTTGGGCCGCGATATACGGCATACCCGGTCAGGACGTAGGCGGAGGTACCGGTGGTGGTGGCGGCATCGCCGCCGGCGGTGGTGAATCGGCCGCCTCTATACCCGGGCCGTGGGCTTTCGCCGATGAGCTCGGGCTGGCGGTGTTTATTATCATACTCATCGTGCTTTTTGCGGTCATTCTGCTCCTCTTATGGCTGGTGCTGAGGTCATCGTTTTACCGCTGGATCTGGCGGGTCGACCGTTCGGAGCTGGCTGCCATGACGTATAAAAAGCTGTGCCAGCTTGGTGCGATGTTGAAAATCAACCCGGGGCTGCATCAGACACCACAGGAGTACGCCGCTGTCCTGGCCGCTGAGTTCCCCGAGCGTTCGGAAGAATTACAGGAGATCGCCCGGGCTTTTATGGAGAGACGGTTCGGGGGTAGAGAGGGTAAGCTTGACCTTTTCAACGAAGCCAGGTTGCTGAAGGCACGGCGACGGCTCTTCGACCGGATAACGGGTCGACTCAACCAGGTGGAGAAGGTTTTCCGGGGGCGGCTCTAGTCTTTCAGCTGGCGGCGCCGACCGCCATGTGGGGCAGCGGGAAGTTGTCCTTCGACTCTATTACGATCTCTTCGTCTTTAACGTCGACCACGACGTACGAGACGTAGGCGTTCTCCGTTACTCGGTAATCTGAGGCGTCCTTGAGCCTGCCTTTAGCGTCCTTCAAATGTTCTTTAACGACCTTTTCCACTTCGTATTTGACGCTCTTGCTGGCAAAGATCTCCAGCCCTTCCCCCGCCTTTTCCGCCGCCAGGATATCCGGTATCTCGCTGACGTCCTTAAGGATGTCGTCGATTATTTCATTTTTCTTAACGGTACATTTCACCGCGTAGACTCTCTCGAAGGTCTTGAACTCCTCGCGCAGGACTGCTTCGGACAGCCTGTCTTCGATCCTGTCCTGGATGACGCGCCGTAAAGGCCGGGCGCCGTATTCCTCGCTATAGCCCTTCTCGCCCAGGAAGTCCTTGGCGGCGTAGGTCACGGTCAGCTTCACTTCCTTGTCGGCCAGCTGCTTGCTGACCGTCGCCAGGTTGAAGTCTACGATGGTGCGGATCTGCTCCCTGGTCAGGGTGTGGAACACTATTATATCGTCCATGCGGTTGAGGAACTCGGGGCGGAAACCGTACTTGGGCTCCTTCAGCTCTTTAAGCAGGTTGTCCTTCATTTTCTGGTAGGACTGCTCGCGCGTCTTGGCCTCTTCGCTGCGCTGCGCGAACCCCATCACCCCGCCCTTGCGTATGGTCTCCGAGCCGATGTTGCTCGTCATGATGATAATGCTGTTGCGGAAATCGACTCGCCGCCCCTTGGCATCGGTCAGGTGGCCATCGTCGAATATCTGAAGTAACAGATTGAATACGTCGGGATGGGCCTTCTCGATTTCGTCCAGCAGGATACAGCTGTAAGATTTACGCCTTACCGCCTCGGTGAGCTGGCCGCCCTCGTCGTAGCCGACGTATCCCGGCGGCGCCCCGACCAGCCGTGAAACGGCGAACTTCTCCATGAACTCGGACATATCGATGCGTATCAGCGTGTCCTCGCTGCCGAACATGAACTCGGCCAGCGTCCGCGCCATCTCGGTCTTGCCCACGCCGGTCGGTCCCAGGAAGAGAAATACCCCCATCGGCCGTCTGACGTCTTTAATGCCCGCCCGCGCCCGCCGCACGGCCTTGGAAATCGCGTTCACGGCTTCTTCCTGCCCGGCGATGCGCCGGTGCAGGACCTCTTCCATGTTCAGGAGCCGGCTGATCTCATCGCCGGTAAGCTGTATCACGGGCACCCCGCTCCACATGCTCACCACCTCGGCGATATCTTCCTTCCTCACCACTACCTCTTCCTGCTCCTGCTCGCTGCGCCACTCGGCCTCAAGCTGCTTTATTTTTTCGTCTATCTGTAATTCGCGCTCCCGTAGCTCCGCCGCGTAATCGTACTGCTGCGTCGCCAGGGCGGCGTCCTTGTCCTTGCGGATGTTATCGCCCTGCTCCTTGGCCTGCTTGAGCGTAATGGGCATGGTGCGGTGCCGTATCCTGACGCGTGAAGCCGCCTCGTCCACGAGGTCGATAGCCTTGTCCGGCAGGAAGCGGTCGGGGATATAACGCGCCGCCAGGTTAGCCGCCGTGGCCAGGGCTTCGTCGCTGATGATCAGGTGATGGTGCTGCTCGTAGCGCTCCTTGATGCCGCGCAGGATTTCCATCGTCTCGTCGACCGACGGCTCCTCGACCAGCACCGGCTGGAAGCGGCGCTCCAGGGCGGGGTCTCTTTCCACGTATTTACGGAAGTCGTCGAGGGTCGTGGCGCCGATGCACTGTAATTCGCCGCGTCCCAGCGAAGGCTTTAAAATATTGGCGGCGTCAACAGCCCCCTCGGCGGCCCCGGCGCCAACCAT
>DAIQQC010000017.1:23292-26159 GCA_036787005.1 Dehalococcoidales bacterium | reverse complement strand
AAGAGCCGGGTGGATAAAGCCACCGTCTGTATCGTCGGTTTAGGCTACGTCGGTCTGCCTCTGGTCGAGGCGTTCTCAAAAAAACTTAAAGTCATCGGCTATGACATCAACGCCCGCCGAGTAGCTGAGTTGAGCCATAAATTCAGCAGCTCCGGCGTCACCTTTACCGGCGACCCCGCCAAAATATTGCAGGCTGATTTCACCATCATCTGCGTGCCTACCCCGGTGACGAAAATGAAGGAACCGGATCTTTCACCGATAGAAAGCGCGGCTTCTACAGTAGGCAAGAACTTGAAGAGGGGTAGCGTGGTCATCCTGGAATCTACGGTCTACCCAGGTGTCACCGAGGAAATCGTCGGACCGATTCTGGAAAAAGAGTCCGGACTTAAATGCGGGCGTGACTTTAAGATCGCTTATGCCCCCGAGCGCGTTAATCCCGGAGATACCAGCCATACTATAGATAAAATTACCAAAGTTGTATCCGGCATGGATGCCGAAACCAGAGAACTGGTTGCCGAGCTCTATAGCAGGATTATCCCGGAAATTTTCCAGGCAAAAAATATACAGACTGCCGAGGCGGCTAAGGTTATTGAAAACATCCAGAGGGACTTGAACATCGCCCTGATGAATGAACTTTCCCTTATTTTTGAGAAACTACACCTGGATACAAGAGATGTGCTTGACGCCGCGGCGACAAAATGGAACTTTCATCGCTATTCTCCGGGTCTTGTCGGCGGACATTGTATACCTGTAGATCCATATTATTTGGTGCGCCGTGCCCGGGAATTGGGTTATCACTCCCAGGTAATCTCCGCCGGCCGAGCGATCAACGACTCGATGGCGAAACATGTAGCCGAGATGACTGTAAAAGCTCTTAATAATGTAGGCAAGGTCATTAAAGGCTCGAAAGTCCTCATCATCGGGCTGACCTACAAAGAAAACGTCGCCGATACCAGGGAGACGCCACAGAAACATGTCATCGAGGAGCTCAAGGAATACGGCATCGAGCCGCTGGGCTACGACCCTCTACTCAGGACCGCCGAGGCAGAAAAAGAGTTTGCCATCAAGATGTTGCCGAGGCTGGAACAGAAGCTCAGGTTCGATGCCGTGATTCTGGCCGTAGCTCATGACGTCCTTAGAGACCCGACCCGCGGAATCAGCCTGGAAGGTCTGGCCGGGATAATGAACAGCCGGCCGATACTGGTTGATATCCGCAGGTTTTTCGACGGCGCTGAGGCAGTTAAGAAAGGCTTTTATTACCGGACCTTATAAGCTGGAAAGATGTAGCCGCTCTGGAGGCCAGGGTTCTCTTTCTTAGGAGAAGCTCTGGCCTTTTAGTTTAAGGAAGATTTTACCGTAGCTTTCGACCACCTTCCGGAAGTGGAAACCCGAGAGCGACAGTCCCAGCGATATAGGGAGTTTACGGGGACGTTTCAGGAGGGTCGTAAATACCAGCCTCCAGAAATATCCTTTCCCTTTGTCTACGAAGCCCAGCACCCAAAGTGCCCGGAAAAAACCGGTGACATGGGATAACCGCAGGGTCGATATTCCCGGCGTCTTCCGCGGCCGGTATTCATTTAGGAAATTGACTACCCGTTCGTAGTAGTGGCGTGGCGAGTAGATGGTGTCCAGCACGTTTTTATAGCCCGTCATGAGCGTTTCGTATTTCATCTTGGGCACGAAGTTCATTGAAAAGTCGGTGTTGTCTCCGGTGAAGTCATCCCTCAGCCGGTTTTCGTTCTTGAGCCTCTTGTAAAGTTTTGTTCCCTTGGGGGCATTGAGCAGGCCGACCATGGCGGTAACGATGCCGGTCTTTTGAATAAAGTGTATCTGCTTGCTGAAAATCGTAGCCGGGTCGCTGTCAAAGCCGAGGATAAATCCGCCCATCACTTCGAAGCCGTGGTGCTGGATCGTCTTCACTGCCTCGGCCATGTCGCGCTTGCTGTTTTGTAGCTTGTTGCACTCCACCAGGCTATCCTCGTTCGGTGTTTCGATACCGATAAATACCCGGTTGAATCCTGCCTGGACCATCATCTCCATCAGTTCCTCGTCGTCGGCCAGGTTAATGGATGCCTCGGTGAAGAACAGGAAGGGATAGTTTTTCTCCTTTTGCCAGGCGATCATGGCCGGCAGGGTTTCTTCTTTGAGTTTCCTCTTGTTGCCGATAAAATTATCGTCAACGATGAACAGGCTGCCCCGCCAGCCGGCACGGTGCAGCGATTCCATTTCCTCAATCATCTGCCGACTGTCTTTAGTCCTGGGGCGGTGGCCGTTTAGAACGATGATATCGCAAAAATCACAGTCGAAAGGGCACCCTCTGGAATATTGTAAGCTCATCGCCGAGTAGTGCTTCATGTTGAGAAGCGACCACTTCGGGAGGGGCGTCCGGTTGATGTCAGGCCGCTCGTCGGATGCATAAACGTGCTCGAGGCACCCTCGCGCCATGTCAGTTAAGAACGGAGGCAGCGTGGCTTCGGCTTCTCCCAGAACGAAGTGATCTACCCCTTCGAACTCTTCGTAGCCGGTGGTAAAAAGCGGGCCGCCGGCGACCACCTTTGTTTTCAGTTTATTACAGCGGGCGATCACTTCTCTGGCCGATTCTTTCTGTACGACCATAGCGCTGACGAAAACATAATCAGCCCACCTGATATTTTCATCGCTCAACGACTTGACGTTTAAGTCCACCAGCCTTTTCTCCCATTCGCCGGGCAGCATGGCCGCAACTGTCAGTAGTCCGAGGGGCGGGAAATTAGCTTTTTTTGAGACGAATTTTAATGCGTGCCGGAAGCTCCAGAAAGTATCGGGGTAACGCGGATATACCAGTAGTATTTTCATAAGACCTTCTTAAGGGGATTTCAAGTCAAGAG
>DAIQQC010000017.1:14175-23192 GCA_036787005.1 Dehalococcoidales bacterium | reverse complement strand
CCGTCGCAAAGCTCCCAGATATATGCGGCTGTTTTATTCAAAACGTGCGTCGCCAGCCCGTCATCTTTAATAATAACCACATCATCGCCAATGCGGCGCCAGATGATATTTTCAGCTTGAACCATCCGATTACCAATTATCATATCCGCTCCCTGCAAGTCTTTCACTTGTCTAGTTCTCCCAACGTCCGCCAGAGCGACCTCCCGTCCAGGTTAAACTCAAGTTCATAAACCGGGACGGACCTGGTTATTTCATCGCTGAACTCAGACATTAGCGTAAGTACAGCTCTTTTATCCTTCTGTCCGATATATGCCGGGGTAATTATCTGCCGCATGAACTTCAAATAGGCTTCGCTCCTGTCGACGCGATGTATTCCAGTCTTCCTCCCCTTTTTAAGCAGGAAGATACTGTGTAAAGGCGCTTTCAGGCTCCGCTTCGAAGGGAACTTACCGAGAAAAGGGCCGCTCTCTACCGCAAAGCCTTTTCCGTCCTGACCTGGACGCGAGACCAATAACATCTCATCGTTAATAACCTCGCCATCCTTTTTGCCGCAGAGGCGGGCGATGGTCGTTTTCCCGGCATCGCTAGGACCCATGAATAGCAACGCCTGACCCGAACGCATAATGCCACAGGAGTGTATTATCATTGCCGGCGGACGGTCATTATACTTAATCTTACAGGCTGTATAATAAGCCAGTGAAAGAAGCATATTGAGGTGATTGCACTCCACGTCAGGATTGATCAGGTTCCTCTCGCCAGTGATTTTAATGTAAGCACGCGTCAGGTCATACTCACCGTCCACCACCTGGCTGGTGGACCTGAAAATATTTTTTTCGTGTACGAACGTATTCCCGGCTAAGGCCGCGTTTAATGCTTCAGGACTAAGGCGGTTAGTCCCCACCAGTTCTACAGTAATATCAGCCGATTCCTGCGTGATGAAACAGTGGTACAACCGCTCTATTTTCTCCAACTTCTTCCAATCATCGGCATCACGGCATCTTAACGAACAATTGACGCCGTCCAGGCGCAGGTGAATCTCATTCTTAATAGTCGATACCTCCTGCCTTGCGTCCTCCGGTGCACCGACAGGCGCTGTCATTAACTGCCCATACGTGTTATTACCTGACATATATTTAACCCAGTACAGTAACCCTATTATTTATATTATAAGGCTCTTGTCGGTAATCGGTAAATAATGCGTTAGAAAGTGGTAGGAATTAACATTCAAGCCGCCTGGGATTGATCCGACTGTCTACTTACCGGTTCGGTATGCCGTAAATTTATCAATTATTTATATCGCTTATAAGAATATTTGCAGGTTATTTACCGCATGTTTTCTATGATGTGGTTAGCAACTAAGTTGCAGAGGAGATAGGATATGTTACTTCGTGATGAGATAATGCCGATGCTAACCATCAAGGATGTCGCCCGTCTCTTGCACATCCACGTGAACACCGCACGGCGCTGGAGCGATCAGGGTATATTGAAGTCATATCGCATCACCCGGCGCGGCGATCGCAGGTTCCGGCAGGAAGATATCGCCCGATTCCTCGCCGAATATAATGATTTTAACACCAAGAAAGAAACCGATCACCAGATTTCCCCGGGTGGTGATACCGACAAAACGGGCAAGATTGCCATCGAGCGTTAATAAAGCGACGTAGCATCGACCGTCGTATTGCCTGTGCCGGTATCAATATTGTATTAGGCTGCCTTCAGCCTTGGCCCGTTTCAGGGCTTTTCTGAAAGCCAGGAAAGCCAGAGGCGTCAAAACCAGAGTGAACCCCAGCAATATCAGGATATCGTTCCCTACTTCGAATACCGAATATCCCCTGAGCATCGCCAGCCTCATCGCATCGAGCGAGTAGGTCATCGGCAGCATATGAGATAGCGGTGTCAGCCAGCCCGGCAGTACAGTTATCGGGTAATAAACGCCCGCCAGCAGAGTAGAAACCCCGCCGAATATCCAGGCAATCGGGTCGCCCCTTTTTACTATGAGCACGACGGCGGCCGATAGTATACCGATGCCGCTAAAGCTGGCGACGGAAAGTACCAAGACAACGAAAGCGGTGAGGTAATTAGCCTGGCTGATATCGAATCCGAAAATCAGTCCACCCGCCACCAGGTAGACGACCACATTCATTGTAGTCAGCAGGTAGTCCCACAACGATGATGAAAACAGTATAGCGCTCAAGCGCGTCGGACTGAGAAGCATGATTTCCAGCGTGCCGGTCATCTGACCATCGCGAATGCTCGAAGCGAAACTGGAAAGCGAAAGCCCCAGGTAACCATTAAAAGCCAGCCCGATCAGGACGAACGAAAAATAGTCGCCTCCGTACTGGTCCAGTTGCGGCACCAGGGCGTTGCCAAAAAGCCGCGAAAGAAAATAAAAAGAAGCCGCGCTGAAAAAAATACCGACTATCTGCAGCAAGAAGCCTAAACGATAGCTCAGCGCTATCGTGAAATCCCGTCTTAAAAAGGCCAGCGCGGTGGACATTAATCCTTTACCTCTTTTTCACCTTTCAGAGCGTGGGTGAAAATCTCCTCCAGGGGCAGCTCTTTAAGCTGGCAGTCGTATATTTCAGCGCCACTGGCGACGATAATCTGGAGCAGCCTTGGTAAGACCTGCGCCCTGCCGGATATTTTCAGCTCTATTGTTTGGGTGTCTTTGGTGTCCGTGGTCAACACGCAGCTTAGCACACCTTCAATATGCTCAAGTTCGGTAACAACAGTCCCCGGGAGATTCCTGACCTCTAAACGACATTCTTCATGGGTCTGGAAAACCGAGCGTAACTCTTTTACCGACCCTATTGCGATCACCCGACCGTGATCCATTATCGCCAGGCGGTCACAAAGCTGTTCCGCCTCGGCGAGATTATGCGTGGCCAGCACCACTGTTTTCTTTTCGTTCGTTACCTTCTCTCTTATGAACGATCGTACCGACTGCGCACTGACGGGGTCGAGGCTTCGTGTTGGTTCGTCAACGAAAAGGAGTCGAGGCTCGCTGAGCAGGCCGCGAATGATGGCCATTTTTTGTTTCATTCCGGTGGAGTATGACTGGAACCTGACATCGGCGTCTTTCTCCAGTCCTACAACTTTCAACAGTTCATTAATACGCTCCCGGCCTTGCTGCCGCGGCAGGTGATAAAGTGAAGCATAAAATTGCAGGTTTTCGCGGCCGGTCAGGCGCCAGTAAAAGCTCCTCTCCTCAGCATTGACAAGTCCCACCAGTTGTTTCACGGCCTGGTCTTTTTTCTGCACGTCATTCCCAAAGATACTTGCCTTACCCGAAGTAGGCAATACCAGACAGCATAAAAGCTTAATCAAGGTGGTCTTGCCAGCCCCGTTGGGGCCTAGCAGTCCGAAAAGCTCGCCCTGCTGGATCTCCAGGCTCACTTTTTCAACCGCCGTTACCCATTTTCTCGTTCTGAAAGGCAACAGGTCGCGGTAGCCGGAAGTACGGGCGAATCTTTTAGTTAATTCAGAGGTTATTACCGCCGCGCTCATTTTGTCTTCCTCCCCAGGAAAAGCCGCCCCAACCTGTTGATAAATCGGACCACTCTTCTCTGATTGGGATAACGGCCGCGGTCGGTCCAGGCCACCAGACGTCCAAAAACACGACTTCGCCACTCGTTGAGTCTTAACTCTCTGCCGTTTCCTTCAATTGTGATTACCCGCCCCAGCACTTGCCTGCTATTGACCGGAGTGTCAGCGTATTTCAAGGCATCGCCTTTAGCAATCAGGATTAACCCGTCTTTTGTTCCGGTAATTTTGACAAGACGGTGGGCTGCCGACGAGCCGTCCGGCCGGCGATAAAAAATAATGTCTCCTATTCCAACTGAGTTACCATTACATGGCTCAACGAGGACAATATCCCCGTTTTTAATGAATGGGTGCATACTCCTGCCATGCGCCTGGAAACGCAACAGGCCACCGCGGTCGAGCAGTTTCTGACTCAACTCAAGAAAGTTCTCTTGATCGGTATTCAATTTCCTGTCCGGCTTCTTAAATAAGGATTTGGAGATATGAAGCTACACGCAGCTCCGCAGGATAGTCCCACGACGATTTCCCTATAGCTAAGTGTATCGATGGCACGTTAGGTATCAGTAAACAATTGGTGAGAATTCGGTTATAACCGATTGTGTATTATATTCTATGGTCAGCCGAATGATAATCGGCTGGATTGTTAGCGACGCCGGTCTTCCCGACGCCTTTCGCCGAGCCTTTGTATTTGCCTGATGAGTACGTAGATGGAAAATATCGTGATTAAGAGGGAGGCGGCTATTTCTATCCACAGGATCACGGAATTCTCCTCGATAAAGTAGACCGCTCCATTAACAGCGATGAGAATCATCTGGATAAGCCAGGCTATCGCCAGCGCAATAAGCAACATCTGACTCGATAAAACTGCTAATGCTGACCTTAACCTGCGGCGCATGGTCGGCTGGCCGTCTTTTACCATAATGTACCTTGTTATAGGATAATACTATAAACCACTTCGGATGGCAATAGAGGCGATGATGGCGAAGTTAAAGTCTAGCTCAAAAGCGCCGAATTGGATATTTTTTGGCCGGTAATCTTGTGCCCGATGCCGTCATATAGAAATCCCGCCTGTATCATCTCCTCGGGATTATAGAAGTTACAGCTGTCGATAATGACAGGCCGAGTCATCAGAGAAGCTATTCTTCTTAAGTTCAGTTCCTTAAACTCGTCCCATTCGGTGATCAGAATCAATGCATCACTACCGTTGGCCACTTTATATGCATCCTCGCAGTAAGTCACCGCGGGCATAATTCTGGCTGCTTCCTCCATGGCTACCGGGTCGTAGGCTTTTACCCGACAGCCGTTGTCCTGCAGGAGCCTTACTACGTCAACCGAACGCGCTTCCAACATGTCGTTGGAACCCGGCTTGAAAGTAAGCCCCAGAATGCCAATGGTCTTGTCCTGGAGAGAACCAACCAGGTAGCGGAGTTTCTCGACTACGACACGGGGCTGCCGCTGGTTGACCCGCTGAACGGCATGCATCAAAGGAAGAGGTACCCGGTAGGTCTCCGCCATGTAGATGAGTCCTCTTACGTCCCTGGGTAGCGAGCCTCCCCCCCATCCCAGTCCGGCGTTCATATCGCCGTTATCGCGGCGGGGCTCCAGGCTGGCGATCTCGGCCACTTTCTTGACGTCGACACCGCATTCATCGCACAATAGCGCAATTTCATTAATAAAACTTAATTTGGTAGCCTGGAATGTATTGGAAACGTACTTCGACATTTCCGCTGTCTTATTATCGCAGATGATAAGGGGAGAGTTAAGATCAGAATAGAGCGCCGCCACTGCATCGATACATTCTTTGTCGTAACCCCCCACCACGACTCGACTGGGCTTCATAAAATCGTTTATCGCCATCCCCTCTCTAAGGAATTCGGGATTGGAGATCACGGAAAACCGATGACCATTCTGGCTGTGCTGAGCGATTATGTCGGTCACCATATCAGCGGTACCCACCGGTACCGTGCTTTTTAAAACGACGATGAGTGGTCCACCGGCAGCCTCGGCAATGCTCTTAGTTGCATTACGGACCCATTTCAAGTCAGGTTTTCCGTTGCGTCCGGACGGTGTTCCCACGGCAATAAAGATAAAGTCGGCATGCCGCAGACCTTCAATGAAGCTGGACGCTATGTTGATCTTTTGATCCTCCCGGTTTCGCTTCCAGAGATCAACCAATCCTGGCTCGTTGACGGCCAGTCGACCGTTTTCCAGACCAGCCCGCTTTTTTGGATCGATTTCAATCACGGTTATCTTGTTGCCCAGTTCCGCCAAACAGGCAGCGGTAACCAGGCAGGCAAAGCCCGCCCCGGTGATACTGACATTTTTTTTATCCGTCTGAGCTTTCATCGTCATCGTCAAATCTTATCCAGCCGCAACCGCCCTTGTGTGACACTAATCATCGACACAATGTACACCTTCATCATATTATTGAGCAGTTAGAACAATGTCGGAGGTAAGTGGGAAAACGGTTAGAATATAGGCATTATGTCATTATTTACGAAATAAACACATGATTTTTTCCGAGGATAATAACGGGGGTGAAATCTAGATGATAAAAAGGTTAGAACAAAGTAATTATTGGGTGAGAATCCGGTTAGAGGTGGAGTAAGCTTGTTGACTTCTCACGGGATATTGATTTATAATTCACAACGCTCGAACTATGGTAAGAAATCAGTATAAAATTGGGGGGAAAAGGTAGGAAAAGTTACGTTGACTTTTACTAGTTAGCATATTAAGCTTAAATATAAAGCTAATCCAGTAGCCCAAAAGTACCGTGACTATTTCCTTGGTTTTGGGCTGTAGAGAGCCGAAGCGAGGCCGAACTATATATGAGAGAAAAAATACTGCTCGTTGAAGATGATGTTGAATTCCTTAACCTTACCCGTACCTGGCTGCATAACGCCGGATACGAAGTATTTACAGCCGGTGATGGTGTCGAGGGCATGCGACGGGTTTATTCAAATCGCCCTGATATAGTAGTACTGGACGCCAATATACCCAAGATGGACGGATGGGAAGTTTGCCGGCGTATACGGGATATGAGCGATATTCCCGTTTTAATGGTGACAGTGAACGGGCAGAAGTCGGATAAACTTAAGGGTTTTACCCTGGGCGCCGATGACTATCTTCCCAAACCCGTGGATTTCCACGAGCTGATCGCCCGGGTCCAGGCCATTCTGCGGCGTACCAAGACAACCACCCAGGATAACAAGCCCAGCACTTTCAATAACGGCGACATCGAGGTCGACTGGGGCAGCCGCCAGGTCTGGGTCAGGGGAGAGCGCGTCAAGTTATCACCAACGGAATTTAAAATCATGTCGTGCCTTATCAAGAGTCGCGGCTGGATCGTCACCCACGAACAGCTCCTGGAGAAAGCCTGGGGCCCAAACTATATCGGCGATAAATCTTTCGTAAAGCTATACATCAGATATCTCCGCCAGAAGATCGAGCAGGACCCGCATAAACCCCAGATAATAATGACCGAACGCGGCGTAGGTTACTACTTCGCGATGCAAAACGAAGATGCGGGAAACGTGGGAGGCTAGCCGGATGCAAAAACAATCCCCATCCCTGAATCAACTAGAGGTCACCCGGCCGGCCAACCGGGAGAATATCCCGGCTCAAGTCCTCACCGGAGACAGCAAAAATGTTCCGGTGTCAGGTATCTATGAGGATAAAAACAGACTGCCGGTGATGTATGAAGCCTCTGCGGGCACGTCGACGGTAAAACCCCCTAAAGCCGAGACCAATATCATTTCGGTGCTGTGGCATGAGCTGATCACGCCGCTTACGGTAATCAAAGGTTACGCTTCCACTCTGCTGCAGCTCGAAGAGGCGATTACCGCCGAGCAGAAACAGCAGTACCTGCGAGGCATCGATTCGGCGAGCAACCGGGTCATTCGTTTACTGGAAAACCTCCGCGACATTACCAAACTTGAGGACACTGATTCCATTACCATGCAGCGGATCCCCTTACTCGACCTTCTCCGCCAGACAGCCTCGGAAATGCAGAACCAGACCAGACAGCATGTCATTAAAATTCTCCCCTGCCCCCGCCTTCCCCTCGTAACGGCCGATCCCGAAAGAATCGAGATGGTTCTTAATAATCTCCTCATCAACGCCATTAAGTATTCACCACAGGGCGGTGACATCGAACTAGGGCTCAGGATAGTCCACGACGAAGCGGAAATGACGTATATATTTCCAGGCGCACCTCAGACTAAAACCCCCTGCCTCATCGTAAGTGTCGCCGATACAGGCATTGGCCTGCCCGAGGCTGAACTTGACCGGATTTTTGAGAAGTTCTACCGTATCAAGAATAGACTTGCACCGGTCACACCCGGTGCCGGCCTCGGTCTGTATATCTGCAAGATCATCGTGGAAGCCCACGGCGGCCGTATCTGGGCGAGGAACAGGCTTTCAGGCGGCAGTGTTTTTTGCTTTTCCCTGCCCCTGGAAAAGGTTCTTTAAAAGAATCTCCGGACCCGGGTGAAAAAGTTCATCGGCGTCTTTCCATCGTGCAGACATGTTATCCCCTTAAGAAAACTACGATGATGATCACCACGGCCAACGCCCAACGATAATACACGAAAACGTCGGTGGAATGCTGCTGCAAAAACCGGAGTAAAAACCTGATACACAGATAGCCGCTTAGAGCCGCCGTAATAAAGCCTACCACATAGAGAAGCCAATCTGATTGAGTTGCCGCGTTGGTAGATGATTGACCGGTGAGGTCAAGAGCGCTCTTTAGCCCTGCACTCAAGATGATCGGGGTGGACAACAGGAACGAAAAGCGCGCCGCGGTCTCTCGCTGTAGTCCCAGGGCAAGCCCTGCCGTAATGGTACTCCCTGAACGCGATACTCCCGGAAAAATCGCCAGCCCCTGGGAAAAGCCAATAATTATTGTGTCATTCAAGGTTATTTGTTCAAGTCCCCGGCGGTGCCGGGCGACTCGTTCCACGATAAATAACACTGCACCTAGCAAAGCGATAACGACAGCCAATGCGATCATCGCTCCGTTGGTATGTGCGGCGCCGGGTTGATGGAACAGCTCCTCGATTTTGTCTTCCGCCAACAAGCCAGTAATAGCTCCGGGGATAGTAGCGATAACCAGGAACCAGGCCAGCCGCCGGTCATTATCGACGCTAATTTTTCTTTCTCTGATACTGGCAATCCCTGCCCGGACTAACCTCACCCAATCCTTACGGAAATACCATAACAGCGCGAAGAGTGTTCCCATGTGAAGAGCTACGTCGTAGGCCAATCCCGGATCGTCCCAGTAAAAAAGCCAGGGAATAATGATAAGGTGGGCAGAACTGGAGACCGGTATGAACTCGGTTAGTCCCTGAACCAACCCCAGGACTATAGCGTGGATTACATTCAAAGATCTGCCTCGAATATTAGAACTAATGGGATTATTGGCACGCTTTCGTCGATGTGACAGAACGGTTATTAGTTCAACGGCAGTCTATCGT
>DAIQQC010000017.1:0-14075 GCA_036787005.1 Dehalococcoidales bacterium | reverse complement strand
GACATGACAATCCATCCCCCCGGGGCGGTAGTCCCGCCCCGTTTGCCAGTACGTTATTTACCGAGGGCCGATTCCTGCTTCTTCCGGATGGCGCGTCCGCCGTGTCCGTGCTTTACGTCCTTGAAAGCCTCTTTATAGCTTTTTCGCTGAGATTGTTTTTCCGCTTTCCTTCCCATTTTCTTCCTTTGCAGTTTATTATCAGGATGTTAATAGCCGTCCAGTTCCGCGGCCTGGTTCCTATGACATACTACCATATTTTAGCCATCTCCTGATAATGACTCATCCAATTACCCATTAAATGTAGTCCAGCACGAGCTGCCAATGACGCCAATCAAACTCACCCATTTCCATGATGCTCTGCCGCGTCGGCTCTTCACGCGTTAGCATATAAAAGCTTACATCGTTCTCGATTTTCAGATTTAGTATCCCTTCATCGACCATCTGCATCAACGACTTCTCTACCTCCGGTCTATTGTGATTATCGTCGATCGCATGGACGATCGCCAGTTTGCTGAACCGCCCGTTTGGGTGGGCCACGAAGAACCTTAATAGCGTCAGACAACAGTGATTGTTGATCAGTTTTTTCACCATCTGGCCAAGGCATGGCTGTGTGGTTTGACGGGTTACTTCTGTTATTGCCATGGGACTCCTTTCGCCCTTTATTATTAAGTATGGTTAGTTATAGGATTTTCTTACCGCGGTGGGTTTATGGATCGGGGAGGCTGTGCGCTGTCGCATATAAGAGGGCATGTCCAGTTCATCGTCTTCAATGCCCTTAAGCAGCCGGGCAAGTTCCTTTTCGTTGCTGGCGCTGGCCATGGCCTCACGGGTGACAAAGCCAGTGGCGACCAGAGTAAGCCGGATATCGTTCCCCAGGTTCTGGTCCATGACAACCCCGAAGATCACATTAGCGTTGGGGTCGACCGCCTTCCGGATGACCTCGGCGGCATTATTGACTTCATATAAGGTAAGGTTGGAGCCTGATATATTAAAAAGCACTCTCTTGGCGCCCTGCATCGATACATCCAGCAGCGGGCTAGCCAGTGCCTGCTTGGCGGCATCGGTGGCGCGGTTCTGCCCCGTGCCCCTGCCGATTGACATCCAGGCCGGGCCGGCGTCTTTCATGATTGTTTTCACATCCGCAAAGTCCAGGTTTATCAAGCCGGGCACGGTAATGACCTCGGCGATTGCCTGTACGCCGTGATGGAGCACCTCGTCGGCCAGCCTGAAAGCGCCGTCCACGCTCATCTTCTGGTCACACAGGTCAAGCAGCCGGTCGTTGGGGATAATAATCAGCGTATCCACATGCTGCATGAGGGCACTGATGCCATCCTCGGCCGTCTTGTTGCGGTGCGTCCCTTCGAAAGTGAAGGGCTTGGTGACCACGGCAATGGTCAGTGCGCCGGTCTGTTTGGCTTGTTCGGCCACGACCGCCGCTGATCCCGTGCCGGTGCCGCCGCCCATGCCGGCGGCAAGGAATATCATGTCCGCCCCGCTTACAGCATCCCGGATGGCATCACGGCTCTCTTCGGCTGCCTTCTTGCCGACGGCATGGTCACCGCCGGCTCCCAGGCCGCGGGTGAGTTTCTCGCCTATCTGTACGCGCTGCATAGCTTCGGTGATTTCGAGATGCTGGGCATCCGTGTTCATGGCGATGAATTCCACGCCATGCAGCTGCTCGCGTACCATTCTGGTAATGGCGTTGCACCCCGACCCTCCCAGCCCGATGACCTTAATCTTAGCTCCGCTGTTGACTGAACTAGCTCTTGCCATTTTTGTCCTCCATACTATCTAGAATTATTTTTGAATAATGCACTCATTAACGAAAGAGTTTGAACATCCGCGACAGTAGGCGGTGCAGGCCGCTGTCCTTCGCCGCGGGGGCTGTCGCTGAAGAGCCCTGGTTCTTCATTTGCCAGAGGAGCAGGCCTACGCCGGTTGCATAGGCCGGATTGTCCAGGGCGTCCGATACGCCTGGTAGGCTGATAGGCCTCCCGAGTCTTACCGGCATCCTGGTAACCCTTTCCCCGAGTTCAGCAATGCCGGGCAGATTGGCACCGCCTCCCGTGATGACCAGTCCCGCCGGAATCAGTTTCTGGTAGTCCTGCTGTGGGAGTTCAAGAATGATCAACCGCAGCATCTCCTCGATACGCACACGGATGATATCGGAGAGGTCCTGATAAGATATGCTGTGTCCATCTCCGGTAAGGGCGATGTCTTTTGGCAGGCTCGTCTCGTCCTGGGGCGTCACATCGCCATATTTCTTTTTCATTTCCTCGGCCAATTCGAAGGAGATTCCCAGGCCTACCGATATATCTCGTGTGACCTGGTAGCCCGCTACCGGAAGGACAGAGGTATGATAGATGGTGTTATCTTTAAAAAGCGCTAGATCCGTCGTACCACCGCCGATATCCGCCAGCAGGACGCCTTCCTGTTTTTCTTCCGGGGTCAGCACGGCTTCGGCGCTGGCCAGCGGTTCCATCACCAGGTCATCCACGTCCACGCCGATGCTGCGGATACATTTAGTCAGGTTCTGGATGGACGTAATGGCCGCTGTGATGATGTGGGTTTCTACGTCCAGGCGGAAGCCATGCATCCCGATGGGATTCTTCACCCCAGCCTGCCCGTCTACTGTATATTCACGCGGAATGATATGGAGCAACTTCTGCTCAGCAGGTACTTTAACCGACCGCGCCACGTCCAGGACGCGTTTAAGGTCATCGGTGTGTACCACCTGGTTATTACGCGTAATGGCTATCGAGCCCCGGTTGTTTACCGATGATATATGACGGCCAGTAACACCGACATAGGCTGATTCCAGCCTCCGGCCCGACATCTGTTCGGCCAGTTTTACCGATTTCCTTATCGATTCCCTGGCTTCGTTGATATTAACTACCAGGCCTTTATGGAGTCCGTGCGAAGGCGTCACACCTACGCCCAGTACGCGAAGGTGTTCTTTATCCTGGATATCGGCCATAATGGTGCATACCTTCGTCGTGCCGACATCTATGGCAGCAACCCTGTCCTTTTTCATTTAGTCCTCCTTTGTCCCGATTTCATCGGGACTCATCTGACAGGTTATTACCTTATTTACTATATACAGGTCTTATTTTCTCTGGTCGCGATACCGGACATTCCACTTGTTGCATAAGGAGTTAAGGTGCTCACGGAACTCCGGGTTGCCGCTTCTGTGCAGCTCAGCCAGAAAACCGTGGAGCAACTCTCCGCCGGTCATGTTCGGGGCTGCTTCTTCCGGACCCGGCAGGTTGATGTAGACGATTTCTGTCATCAGTTTCTGATACTCGATCGGTGTTCCCATTTGTTTGCCTCCTGTTATTATTTTTTGTTTTTCGCCATTTAGCTACGTTTTGTTCGGGAATACTCGACAATGGTACACCGTTCCGCAAGCAGGCGACAATTATTGTCCTTTCTGTTTCTTTCATGTCCTGTAAAAATACCACAATTTTTTTAGAACACCTTGTAACTCTTTCTTTTTTGGCATATAATGGTGGAAATATGGTGAGGATATAGATGTGACCAACGAAAAAGGACGTAAGCACTTACCTCCTTACGTTTCCTACCGGACTTTCCGCAACTTTATCGACCGCCTTCAACAGCGCCTGCCTTCGCGTATCGACCGTTCTTACTGGGGCGATATACTGTCCGGGAGCACCGGAACGCAACTGATGGCAGCACTGCGTTTCTTGAGACTCATCGATGCCAACGGCAAGCCTACGGAAGACCTTAAACCTCTGGTACTGGCCAGAGGAGAGCCACGGGCGCAGCTGCTTCGAGGTGTGACTACCGAGGCTTACAGTTTCGTACTTAAAAGCAATCTCGATATCGAAAGCGCGACCTACTCTCAACTGGCGGAGGTCTTTCATGACGCCTTTCAATTGACCGATGACGTCAGCCGTAAATGCGTGAAGTTTTTTATCGCCCTCTCCGGTGACGCCGGCCTGCCCATATCGCCGTTTATTACACGGCGCACCCGTTCCGTCCATACCGCTGCCGGGAATAAAACAATGGTAAAAAAAGGCGCGGGAAGGACAAAACGGAATGGACTAATTCCACAAATGCTTGATGAAATTCCGGATAACCACTCCTGGCACGGCAAGCTGCTGGATAAGTTTCCCAGTTTTGACCCATCCTGGAACGACGACATCAAGACGAAGTGGTTCGCCGCTTTCGACGAGCTGTTGAAAAGAGGATTGATGCGGGGGTAAGAAGAACCTCCCTGCTTTGGCAGGTCCTGGAGATTACCGCAGACTAGATACTGAGGTTTTTCCTGAAACTCTCCGGAGTTGTCATGCCGCCGGAGACAATCATTTTGATGGCATCTTCAACCGACATATCTGTCCGTACTACATCTCTTTCTTTAAGTACCTGGAAGAAACCTGACCAGGGCGTAGGCGACGTGGGAATAAGGATGTTGAGATATTTCTCTCCGCTTTCGTTGACTAATTCTTTGGTAACGAATCCCAGCGTCCACATTTCCTTCCGGGGGAACTCTACCAGCACCACTTGCATGAAGCTGGCTTTATCCGGTGCGGCGACCGTCTGCATGATATGCCGTATCCCGGAGTAAAGGCTCCGGAAAACGGGGACTCTCATCATTACCGAATTCCCGTATTTCTCCAGCCTCTTACCGATAAAGTTCCGCGTTACCACCCCTACCAGATATATGAGTACTATCGTAACCCCGAACCCAACCCCTCGAATTTCACGTCCTGCAATTTGATTAATGATCGGTTGTAAAATATTGTCAATACCGGTGAAAACCCAGATCAATATCAGAACACTGGCGGCGACCGGTACCACGACAATCAGTCCCGCTAGGAATTGTGTCCTGATTTTGCCCATCCATCCGCCTTTCGAGTCTTTCCTCTCTTCCGTATTCACTCCTCCCGTTTCTCCCATGTTTCAGATATCGTTTTACGGCGGAACAGGGAAAACAGCGCCGAAATAACTAATATCCCTACAACCACCCCCAGGGATACTTCCACCGGAACTTCAAAGTGCAATTCGGGGTTGATAGTATTTATAATGTCCGGGATTATCATTTTCAGTCCCAGGAAAGCGAGGATAGCAGCGAGGCCGTAGTTAAGGTAGTAAAACCTTTGAATCACACCCGATAGGGCGAAATACAGAGAGCGCAGTCCCATTACCGCGAAGATATTCGACGTGTAGACGATAAACGGGTCCCGGGTAATCGAAAGGACAGCCGGAACTGAGTCCACCGCGAAGATGATATCGGTTGTTTCGATGACGACCAGCGTCAGAAGGAGTGGCGTGGCCAGCCGCCGTCCTCTTGCCTTTACCAGGAAATGGTTCCCGTGATACCTCTTGGTCATCGGCACAAAGCGGCGAAAAAGCCGGAGAATGGGATTTTTCTCCGGCTTTATCTCTTCCTCCCTCTTGAATGCCAGCCTGGCAGCGGTATATACCAGGAAAGCCCCAAAGATATAGATTATCCAGTGCAGGTTCTCCAACAGTGTCAATCCGGTGACAATGAAGATGGCCCGCATGACGATAGCCCCCATTATCCCCCAGAAAAGTACCCGGTGCTGATAGGCCGCCGGTACACAAAAATAGGAGAATATAAGCAGGAAAACGAAGAGGTTGTCCACGCTCAACGACTCTTCTATCAGGTAGCCGGTAACGAAGTTCAGGGCTTTTTCGGATCCTACCAGCAGGTAAACACCCAGGGCAAACAGCATCGCCAACGAAACCCAGATAGCGCTCCAGATCAGAGCCTCCTTAACTTTTATCACGTGATCTTTGCGATGGAAGACCCCAAGATCCAGGACCAGCATCACCGGTATCAGTACGCCGAAGACTATCCACAGTATCGTTTCACCGGACATCGATCAGCTTACCTTCCTAACTTATCCAAAGATTCTCCCATGAATTATACCATTGTTAGCCGGTTTTGTCGGAGTGACATATATATAATAGGTAATCTGTTGACACTGGAATATTATTGATGTATGATTTGGGGTGGACTATTTCATGCATAGAATATGCATGTTTGATAAAGGCATATTTCGATTCTCAAAATAGATTGCTTCTCCCTGTCCCGGCAAGAGCCGGACATGCGGAATTTTTCTCTGCCGTCTTTTTATGTCTTGACGTTTCCAAAAATGAGGTATAAGATTAGTTATTGTCAATAACGGCGTTTAATCAATCCGCATAGAAAAGGAGGGCATCTATCATGATTGATAAGAACATAAAAGTAGCCGAGGTAAAACCGCCCGCTAAAGCCAAAATAATGAGCAAGCCGCTCCCCCAGATCCTGGATGAGATGGATGATAACATCCGGGCCGCGGCAGAAGCAGCCAGGAAGGCAGAAGAAGCCGCCAAGCTTGCTAGGGAGGCCGCCGGCGATGCTCACCGGGCATCGATTGAGGCCGAAAAACGGGCTGAAGAAGCCCGCCAGGCTGGCCAGATGGCTGCAGAAAAGGCGACTCGGGCCGCCGCGGAAGCGGCGTCCAAGGCCGAGGAGACCGCCCGCGCCGCCAGGTTAGCCGCCGAGGCAGCCAGTCGCAAAGCCGAAGAAGCCGTTGCTTCAACGCAAGCCGCCTTGGCCGCTTTCCGTAAAGCCGCTGAGGAAGCCGCTAAAAAAGCTCAGGATGCGTCTGCGGCTGCGAAGGCCGCCGCGGAAGCGTCTGCTAAAAAAGCCATGGATGCAGCCAGTGCTGCCCAGGCCGCCGCTGAAGCGGCTGCCAAGAAAGCTACGGATACCAGCGCCGCTGCCAGGGTCGCCGCCGAGGCCGCCGCCAAGGCTGCCCAGAAAGCAGCCGCGGAAGCTACCAAGAAATCTGAGGCAGCCGCACGTCTCGCCCAGGAAGCGGGGGAAGCAGCTACCCTCGCCGCCGCGGAAGCCGCCCGAAAAGCCGAATCAGCCGCCGCTGCTGCTACGGCCGCGGCCGAAAAGGCCATGAAGGCTGCTACGGAAGCCGCTGAAGCCGCCAAATACGCCGCCGAAGAGGCTACCCGTAAGATGGAAGAGCTGGACATGGCCGCCAAGGCTGCCGCTGTCGCCGCGGAAAAGGCTGCCGAAGAGGCTGCCGCCCGCGCTCAGGGTCTTGCCGTTCAAGCTACCCAGGCTGTCCAGGAAACCATCGAGGTGGCTAATGCCGCAGGTAAGCAGGCGGATGATGACGCCAAAGAGACTAAAACTGCCCGTACCGAGCTCGGTAAGTCATTAACAGCCGAAACAGCGATAAAAGCCGAACAGACCGGACGGAAAGCCAAACGCTCTGCCGCAGCGGCCTACCAGGCAGCCGACAGCGTGCAGATAAGGGCCCAGGCGGCCGATATCGCCGGGGATGAGGCTATGGAAGCTGCCACCAAGGTAACCGGTCGACTCGCCGAGAGGGTTGATGAAGCCGGGCGAGAAGCTAAAGATGCCGCCGCCAAAGGCATCCAGGTCGCCGACAAGGTCCGCAAGAAGGCCGGCCTGGCGGATATCGCCGGTGATGAGGCAATCGAAGCCTCGTCACAGGCGCTGCATGAGATTGTCAAGCACGCCGAAGATCTCGCCAAAGCTGCCGAAGCTGCCGCCAAGGCCGCCCGGGCTGCCTCTCACGAGGCGGAGACTTCCGCCGAAGCCGCGATGAAAGCCGCCGGAGCCGAGGCCGCCCGTAAAGCCGAAGAAGCTAAGAAGGCCGCCGAAGAAGCGGGCCGCCGTGCCGAAGCCGCAGCTAAAGCCGCTAAAGAAGCCGCCGAGGCTGCGATGAAAGCCGCCGGAGCCGAAGCCGCCCGCAAGGCCGAAGAAGCCAAGAAGGCCGCGGAGGACTCTGGTCGTCGCGCCGAGGCCGCGGCTCAGGCTGCTAAAGAGGCCGCCGAATCCGCGATGAAAGCCGCCGGCGCTGAAGCCGCCCGCAAAGCTGAAGAGGCCAAGAAGGCCGCTGAGGAAGCCGCCCGGCGCGCTGAAGAAGTAGCCCGCGGCGCCCGCGCCGCCGCCGAGGAAGCCATGAGGGCTACCGAAGCCGCCGCCGCCCGGGCTGAAAAGGTAGCCGCTCAGGCCGTGACATCCGCGGAAGCTGCCGAAAAGGCCGCCGAGGAAGCCGGTATTAAGGCTGCCGCCGCTATTCCCACTGCCCTGGTAAGGAAGGTGCTCGGTTCCTGGCAATTTATCCTGTTCATCATTATCGCCATGTTGGCCGCCGTCTTTGGCTCAGTTGCTATAAGTGTTGGTTTATCCCTCTTACAACCGTAATATTAATAAGAGGGAATTTAGTCTGATATAGCCGGGTAAGCTCAGCTTGGGGCGGGCTTATTATGCTGATATTAGTAAAAAGTAGAATAAAATTGTTACTATAAAAATGATATAATGGAAATAGCGAACACGAGAGTGTGAGGAGATACTGAAATGATCAAAGATCCTAAAAAATCGGGCGCGTCTGAAGCTAAAGAGGCGCCGCAGCCCAAGATTATGACCAAGCCTCTTCCCGAAATCCTTGAAGAGCTTGAGGATTATATCAAACGGGTCGAGGAGGCTGTCATACTGGCCCAGGGCGCCGCTAAAGACTCGCGGGCCGCGGCCGATATGGCTAAAGAGGCCGGCGAGAAAGCTGCCGAGGCCGCCAAGAAGGCTGCCGAGGCCGCCGTCGCCAAAGTCAGAGAAGAGGCTGCCCGCGCCGCCGATGCCCTTCGCGAACGCATCCAGGAGGTCCACGAACACGTGTGCAACCTCGAGGATATGGTGAAACAGGAAGCTATTGCTGTTGATGATGCCTTCCTCGCTTTAAAGGAACGGCACCTCGAGCAGTCGCCTTTCTACCAGTCAAAATAGTTGCCCTTAAACCGGAAAAAATAAAGGCTACCGGTCTTTCTTAAGAAAGCCGCTGGTAACGGTTCAACATCATGCGGAGTGCGTTTATTCGCTAGCATTCGCTTGAGATAATAATATATTTGTGCCATGATATAAGCGTGTCACAATTGAAGCGGGAAAGTTTTTGTCTATCATGATGGCTTTCCCGCCTTTCTTTTTTATCAATTAGCAGGCCGGCATGAAACGATTAAAAATATGGTTCCTGGAAACCCGCCCCCAATTCCTCACGCTGTCGATAGTACTGGCTTTCCTGGGAACAGCGATAGCCTGGCACGACGGCTATTTCAACCTCTGGCATGCCCTGCTGGCCGGCATCGGTCTGGTCTTCACACACGCCAGCGTAAATATCCTTAACGACTACTTCGATTTCCGCAGCGGCATTGACCTCTCCACCAGGCGAACTCCTTTCAGCGGCGGGAGCGGTATCCTTCCCGCCGGACTGCTTAGACCCCGCCAGGTGCTCTGGTTGGGAATCGTCCTGTTACTACTGGCAGTACCCATTGGAATATATTTTGTCGTTATCCGGGGCTGGGAACTGCTGCCGTTGCTCGTCATCGCGGCATTCTTTATCGTAATGTATAGCCCTTACATCCTGAAACGGCCCTGGCCGGAGTGGGTCGCCGGCGCGGGCCTGGGTGCCCTGCCCGTGCTCGGAATGTATTTCGCCCAGGCCGGGGCTTACACTTACAGCGTGGCGGTAGCCTGTATTCCCTCGGCGTTTTTAGTACATAACCTGTTGCTGCTTAACGAGCTTCCCGATGCTGAAGCCGATACCCGGGCGAGCCGGCAGACTCTCCCGATCGCCATCGGCAAGAAACAAGCGGCCATCTTTTACTCAATCGTCGCCATCGCCGTTTACATCTGGATAATCGCGTGGGCAGCGGCGGGAGTCATGCCTATCTGGACGCTGCTGGCCCTGCTCTCCCTGCCCCTGACCATCCGGGCGATAAACGGCGCCCTGCACTTTAACGAACCAGCCAAACTGATGCCGGGAATGGCGGCCAACGTGATGACGGTACTGGTGACACAAATACTACTGGGAATTGGCTACATACTGGCCCGCGCTGTTAATTAAGTATGGAGAATCCAAGACTGCCGCAAGCCGCTGCCCCCCTCCACGGCATGTTCACAGCGGTGCCCCCACGGTACGATTTGGTAAACCGGATCATCACCCTCGGGCAAGACCGGCGCTGGCGGCGACTGGCAGCCCTGTCCTGCCTGGAAGACCGGCCGGGGCGTGTCCTCGATCTAGGCTGCGGTACAGGCGACCTCACCATTAATCTTGCCCGGCTGGCGGAAAAGAATGTTGAGATCTTAGGGTTGGACTATAGCCTGCCCATGCTGGAACGAGCTCGAGAGAAAGCCGCCAGAGCTGGCGTTAAAGAGAGAGTCGATTTCATGCACGGGGACGCGTCACAGCTACCCTTTCCAGATGGCCATTTCGACGCCGTTGGCATCTCCTTCGCTTTCCGCAACCTGACCTATAAAAACCCGCTCAGCGCGCCTCACTTCGCCGAGGTGTTGCGAGTGTTACGACCTGGCGGTCGGTACGTCATCGTGGAATCAAGTCAGCCGGAGAACAGGATAATCCGGTCGCTTTTTCATTGCTACCTGCGGGCTTTCGTTAAGCCGATGGGGATACTGATTTCCGGCAACCGGAGTGCTTACAGGTATCTAACAGAATCGGCGGTGCGGTTCTATTCGCCTCGAGAGGTCCGCGAGATGCTATTGGCGGCAGGATTCAGATCCATCGCTTACCGGCCGCTTCTTTTCGGCGCAGCCGGTATACACGTAGCCGTAAAATAAAAAAGAGACTGCAACCCCCGGGTGAGTGTCATTAATCAATTATTTGCAGCTAAATCTGTTTTTCTATATACTCTTCTCTTAGTCCGTTCAGTGCCCCGAAGAACTCCCGCATCATCACGCTCACCGGATACATCCCTTTTTCCGTGACGGTTAATTTCCCGTCCCCGGTCACCAGCCCGAAGGCCTTGAAAAAAGCCAGCTCCAATTTCAACTTCTTACCGATATCAGCGCCGAAGCGTCGTTCAAAGGCTTCCCGGTCCAGCTTCAGGCCGAAGAGTTTCGTCAGCAGATAATAGCGGTAGTTCTCTTTTTCGGAAAGGCGGCGCCAGCCCGCTACAGGAAATCGCCCGGCGTTAGTCAATTCATGATAACGGTCAAGCGAAAAGGTGTTGACCAGGAATTTGCCATCGATAATGCTTACAGACCCCGCCCCGATACCAATATAATCATCCGACTCTATAATATACTCATCGATCATCCGGTCGCCGCGTGAGAAGCACCAGGCGGTCGAGGCATTATAGCCACCCCGGTAGAGCCCGGACAGGATAACATCGTAAAACTGCCTTTCGCGAGAGTTATCCACCCGGTTGAAACGCCTTTCCAGTGCGTCCTTCTTATGAGGTGAGGCCATCAGCGGGTAAAAAGTAGCCTGGTCAATGCCAAGCTCCTTAAACGCCGACACATCCGACCTGAACTGCTCCACGGTCTGCCCGGGGAAGTTAAAAACGAAGTCGACGTTCAGCGTGTCGAACTGGCCTTCCGCCATGAGGAGGCGCCGCTTGACCTCCGACGCCGGGCCGTTGACCCGTCCCATCGTTTTAAGAACATTATCGTCGAAACTCTGCACCCCGATGGAAAGCCGCTTGATCCCCGCCTGCTTGAGAAGGGCGACGCAGGAGGGGGTCAGCTCCCGCGGGGTAGTCTCCAGTGATATTTCGGCGATATTGAAAGCAGCGCGCAGTCGCTCGATGAATCCCAACAGCTCATCCATGATGACCGTGGGCGTGCCGCCGCCGAAATAGACGCTGGAAAACCTGAAACCCCGCTCGATATAGAGATCCAGTTCTTTCTTAAGGTCGAGGAAATAGCGGCGGGCGAGGTCTTCCTGGAAAAGGTAGCGGTTGAAGCAGCAGAAGGGGCAAAGCGACCGGCAGAAAGGGATGTGCACGTAAAGCGCCGGGCTGGATTTGCCACTCCCCTCGCCTCTGATCAGGTCTTCGCTAAATACATTATCCAGGCGGCGGAATTTCCGCCCCTCGCGCCCGGTAACATAACTCACGATTTCGGGTATCATCGGCAACCTGTTCAGTCCACCTTTTCTGCCAGTTCTTGGCGACTCCTAATCCCGGTAACGCTGTCCAGAAACTCTTCAAGCGAACCGGATTGGTACCTCAACGCCCTGAGCTCCTCGCCAATGGGACTGACGGAGGTGGGGCTATCGGCGTAGGCGCCGTGGAAGGCAAAGTAGGCCTGGTTAAGCTTCCGGATGTAGTAGCCGTTCTGCGCCAGGTAGAGCCGCTGCTGCTCCATGAATGCCTCGGCCTCCCCGACCTCACCACGGGCCAGTAGGTCGTCCACGGCCAGCCGAGTCTCCCTCATGGTTTTAACAAAATCAAATACCGGTGCATCAGCCGGGGGCGCCGGCGCAGGCTCCGGTTCCCCGGGCACATATAGCCGGTAGATTATGGCAGCGATCTCATTGCCGACCATGCCGGCCACGGTCTCGTTGATGGTGGCGATGTCATAGTCGGTGTGGATGCCTAACTGGTCAAGCATGTACCGGAACCCTAAAGGCGTGAACGAAAGATACTGGTGCATCCACTCGTGGACGATGGTCTCGACGGTGAAACGCAGGTCGGCCTCATCCAATACGTAGCTGGGGTAGGTCGACAGGCCGCCCAGGCCCTCCACGATAGCCGAATATCCCAGGGCTTCAACCATGGCCTCGATAGTCTCCATTTCTTCAAGGGTCATGTCCGGCCGGAGATCGACTTCCCTGATATTTACGATATTGTCCCGCGGGGAGACGATGAGCAAATGCGGCGGCTGGCCGAGATGGACCTTTACCGGCGGTAAGCCGATCTTAATATTGATATACCTGTCCAGAGGGTTGAAGATGCCCTGGGCGGAAAGGGTCTCCCTGACCTGTATCTCCAGCGCCTTTTCCACGGCCGCCCGCCGCGCCGCGTTCTGACTTCGTAGTTCGTCTATCTCGTTTTGCAGTTGGGCAAGGACGCCGCTGAAAGTCCCCGCCCGGACGGCGTTCTGCGTTGCCTCCAGGTTCCTGATACGGGCCGAGTTAGTGAAATAGGTGATGACCTCCCGGGTCGCATTATCCGTATGATCGCCGAACCGTAAAAAGTCCAGGACCTCCCCGCCGATAGCCTCGAGCTCCCATGACGCCAGCCCGAATTTATAAGGCCCGGTGATCTCATCCACCTGCTCGCCGAACTCACTGGAATCCCCGCAGCCGGTAACCGGAGTAACGGCTACCAGGAGGGTGACAAGCAAGAGAACAATTTTGTATACCGACATGGCGTTCAAAATCTAAAGGCTTGCTTTAACCTTCGCCACGATCTTCGCGAGGGTCTCCCCGGTCTTTTCCCGGATAACGATATCGGCGTAGTGGTCGTGGGGGGTTTCGGTCAGGTTCATAATGACCAGTTTAGCGCCGCCGGTCTTAGCGATGACCGGCATCTGGGCGGCGGGATAGACCACCAGCGACGAGCCGGCGGCGATGAACACGTCGCATCCCGCCGACCTTTCCTCGGATTCGCGGGTCTCCCGCTCCGGCATCGACTGCCCGTAGGCGACGGTGGCCGGTTTAAGTATCCCGTGGCATTTGCCGCAGCGAGGGACCTTCTCCCCGGCGAGCATTTTCTCGTGGGCGTAGTCGCGGGGATAGCGCTGGCGGCAATCGAGGCAGTCCACCCAGTGCATCGTGCCGTGCAGTTCCAACACCTTTTCATTGGGCGTGCCCGACTTCTGGTGGAGGCCATCGGTATTCTGCGTGATAACGCAGTCGAGCTTGCCCAGGTGGTGGAGCGCGGTGACGGCGAAGTGGCCGGCGTTGGGCGCGGCGATCTTGACCGTTTCCCAGAACATGCGGTGCACCTGCCAGTATTTTTCGCTGATCTCCTCGCTGCGGAGGAAGTTGGGCAGGTTCAGCTCATCGGGGTCGAACTTGCTCCAGACGCCCTGGGGCCCGCGGAAGTCCGGGACGCTGGACTCCGTGCTGAAGCCGGCGCCGGTAAAAACGACGACCTTTTTTGCCCCGGCGATCATGGCGGCGACGGTCTCGATATTATCCATAGTGTTCCCTGCCCTCTCCCATTATTCGTTTTTCGTTTTTTTATTTTACGGTTTGAAGCTAACTTGTTGAATTTCGTAGCTGTTATTTGTTTCTGACTTTATGTAATTTTAGCTTCAA
>DAIQQC010000067.1:6977-8971 GCA_036787005.1 Dehalococcoidales bacterium | reverse complement strand
CCAAGATCCAGAGCTCTTTCCTGCGCATCCACCCCGCGATAATGATTGTCCTGCTTGTCTTCGGGGCTTACATTGCGGGGATCTGGGGGATAATATTTATCGGGCCGCTTACGGCCACCCTGGTGGAAATCTATAAATACATGCATGATTGCTATACCTGCCAGGCGGAGTTCCACCTCCCCAATCTTGAGAGACCCCCCTAGCGTTATAGAGAACGCCCGAAGAATCCCGGGGAGGGGTTGTGTCATTCCCGCGTAAGCGGGAATCCAGATACCCTATCCCCTTTATCCCTTCAGGGTGAGACCCTTCAGGGTGAACCCCTTCCCCTGGGAAAAGAAAAGAAGGGCTTCGCCCCTCTTGAACGCCCTCATATATTTACCCCTTTTCCCCGCCTCTCGATTCTCATGTTTTCCTGTCTAAATAGCAATATAAATATTTCAGTGTTATAATGCTCATACATTTATTAGTTATCTGCATATGAACTGGTTTCAACGCCATTTGAACGAGACTGCTTTAGCAATATCTGTCGGTAGTGCGACAATTCTTGTTTTCTTCTCCATCTTTGGTCTGGGTTTTAATATCACGTTTTATCCATGGTTGCTTGAACTTGGGTCCCTACGATTATCGATGCTTGCTGTAGTGCTTATTGGATGCCTTGTTCTTTCCGCTATAGGATATGGTTGGGTACTAAACAGAAAAAATCGCAGTCCGGTATTTCTATTTTCCTTTCTTCCTTCTCTTCTAAGTATTGTTTTATTGCTGATTATTCAGCCACCTAACAATGTGTTTCATTACGCGTATAATATCACCTATGAGATTGTTTCACCCTTTCCCCTCGTCGTATTGCTTTCATGGTTAAGTGCCTTGTCTCTGATAATCGGATGGTTAGTGCTTATCTCGTTGGAAAACCGTAGTATTTCAAGCGTAAATAACGTGGTTGATATTAACCTTAGACCCCATAACAAAAAGACATCGTCATTTCTTAATGGAGTCTATCGGTCTAACAAAAGGCTCTTATATGCAGTTTCTTGCATCGCAGGAATAATAATTCTCACTTCTATATCTTCGTTTTTCTTTATCAGATATGGATATATTAAGAGTAATCAGCCTCATGTGTCCGAGTGGTCTCAGATGCCGGATTTCTCATTTGACTATCCCGCGTCGTATTTTGAGCCGCGTTACTCTGAGAATACGTTAGCAGAATCTGTTTCCGCATTAGAAATCAGATTTTATGATACTCTTTGGGATATATCTGAATTGATTGATATCCAATTTTATGACCGGATTTCCACGATGAATATATTAAACACTGTAGACTCATATACAGAATG
Organism: Dehalococcoidales bacterium; assembly: GCA_036787005.1. Lineage (GTDB taxonomy): Bacteria > Chloroflexota > Dehalococcoidia > Dehalococcoidales > RBG-16-60-22 > JBFYTX01. The sequence continues at coordinate 7,640 of DAIQQC010000067.1, read as the reverse complement.
GGTGAAATCAATAAATCATTTCAACAAAGGAAATACCGAGGGACGGCAAGTCGTTGAAACAAATACCTATGTTTTCGGAATACCGGCTTACCAACTAGTATATACAGACTCAAGTCCGTTTCATTCTACGCCATATTCTACTTACGTCTGTACGTATTTTGAATTCGAAGGATGTTTGTGGATCCTCGAATGGCGTTCATATGAAGTAACTGCTAAGCCCCCGGAATATTACATACACCTCCTGGAAACCTTCGTTATACACCAACAGTGATTTTTCTTCCCCCCTTATCCCCTCTCCCCCTTTTCCTGTTATAATTACCCCATGAGCAGCCCCCTTCTGGTCCTCTTTGACGGCAACGCTATCGTGCACCGGGCCTTTCATGCCTTCGGCGCCTCTAAGACCCGGCAGGCCACCTCGCTCACCATCTCCAAAACAGGCGAGGTCGTCTCCGCCGTCTACGGCTTTGCCCTGATGCTCCTCAAGGTCCTCAACGAGCTCAAGCCCACCCACTTCGCCGTCGCCTTCGATAAGAAGGGCCGCACCTTCCGCCACGAGCTTTTCGACGGCTATAAGGCCCAGCGCCCGCCCATGCCCGAGGAGCTCGGCAGCCAGATCGACCGCGTCAAGGCGATGGTCCGCGCCTTCGGCATCCCCCTCTTCGA
>DAIQQC010000067.1:4699-6877 GCA_036787005.1 Dehalococcoidales bacterium | reverse complement strand
GGCATCGGCGAGAAGACCGCCGTCAAGCTCATCCAGCAGTTCGGCTCTATTGAGAATATCTACCAGCGTCTTGACGAGGTTGAGCCGCTCAAATTACAGGAAAAGCTGCGGGAGAACGAGGCCGTCGCCCGCTCTAGCAAGGAGCTGACCACTATCGTCACGGAAATGCCGGTCGAGCTTGACCTTGATGCCACCCGCGTCACCCGCTTCGACCGCAAACAGGCCGCCGACCTTTTCCGCGAGCTTGAGTTCTTCACTCTTTTGCCCCGCCTCCCCGGCTCGGAGGGACTGCCCGCCTCCGTTGACGTCAAACCCGCCGCCCCGGTTGATTACCGCGTCGTCGCCACCTCCGCCGATTTAGATGAGCTTGTTAACGCCCTCGCTGTTTCTCCGGCTTTCGCCTTTGACACCGAGACCACCTCCTTTAATCCGCTTATTTCGCCGCTGGTCGGCATCTCGTTTTCCGCCGCCGAGGGGCAGGCCTGGTACATCCCCGTCGGCCATACGCTGCTGGATGAAGTACCGCAGCTCCCGCCGGAGCAGATCGTGGAAAAGCTTAGATCCGTCCTGGAGAATCCCCTTATCCCCAAGGCCGCCCATAACGCCAAGTTCGATATGATGGCGCTGGCGGAGATCGGCATCGATGTCGCCGGCCTGTCGTTCGATACCATGATCGCCGCCCATCTCCTCGGCGAGAAAGCTCTGGCGCTGAAGGCCCTGGCTTTCACCAAACTCGGCATAGAAATGACGCCCATTACCGACCTCATCGGCACCGGCTCTAAACAGATCCCGATGTCGCAGGTGCCTATCAGGCAGGCGGCCGACTACTCCGGCGCTGACGCCGACATGACCTTCCGGCTGGCCGGCCTCTTTAAAAAAGAGCTGGACAATAAAGGTCTTATGAAGCTCTTTGACGAGGTGGAAATGCCCCTCGTGCCGGTCCTGCTGATGATGGAGCGCTACGGTGTCGCCGTGGACTGCTCTATCCTCGGCGAGATGTCGCGCCGCCTCGGTGAGCAGATCGCCGTGCTTGAAAAGAAAATTTTCGAGGAAGCCAAGCACGAGTTCAATATCAACTCGCCTTTGCAGCTGGGCAAGGTCCTCTTCGACGAGATGCAGCTGCCGTCGTCCCGCCGCGGCAAGAACAGGTATTCCACCGAGGCGTCCGTCATCGAGGAGCTCCGCCCTGTCCATCCCATCGCCGGCTATATCCTGGAATACCGCCAGCTGGCCAAGATAAAGTCCACCTACATCGATACCCTCCCGGCCCTGGTCAACCCGAAGACCGGCCGCATCCATACCAGCTTTAACCAGACCCGCACCACCACCGGCCGGCTCTCTTCCTCCGACCCCAATATGCAGAACATCCCCGTCCGCGGCGAGCTCGGCGGGCAGGTCCGCCAGGCTTTTATCGCCCCGCCCGGTTCATCCCTCCTCGCCGGCGACTATTCCCAGATCGACCTCCGCGCCCTGGCCCATCTCTCCCGGGACGCCCAGCTTCTGGAGGCTTTCCGCGGTAACGCCGATATTCACGCGGCGACCGCCTGTTTGCTGTTCTCGGTGGAAGCCACTCAGGTGACGCCTGATATGCGGCGTTTTGCCAAGACCATTAATTTCGGCGTTATCTACGGCATGTCCGACTACGGCCTCGAGCAGGCCACCGAGTTCTCCCGCGAGGAAGCCGGTAAGTTTATTCGCGCCTATTTCGAGAAATACCCCGGCGTTAGAAAATACCTTGATTCTACTAAAGAGAAAGCCCGCCGCGACGGCTACGTCGAGACCCTGCTGGGCCGCCGCCGCTATATCCAGGAAATCAGTTCCGCCAACCGCCAGGTCCGCGAGGCCGCCGAGCGCATGGCCATCAACATGCCCGTGCAGGGCACCTCCGCCGATATTATAAAAGTGGCGATGATCAACCTCTACCGCGAGATGGCCCGGCTCGGCCTCCGGAGCAAGATGCTCCTCCAGGTCCATGACGAGCTCGTCTTTGAAGTGCCCGACGACGAGATGCCGGTTATGCTAAAAATTGTACCCGACATCATGTGCTGCGCCGTGAAGCTGGACGTGCCCCTCAAGGTGGACACTAAAGTCGGCAAAAACTGGGGCGACATGAAATGAGCGGTCGGATTGTCCTCTCCCCTTGTGGGAGAGGACTAAGGTGAGGGGTATTCGGCAAAA
>DAIQQC010000067.1:0-4599 GCA_036787005.1 Dehalococcoidales bacterium | reverse complement strand
GATTTGCTCGATACCATTCCGGTGGAAGCCGGAATCCAGGAGTAGTTTGGGGCTTGCTACTTTGTTACTTGTTATTTGATACTTAACCGGAGGTTTAAAATGCCCGAGCTCCCTGAAGTAGAAACTATCAAAAACGAGCTTTCGCCCCACGTCCTCGGCCGCTCCATTAAAGGCGTGGACGTCTTCTGGAATAAAATGGTCCGCCGGCCGTCTTTAGCTGCCTTCAAACGAGGGATTACCGGTAAGAAAATACTCCGGCTCTCCCGCCGCGGCAAATATCTCTTTTTTCATCTGGGCGGCGGCGTCCTCGTCATGCACATGAAGATGACCGGCTCCCTGCTGGTCGATCCTTCCGACGATAAGTATTCCCGCGCCATATTTCACCTGGACGACGGCTCTGCTGTCCATTTCCGCGACCCCCGTAAATTCGGCGTGATGTGGCTGGCCGATGATGAGTCCGCCGTAAACGATATGCTGGGCGTAGAGCCCTTCGACCCCGCCTTCACCCCGGCCGCGCTGGGGAAAATCTTGAAAGACCGCAAGGCGCCCGTTAAGCCCGTTCTCCTCGACCAGTCGCTCATCGCCGGCATCGGCAACATGTACGCCGATGAAGCCCTCTTCGAGGCTAGGATCCATCCCCTGAAATCGGCCGGCAAGTTATCCCCGGTTGAGATAAAGAAGCTGCACCGCGCCATTCTTCACGTGCTGCAGAAAGCTTTAGCCAGGGGCGGCGCCAGCATCCGTAACTATATCCGGCCTGAAGGCGAGCCGGGCACCGCCCACGACGAGTTCGTCGTCGCCCACGGCGTAGGCAAGGACTGCCCCGGCTGCGGCGGCAAGATCGAGCGCATCGTGGTACGCGGCCGCGGCACCTATCTCTGCCCCCGCTGCCAGCGCCTCTAGCTATTCATCCAGCCGGAACGGCGGGTAGGCGTCGGTCATCAGAGTCGCGTAAGCCCCCACCCGTATCGCCCAGCGGTTGAACCCCATCAGCAGCTTTAACAGGTCTTTAGGATATTTTCCAGAGAACAGCAGCCACACCCCGGCGATGATCGCCACGGCAAATATCAGTCCGCCCCAGGATAATTGCCACCCTTCCATGTGGTACACGTGGTTGTTTATTGTCCAATCCCAGCCCTGCATTTTCCAGGTTGGGCCGCTTACAAAAAAGCTGACGATGATATAGTGCGGTATCGCCAGCAGCCACCACTTTATCAGCACCAGCCCCCGGGAAAGCTTTTCGGGGTAGGCTATCTCCAGGTCGGCGGGATAGCTGGGGTCGGGCTCTAGGCTGAACGGCGGATATTTATCTGTCGCCAGTGCCCCGTAGCTGTAGAAAGCTACACGCCATCCCCACCGTAATACCCCTGCGTTGAAGTCGAATAGGCCCCTGGGATATTTACCCGTGAAGAGGATGGCAAAGAAAGCGATGATGGCTACAAAGATAAATGCGATTGCGAGAAAAATGAGCAAGAACCAGTGCGGTATTGCCAGCAGCCATTTGATCAGCCACCAGCCTCTTTCCGGCGGAACTGAAAGATCTCCCCTGATGTTAACCGGATATGTCTTTATCGTTTCGTTCATTGAATCCTCCGGTAAATATTTGTTCGATGGTCGCCTGCTAGAATACAATAGCCGCCCGTATAAGTCAAGAAACCCACTCCTTGACATTCAAAAACCACTATCACTATACTTTGTTATTCTGTTTGTGGGGATGTCTGATGTTCTGTCCCGATTGCGGCTGGGAAAATCCCCCGGGCGCTAATTACTGTGTGAAATGCGGCTCCGCCCTGTCGGTAGCGGCGGTATCGCCCGGCGTTGGCGCTTCCTTCGGTAGCGGCTTCCGCACGCTCCGGAAAAATTTTGCCGATTTGTTTCTTGCAGCGGTAATCTTTATCGCGCTGAACCTCCCCGTCGCCGTCATCCTGGGATTGATCGCTTTCTATACCGCTGACGCCGGTTTTGTCTTTGAAGTAGAGTCTTTTCCCGCGAATCTAGAGGCGCTGTCATGGGAGTATCGGTTAGCCGGCGGTGTGTTTGGCATCTTCTATTGCCTGCCGTTGTTGTTTGGCCTGTGCCTTGTTTTCCTGGCGGCGGTCCGCGGTGAAAAAATCAGACTAAGTAACATCTTCGCCGCCTTTCATAACTACCCCCGGGTCCTGCCGGTAACCGCCCTTTTTGTTATTATGGCCGGTCTCGTCTCCTACCTGCTGGGGCTGCTGACGGCACACATTCCCGCGCTGGGGACGCTCCTGTCTGTTGCCTGGGCGGTATTCTATTTAGTACTTGTCTGCAAGCTGGCCTTCGTGCCGTTCTTGCTGGTCGACCGCCGCCTTAAAGCCGTCGACGCTTTGAAAACAAGCTGGCGTATGACCCGCAGCCACGAGTGGCGGGTCTTTGCCATCGGCCTGCTGTCTGTCTTGATGTTCGCTGCCGTGTCGGTTATCGCGGGGCTGATATCGCTGGTGTTTATTGTGCTCCCGCCCGCCCTTCTGGTCGGACTGACGGTCGGCGTCATCGGCTATATCTTTTTAACGATGTGGGTCCTGTCCGCCTATGCTTCCCTCTACCATGCCGTTGTTCTGGATACACCGGAGGTCAGAATATGATATGTAAAAAATGTGGCCACGAGAATCCCCGTGAATCTGCCATTTGCGCTAATTGTGGTGAGGCTCTTACCGGGAGCGCGACACTTTATCCGGGCACGGGCTCTTCCCTCGACTACGGCTGGCGGGTGGTCTGGAGGCATTTCTGGGGTCTGTTCTTTACAGTTTTCGTCTACCATATCTTTGCCGTAGGTATTATTCTTGGCAGCTGGCTTGTTTACTATTCGTTTACCCACCGGATTTTTAATTTTAATATAGCCTTGAAGAGGTTTGACGCCGAACGGTTGCCATGGGAATTCAATGTGGTCACTTTAGCTATCGGGGCTTTTATTAGTGTTCCGTTATTGTTCGGTATTCTTTCCTTATTTCTGGGGACGGCTCGAGGTGAAAAGTTGAAATTAGGTCGCGTATTGGATGGATTTCGTAATTACCCTGGCGTAATTTTAGTGGGCATATTGTACGAATCCATATTTGGAGGTGTTCTGCTATTGCTCAACTGGCTAATGGTAGACATGGCTCCCTTGGGCCTTTTTCTGTTAGTCGTCTGGACAGTGGTTTTTATCGTTATTATGTGCCGTCTGGTGTTTGTGCCGTTTCTTATCACCGACCGCAAAATGAAAGGGTTCGGATCGGTCAAATCGAGCTGGAGTTTGAGCGAAGGCCATGCCGGGCAGGCGTTTGGTATCGGTGTAGTAGCGGTTCTTGTTGGTATAGGGATATGGCTGATTTCGCTGTTATTGAAGAATGTATTTGACCTGGAGTCGGGTACCGGCGGTTATATCAGGCTGTCTGTTGTATTGGTGTTAGAAATTCTTACGTTTATGTGGTTTACTTCTGCCTTTACTTCGCTGTATTACGCGGTGAGTGTTGTTGAAAAAGAAACTGGTCCGGAAAACAGGCCTGCCCTCATATCCTGATTGCCCTCGCCGGCATTTGTCGCTCTATAAATACTGCTTGAGCCGCTCTATCTCGTTCATCAGCTCCGCGAACTGGTTCGGGTAGAGCGACTGCGTTCCGTCGGACAGCGCGTGCGCCGGGTCGTTATGTACCTCGACCAGCAGGCCGTCGGCCCCCACCGCTATCGCCCCCCGCGATAGGGGAATGACGTAGTCCCGCCGCCCGGCCGCGTGGCTGGGGTCGACGATGACCGGCAGGTGGCTGACCTCTTTTATCGAGGGTATCGCGCTGAGGTCGAGCGTGTTCCGCGTGTTGTCGGAAAAGGTGCGTATCCCCCTCTCGCAGAGAATGACCCGCCGGTTCCCTTCCGACATTATATACTCCGCCGCCATGAGCCACTCGTCGATGGTGGCGGCCATGCCTCTCTTGAGGACGACCGCTTTATCGGTCTGCCCGGCCAGCCGCAGCAGCGAGTAGTTCTGCATGTTCCTGGCCCCGATCTGGATGATGTCGGCGTACTTCTCCACCAGCGCCAGGTTCTCGTTATCGGTGGCCTCGGTGATGATCAGCAGGCCGGTCTCCTCCCTGACCTTTTGGAGTATTTTCAGCCCCTTTTCCCCCAGCCCCTGGAAGCTGTAGGGCGACGTCCTGGGCTTGAAGGCGCCGCCGCGGTAGACCTGCGCCCCGTGCGTTTTCACGATTCTGGCGATGGTGAGGGCCTGCTCTTCGCTCTCTATGGCGCAGGGCCCCGCCATGATGACCGGCTCGCCCCCGCCGATTTTCAGGTTGCCCACCGGCACCGCCGTCGATTCCCCGTGCGTTTCGCGGCTGACCAACTTGTAAGGCTTGGTGACCGGTATCGTCTCCTTGACGCCTTCCAGGGCGCGCAGGCGGGTGTCTTCCACCGGCCCCTTGTTCCCGATAATGCAAATAGCCGTCCTCTGGGCGCCCGGCATGGGCACGCCCTTGAAGCCCATCTTCTCTATCTCGTTAATGACGGCCCTGACCTGCTCCTCGGTGGCGTCATTCTTCATTACGACAAGCATCTTAATTCTCCCGGATTTCTTCTCAACATATTGCTCTCTCCCCTCGTGGG
>DAIQQC010000066.1:1519-9012 GCA_036787005.1 Dehalococcoidales bacterium | reverse complement strand
CCGGCAGGACGCCGGTGGCGGCGGGGTCTAAAGTGCCGGCGTGGCCGACGCGGCGCTCGCCGGAGAGACGCTTCACCGCGGCGACAACGCCATAGGAGGTCATCGCCGAGGGCTTATCGATATTGAGTATGCCGTCCATATAAAAACAAGTATCAAGTAACAAGTATCAAGTATCAAGTGTCAAGAAAAACATAAATACCGAAAAACTAAATCCCCGCCCCACCCGGATTCCGGCTTCCGCCGGAATGACAGGCAAGTATTCAGTCCTCATGCTCGCTGCTGACCTGGTCGAGGAGGCGAAGGATGCGGTCGCCGCGTTCAATAGAGCTGTCCCAGTGAAAGCTCAGCTCGGGGGTATGGCGAAGCTGTGCCTTTTTAGCCAGCTCGGAGCGCAGGAAGCCGGAGGCGGCGGCCAGGGCGGCCAGAACGCCGGCTTCATCCTTCTGCCCGCCGATGCTGCTTACGAAGACTTTAGCGTGCTTGAGATCGGCGGCGGTTTCGACGTCAGTCACAGCCACAAACTCAGCGAGCCGGGGATCCCTCAGGTGGTGCTGGATGAGCTCGCTAATCTCCCGGCGGATGAGCGTATTGACGCGTTCGATACGATGCGATGACATAGCACTAATTTTCCAAATCCCAAGGTACAAATCCCAAAAATCTCCGCCCAACCCCGAGATTCTTCGCTACGCTCAGAATGACAGAACAATCATTGGTTTTTGGTTTTTCAAATTTATCCTAAGCTCTTTCCAGACGGTAAAATTCCAGAACGTCGCCGACCTGATAATCGTGGAAATCCTTAACGCCGACGCCGCACTCGTAGCCGGCGGCGACCTCGCGGACGTCGTCCTTAAAGCGCTTCAGGCTGCTGACGGTCGAGTCAGCCAGTAGCTGCTTGCCACGCCTGACCCTGACGGAGGCGTTACGGGTGACCTTACCTTCATTGACGATGACACCAGCCACTTTGGCGCCTTTACCGGCCGAGAAGACGGCCTGGACGGTGGCGCGGCCATCGATGACCTCGACATAGGTGGGTTCAAGCAAACCCTTTAACGCCTTTTCCACATCGTCGACAAGGGTATAAATAATATCGTAATAACGAATGGACACGGCGGAGGTTGCCGCCAGATTGCGGGCGCCCTCGTTGGCGGTGACGTTAAAGCCGATGATAATACCGTTGGAGGCCGAAGCCAGCATGACATCGCTCTCGGTAATGTTGCCGGCGGCGCTGTGGATAATCCTGACCTTGACCTCTTCCCCGCCCAAACGCTCCAGAGAGGTCCTGATGGGCTCGATGCTGCCCTGGACATCCGTCTTGAGAATAACGTTGAGCTCCTTGACCTTGCCGGCGGAAATCTGGTCATAGAGATTGTCCAGGTTGACCGGCTGGGCGGTACGGGCGGCTTCCTTTTCCTTCTCGGTCCGCCGGCGGGCAAGAATGGCCTGCGCATGGCGCTCGTCGGTGACCGCCAGCAGGTTATCACCCACCTCGGGGACGTCGCCCAGGCCCAGTACGGAGGCGGGCGTGGACGGCTCGGCTTTCCTGATATGCTTGCCAATGTCGTTAAACATAGCCCGGACCCGGCCCCAGGTGCCGCCGACGACGATAGTATCGCCCTCTTTCAGGGTGCCTGCCTGTATCAGAATGGTGGCCAGCGGTCCCATGGTTTTATCCATTTGCGCTTCAATAACCACGCCGACCGCGGGCTGATTGGGATTGGCCTTAAGCTCCTCCATCTCGGCGACGAGGAGCACGCTCTCAAGTAGTTTATCAATACCTTTCTTCTCTTTAGCGGAAATCTCAACACTGACGACGCTGCCGCCATAGTCCTCAACGACCAGACCGGCCTCGGCCAACTGCTGCTTGACGCGATTGGGGTCGGCGTTATCCTTATCAATTTTATTAATCGCCACGACGATGGGGACTTCAGCCGCGCGGGCGTGGTTGATGGCCTCCAGGGTCTGGGGCATCACGCCGTCGTCGGCCGCCACCACGAGTATAGTGACATCGGTGATATTGGCGCCGTGGGCGCGCATGGCGGTGAAGGCCTCGTGGCCGGGGGTATCCAGGAAGGTTATTTTATGGCCGTTGATGGTCGCCTGGTAGGCGCCGATATGCTGGGTGATGCCGCCGGCCTCGGAATCGACGACGTTGGTCTGCCGGATAGCGTCCAGCAGCTTGGTCTTGCCGTGGTCGACGTGCCCCATGACCGTCACCACGGGCGGCCGGGACTCGAGATTGGCGTCCTCTTTCCCGTAGCGCCGCCTGGTCTTTTTGCCTTCCTCGGCGGCGGTGGCCATCTGCTGTTCTTTAAGGGGTTGGAGGTGGGGTTTAAAGCCGAAACCGGCCACGATAGGGGCGGCGGTCTCGTAATCGATAATCTGGTTGATATTGGCCATGATGCCGTTACGCATCAGCTGCTTAATAATCTGTATGGAGTCCACCTTTAGTAGCTCGGCCAGCTGGTGAACGCTGATAGAGCGCGGCAGCTCGAAGACCGGCAGCCCGGGGGCGGCCGTCTCCTTAGCGGCTTTTTCTTTTTCCGCTACCGGTTCGGCGGGACTCTTCGGTTTGCTAACCCTGGGCACTAACGACTCCTTTAACCAGCCGGGCGCTGTCGATTATCAGCCGCTCACGGTCTTCCCGGGTAAGGCGGCATTTCAAATGAAGCTCCAACTGCTTACCTTTCAAAGCTTTTTCCCAGCAGGTTTGGACCGGGCAGATATAGGCGCCCCGCCCCTCCTTTTTGCCGGTGCTATCGATTTCCACGGCGCCGGCGGTAGTCCGGACCAGCCGCACCAGCTCCCGCTTGTCCCCAACGCGGCGGCAGGCCACGCAGGTCCGCTGCGGCGTCCGCTTGACGCCGGCGGGGCTAGGTGACATCTTCCTCATCCTCCGGCACGTCGTAATCGCGGCGGCCTTTTCGGGCCTTGACGCTGTCTTCGCTGCCTTCACGGGTATAAGCGCCTTTCTTTTTCTTCTTGGCGCGGGCGGGCCGGGCTTCGGTGGTCCTGGCGCGCCGGACGCCCATGATATCTTCGGCGAACCTGAGTCCCGTTTTGCCGGGAGCGACGGGCGGTTCCAGCACTACCTGCGGCGGCGCGATTATCTCTTCCACCGGCGGCGCGACACCGGCGGCTACCGGGACGCCCTCAGGCACAGCCGTCTCTTCAGTCAGACCCAGTTCTTCCGGAGTAAGGGCGGCTTCAGCCGGAAGCTCGGCGGCGGGGGCTTCTCCAGCGACACCGGCCTCCGCTTCAACCGCTTTAGCTTTTACTGGTATCCTCTCCGCCTCGGCGGCGGAGGCGCTCTTAATATCAATACGCCAACCGGTAAGCTTGGCAGCCAGGCGGGCGTTCTGACCCTCTTTGCCGATAGCCAGCGAAAGCTGTTTATCCGGGACGATGACAGTAGCCACCTGGTCCGCCTTATTCAGTTCGACGCTCAAGATGTGAGCGGGGCTGAGGGCACTGGCAATAAAAGTAGCCGTGTCCGGGCTCCAGGTGACGACGTCGATCTTCTCACCGTTGGTCTCGCTGACGATATTCTGAATCCTGATGCCGCGGAGGCCGACGCAGCAGCCGACGGGGTCGATGCCCTCCTGCCGGGCGGAGACGGCGATCTTGCTACGGAAGCCGGCCTCGCGGGCGATAGACTTGATCTCCACGGTGCCGTTATAGACCTCCGGGACCTCCAGTTCAAAGAGACGGCGCAGGAGCTCCGGGTGAGAGCGCGAGACGATGACCCGCGGGCCCTTGGCGCTGCGGGCAACTTGAAGCAAGACGACCTTGAGCCGTTGGCCGACCCGGTAGCGCTCGGTGCGCACCTGCTCGGAGGGCGGCAGGACAGCCTCGGTGCGGCCCATGTCGATAAAGACCTGGCCGGCCTCGAAGCGCTGGACGACGCCGCTGACGACCTCGCCCTCTTTATCCGCGTACTCTTCAAAGATAGCGCTGTGCTCTGCTTCATGCAGGCGCTGCAAAATGACCTGCTTGGCGGTCTGGGCGGCGATGCGGCCGGCGTTCTCCGGGGTGGCCTCAACCATCAGCAGGTCGCCGACCTTAGCTTCCTTGTTCAGGGTCTTTGCCTCCCGCAGGGTTATTTCCTGGCGGGGGTCAGCCACCTTCTGAGAGACAGTCTTCTCCATCCAGACCTCCACCTTGCCGGTGTTCGGGTTAATCTTGACGGAGATATTCTGGTTAGGGTTAAAATTGTCCTTTTTATAGGCCGATACCAAAGCCGCCTCAACGGCGGTAAGCACAGTCTCCTTCGGCAGATTCTTCTCCGCCGAGAGCTGAGTTATGGCGAGGAGGAAATCGCTCTTCATTTCGGACGCCTACCTCCGATAAATATAGTCTAAATAACTAAAAAAGTGGGAATCGAACCCACTTTAAAACACAGCTATTCAACTCCAGGCAACTTGATTATAACATAGTGTCATATGGTATGCAAGAAAAATAATTACGTTTGAAGCGCATTTGCCCACATATCGGCACTCCTTTATAATTAAGACAGAATCCTCACGCGAGGGGTAGAACAGATGAGCGTTAAAGTAATCACCGTAGGGGAAAAAGTCCTGGGGGCCAACGACGATAAAGCTCGCGAGAACAAAAGCCGGCTGGACAGATACGGCGTCTTGACGGTCAACATCATGTCGTCGCCGGGGGCGGGCAAGACCAGCCTGATCCTGAGCACGATAAAAAATCTCCGTAAAAAGGTCAGGATAGCGGTCATCGAGGGAGACGTAGCGTCGAGTGTCGACGCCGAGAAAGTCAACGCACTAGGCATACCGGTGGTCCAGATCAATACCGGCGGGGGGTGCCACCTCGACGCCTTCATGGTGGAGAAAGCCTTGGACGATCTGCCTTTGAAAGAAATCGACCTGCTGTTCGTCGAGAACGTGGGCAACCTCATCTGCCCCAACGCCTTCACGCTGGGCGAGGACCGCCGGGTGATGATCGCCTCCATGCCCGAAGGCGACGACAAGCCATACAAATACCCGGCCATGTTCGCCGACACAGATACCGTCCTGGTCAACAAGACCGACCTCCAACCATACCTCGACTTCAATATCGAAGCGTTTAGAAAAGTAGTGACCGGGCTCAATCCGGACGTCACCATCTTCCCTGTCTCGTGCAAGACAGGCGCGGGGATGGCGGCGTGGTACGCCTGGCTAGAATCCGCCGTCAGAGGCAAAAAGAAACCATAATCCCATGGTAAAGACAACGGCTCTCAACCTGGCGCATATCAGCGTACGGGGGGTGGTGCAGGGCGTCGGCTTCCGACCTTTCGTTTACCAGCTGGCCGTCAAACACAACCTCTGCGGGTGGGTGCGCAACACCTCGGAAGACGTGAAAATCGAGGTGGAGGGAGAGGGCGGTGCAATCCAGCTGTTTTTAACAGGGCTGAGAGAGAAAGCGCCGCCGCTGTCGCGAATAGAAGCTATCTCCGTCACGCCAGGCCATCCGGCCGGATACGAGAAATTCGAGATACTGGAGAGCGTGGCCGAAGAAGGCAAATACCAGCTCGTCTCGCCGGACATCGCCACCTGCCCCGACTGCCTGAAGGAAATATTCAATCCTGACGACCGGCGTTACCGCTACCCGTTCACTAACTGTACCAACTGCGGACCGAGGTTCACGATAATCGCCGACATACCCTATGACCGCCCCAACACGACGATGAGATCGTTCAAAATGTGCCCGGAGTGCCAGAGGGAATACGATGACCCGCTGGACAGGCGTTTTCACGCCCAGCCCAACGCCTGCCCGGTCTGCGGGCCGCAACTGGAACTCGTCAATACCGCAGGCAAGAAAGTCGAATGCGACGACATTATAAACAAGACCGCCGCGATACTCAAGGGAGGCAAAATCGTGGCGGTAAAGGGGCTGGGAGGCTTTCTGCTGGCCTGCGACGCCACCAGTGAAAAAGTCGTGGAGCGACTGCGCCGGCGGAAGAACCGCCCCGCGAAGCCGCTCGCCGTCATGGTGGCAGACCTTAAAGAAGCCCGAAAACACTGCGAAATAACCGCCGAAGAAGAAACACTCATAAAATCGCCGGGGAGCCCGATCGTCCTCTTGAAATGGAAGGCAAAATCGGGGATAACGAAAGCCGTAGCACCCGGGCTCAAATACCTCGGCGTGATGCTGCCCTACACACCGCTGCATCACCTGCTGCTAAGGGAGACGGCAATACCGCTGGTAATGACCAGCGGCAACCTCAGCGAGGAACCGATAGCGCGTGACAACGATGAGGCGCTAAAGCGGTTGAACAGTATCGCGGACTATTTTTTACAACACAACCGGGACATTTATGCGCGCTACGACGACAGCGTAATGACAGTGGAAGACACGAAGCCGAAATTCGTGAGGCGGGCGCGGGGATACGCCCCCCACCCTATCCACCTTCCTTTTACCACCCGACAGACCCTAGCCTGCGGGGCCGAGGAAAAGAACACCTTCTGCCTGACGCGGGACAACTACGCCTTCGTCAGCCAGCACATCGGCGACATGGAAAATATGGAGACGCTGGAACATTTTAAGAATACGGTCAAGCTGTATCAACAACTTTTCCGGGTTAAGCCGGAGATAATCGCTTACGACGGGCACCCGGAATACCTCCCGACCAAGTACGCTGTTGAACTGGCGGAGAAAGAAGGGATAAAGCCCGTCGCGGTGCAGCACCATCACGCGCACATCGCGAGCTGCATGGCGGACAACGGAGTTGATGGCCCGGCCATCGGAGTGGCTTTAGACGGCACAGGGTACGGCGCGGACGGGCGGATATGGGGCGGGGAATTCATGGTAGCGGACTACAAAGGCTTTAAGCGAATAGCGCACCTGGAGTATTTACCGCTGCCCGGCGGCGCCCTGGCAATAAAAAAGCCATACCGGACGGCCATCGGGTACATGACGGCGCTGGGGATAGATCCGGACAGCCAGCTGCCGCCTTTCCGGCAGGTCGATGACATCGAACTGAATGTCATTAAAAACCAGATCGAAAAAAGGATAAACACGCCGTTGACATCGAGCATGGGACGGCTTTTCGACGCGGTGGCGGCGATAATCGGGGTCAGGGGCAAGATAGAATACGAAGCGCAGGCGGCCATCGACCTGGAGACCTGCGCCGCAGAGGCCGATGATGAAACACAAAGTTATCCATTTTTAGTAGTCGAGAAGGACGACACCAATATCATAAAAATCCGCGATCTGCTGGCGGCCATTGTCAAAGACTGGCGCGATAAGACACCTCAATCGGTGATAGCCGGGCGGTTCCATAACACGATAGCGCGGATGATCCTGGAGACATGCCAGGTTATCTCCGCCAAAACAGGCATCAAGGCGGCGGCCTTGAGCGGCGGGGTCTTCCAGAACCGGATACTACTCAGGAAAACCAGATCAATGGTTGAGTCGGCGGGGATGAGGGTATATACTCACCAGCAGGTGCCCTGCAACGACGGGGGAATATCGTTGGGGCAAGCGGTGATAGCTAATTT
>DAIQQC010000066.1:0-1419 GCA_036787005.1 Dehalococcoidales bacterium | reverse complement strand
ATGACAAAAAGAGAGCTCGGGCCACAGCCCTGGATTTTCCCCAATCCGACCGTGCTGCTCGGGACGATGTATGATGGAAAGACGGATTTTGCGCCGTACGCCTGGTGCGGGGTATGCGGCGGGGAACCGCCGGCGGTATCCATCGGCGTCAGGCACCAGAGACATACCCTGAAAGGCATAATGCAGAACCGGACGTTTTCAGTCAACGTGCCGTCGATAGACCTTCTAGAAGAGACCGACTACTGCGGCATGGTTTCCGGGGCTGAGACGGATAAGGCCAAAGACTGCAAATTCAAGGTCTTTTACGGAGAAATAAAGACAGCCCCGATGATCGAAGAGTGCCCCGTAACCCTAGAGTGCGAGGTCATGCACCTGCTGAACATCGGGGCGCACATGCTCGTAATCGGCAAGGTCGTCCAAACTCATGTGAACGAGGATTGCCTCACCGGCGACATGCCTGATATCCTTAAGATAAAGCCTTTCGTGTACAGTCGGGGGCCGACAGCCCGGTACAACGCCCTGGGAGAGGTCATCGGGCAAGCGTACGACGCAGGTAAAAGACTGAAGAAACAGCAAAGGGGAGATGTATCATGAGCAAAAAGAAACTCGGGCCACAGCCGATGATATGGCCGCATCCAACGGTCCTGGTGGGGGCTGATGTAGATGGCAAACCGGACTTTGCGGCAGTGGCCTGGACTGGCGTGGCCGCCAGCAAACCGGCATCAATCACCATTGCGTTACAACCCCAACGTTACAGCCTGAAGGGCATCTACGAGAACCGGACATTCTCCATCAACGTGCCGTCCGTCGACCTGGTGAAAGAGGCCGACTACTGCGGGCTGGTCTCCGGCAAAGACGCCGACAAGGTCAAAGACTGTAAATTCAAAGTGTTTTACGGGGAGTTAAAGACGGCCCCGATGATCGAAGAGTGCCCCGTAAACCTCGAGTGCGAGGTAGCGCACATCCTCAACCTGGGCAGCCACATGCTGGTCGTGGGCAGAGTAAACGAAAGCTATATCTCCGAGGACTGCCTGACCGACGGCTTCCCCGACATGTTTAAAGCCAGGCCGTTCGTCTTCGGCCACAAGAAATACTATGCCCTGGGAGAAGCTATCGCCGACCCATTCAAGTCGGGGTGGGACATAAAACCCAGGCCGGCGAAGAAATAAGAGGTATAAAGACATGTGCTTAGCCATACCGGCATTAATAAAGTCGATAGACGGTCAGCAGGCGGTAGTGGACATCGAAGGGGTAACGCGGGAAATCAGCCTGCAACTCACGCCCGAGGCTAAAGCGGGCGACTACGTCCTGCTGCACACCGGGTACGCCATCGGCGTAATAGATGCGGCAGAGGCGGAAGAAACGTTAAAGCTTTTGAGGGAGATGGCGGAGGCGGGGTAAGGCGTTCAAGGGGGGCGA
>DAIQQC010000065.1:7382-9121 GCA_036787005.1 Dehalococcoidales bacterium | reverse complement strand
TTATTATTGATCATGCGACACCTGTGCCCTGCCCAAACTTACGGTACCGGGTTCAGCCCTTGCGGAGCCCCTGTTTGCGCATAGCCCTTGGTGGTTGATACCTCTAGAAAAACAAAGGGCTTGGTGATCTTCGTAACCTTCAGCGGGCAGTGCTTCAGGCCCGGCGGGATAGTTACGATGGTAGCGCTGGTGATGATGTGCTCTTCCAGTTCTTCTCCCAGGCGAATGCTAATTTCCGCCCCAAGGTCGTTGATATTCTCCGGGTTCCCCCCGATGAAGCATAATAGCTCATGAAAATCATGTGAGTGCGTGAAGGGTACTTCGTAATTGGTATTAATACAATGGTAACCTAAGGTCGTACCGTTGCCATATTCATCGTGGTGTGCGAATATAGATGTCCCGGTCATGCCCGGCTCCGTATCCTTATAGAAAGGCCCCCGGATCACATTTCTCCAGTATTTCTTCTTTTCCATAGACATATCCTCCATTCGGGCATCATGCCTTAAAGCAACGTTTTCTATTGAAATTTATATACTGATATTGTATTGCCTGTCAAATCAGTTTGGAGCATATCAGATGCGCCGATTTCCTGTTATTTTTCTTGGGCAAAATCCCTTTTTGGAGTATAATAGAGAAGTCATGTCATCTCAAGTATTTTATCGTAAGTGGCGTCCCCAATCGCTGGCCGAGTTCGTGGGGCAGGAGCACGTCACCCGGACCCTGCTTAACGCCCTTGCCACGGAAAAAGTCTCGCACGCTTATCTCTTCTGCGGACCGCGCGGTACCGGCAAGACCACCACCGCCCGCAACATGGCTAAAGCCATCAACTGCCTGGCCAGCGGCAAGGGCGAGCCGTGCAATAAGTGCTCGATGTGCCTGGCTATTACCGAGGGACGGGCGCTGGATGTCATCGAGGTGGACGCCGCCAGCAACCGCGGCATCGACGAAATCAGGAACCTGAGGGAAAAGGTCAATTACGCCCCCAACGAGGCCCGCCGCAAGGTCTACATCATCGACGAAGTCCACATGCTCACCAAAGAGGCCTCGAACGCGCTCTTAAAGACGCTGGAGGAGCCGCCGCCGCACGCGGTCTTCATCCTGGCCACCACCGAGGCCCACAAGCTCCTGCCGACGATCATTTCACGCTGCCAGCGCTTCGACTTCCACCGCTACTCACTGGACAACATGGTAAGCGTGTTAGAGCGCGTCAGCGAAGGCGAAGGCATCAAGACCGGGGCGGAGGGGCTAAAGCTCATCGCCAGGGCGGCCACCGGCAGCCTGCGCGACGCCCTCAACCTTTTACAGCAGGCCAACACTTTTTACGGGCAGGAAATATCGCTCGAACAAGTGCAGGCGCTCCTCGGTATTTCCGGCGACCGGCGCGCCAGGGAAGTGGTGAAACAGATCGTCAACCGGGACACCAGCGCGGGGGTCACCACCATCAATAACGTCAACAGCGACGGGCTCGACCTGCGGCAGTTCCACCGCGAGCTGGTGGAATACCTGCGGCTGCTATTGCTTGTCAAGACCGGCTCCAGCGACGTCATCGAGCTTACCGCCGAGGAAATGAACGAGCTTAAAGAGCTGGCGGCGAAGGCGACGCTGCCCGTGATACTCAAGGCCATCAAGCGCTTCGGCCAGCTGGAGCTGAGCCTGGACAACTACTCGACCCTGCCGCTGGAACTGGCACTGGTGGACTGCACGATAAGCGAACCGGAAGAAAAGGCGCCGCCTATCCG
>DAIQQC010000065.1:4706-7282 GCA_036787005.1 Dehalococcoidales bacterium | reverse complement strand
GCGGTCGAGAAACCTGTATCTTCGCCGGCGGCTAAAGTGGAGAGCGGCCCGGCGGCGGTAGTGAGTACCATCGAGCAGTTGCAGCAGCAGTGGGCCAGGATGATCAACGAGGCGCCGGACGGCATGAGCCGTACGCCGGCGGCAGCCCTGCTGCGCAGCTCGCGGCCTAAAGAAATAGTCGAGGACGTCCTGATAGTGTCCTTCCGATATCCGGTGCACAAGGACAACATGGAAAAGTTGGAAAACCAGAAGATGGCCGAGAAAATCGTCAGCAAATTCATGGGGCGCTCCTGCAAAGTTCGCTGCGTCTACGAGCACGAGAACAACCACCTGGTCAAAGCGGCGCTGGAGATGGGCGCCCAGGTCATCAACAACACGGAGGAGCTTCAACAATAATACGGGGAGCTCATCAATAATACGGAGGAGCCATGAATAAGTTCATGATGCAGCAGGCCCAGAAACTCCAGGCGCAGCTCCTGAAAGCCCAGGAAGAACTGGCCACAATGACGGTCGAGGCTAGCTGCGGGGGCGGCGCCGTGACGGTCACCATGAACGGGCAGCAGCAGATACTGGCGGTAAAAATCGCCAAGGAAGTGGTCAACCCGGAAGACGTCGAGATGCTCGAGGACATGGTACTGAGTGCCGTCAAGGAAGCGCAAAACAAAGCTCAGGAGATGGCCGCCAAGAAGATGGGCGGGCTGACCGGAGGGCTAAAGATACCGGGCCTCACGTAGAAGGAGAACCAGTTGTCGAAGAACGAACCCCCTGTCCCCGCCAACGATGCCATCGGCCGGCTGGTGCAAGAGTTCAGCAAGCTGCCGGGCATCGGCCCCAAGAGCGCCCAGCGCATCACGTTCCACCTGCTGAGGTCGCCGGAAGAAAAGGCCAAAGCCCTCGCCGAGGCTTTAGTTTCCCTGAAGCAGAGGGTCAACCTTTGCTCCGTCTGCTGCAACGTCACCGAAAGCGACCCCTGCCCCATTTGCCAGAGCGGACACAGAGACACGGGCCAGGTGTGCATCGTCGAGCAGCCGCAGGACATCCTGGCGCTGGAACACACGGGGGCTTACAAAGGGCTTTACCACGTCCTGCACGGGGCGATATCGCCCACCGAGGGCATCGGGGCGGACAACATCAGGATCAAGGAGCTGCTGGCGCGGTTCCAGAACAACACGGTCAAAGAGGTCATTTTAGCGACGAACACCAACATGGAAGGCGAGCAGACCGCCATGTATTTGAGCCGGGTCATCAGCCCGCTGGGCATCAAGGTCACGCGGCTCGCCCGGGGCCTGCCCTTCGGGACAGAACTGGAATACGCGGACGACGTCACGCTGACGCGAGCGCTGGAGGGGCGGCAGGAGTTCTAAGAGTGGCAAACACTTAAAGCCTGAAATATCTCCCGAGCAGGGGGGCATATGGGCAAAAAGGTGAGGCTCTCAGGCAGACGTAAAAAACCCGGTTGCTGGATAATTGTCACCATCGTCATAATTGTAGTCGTCGTTGGTATCTTTCTGGGTATACGATTCGGCTGCAATATAGTAAACATACAAAAGGTCTTTGGAGACCACGTTCAAGAGTATACCGTCATTACCGGACTAAATCCGGACTTTCAGTCGGAAAACTCTTATATCAGAGGTAAAGTTATTACCGTAGACATTGGTGAAAATAAAATAGACCGGATTTACTTTGACCTCCCTGGAGATATGGCGGCAAAAAATCCCGAAGAAGTGGGCACGATAATATGGCTGAAATGGGAAGATGTCCGTGTGGGCACTTATATACCGGGCGGTGGCACCGCATATGAGAGAACCTGTGAAGTGACCATAATCGACAAGCTGGAGACGATAATAGTCGATAAAAAAAGCTTTACAGGTACAGAGCCGCCCCCAACCATGCTCAGGGAAGGTGACGGCTACGGCTCCAAGCCGACCGATGAAATAGTGGATTACCTTGAGTCGCTCCCGCGGCAATAAACGCATAGCTTAAAACGGGGCGTTTCAGGAGGTGAGGTAATTTAACATGACCCATTATCACGGCGGTATCCGGCCATTCGACGACCGAGAGAGAAGGAAATGGCAGGACCCGGAAAAGATACTCGCGGAAATCGGGGTGAAGGCGGGGACAACGTTCGCGGACATCGGCTGCGGTGGCGGGTTCTTCGCGCTGCCGGCCGCCAGGATGGCGGGGGAAAAGGGGCGGGTCTACGGCCTCGACGTTAACGGCGATGCCATTAATAGCCTGAAAGAGCAGGCAGCCAAGGAGGGACTGAAAAACCTTTATCTCACCACGGGGCGGGCGGAGGATACGGTCGTTTGCCGGAAGTGTACCGATATCGTCTTCTTCGGGATGGCGCTCCACGATTTCCAGGACCCGTCCAGAGTACTGGATAACGCCGCGAAAACCATCAAGCCCGACGGCAGGCTGGTGGACCTCGACTGGAAAAAGGAAGCGGGCATGGGCCCGCCGGTGCATATCAGGTTCGACGAAGCGAAAGCTTCCAGGCTGATCGAGGCCGCCGGCTTCAAGATAGAAAGCGTCAAAGACAGCGGCAAATATCATTACCTGATAACGGCGAGACC
>DAIQQC010000065.1:0-4606 GCA_036787005.1 Dehalococcoidales bacterium | reverse complement strand
CTGGGCTGCGGCACGGGGCGCATCCTTATCCCCACCGCGGCGGCCGGCTATGAGATAACCGGCCTGGACTTTTCTCCTTACATGCTGCAGAAATGCCGCGAGAAGCTGGTAAAACAGCCACCGGAAGTGAAGAAAAGAGTCAAGCTAGTCCAGGGGGACATGACCGACTTCAAAATCAGGACGAAATTCGCCCTGGTGACGCTGCCGTTCCGGCCTTTCCAGCACCTGATCACTGTTAAAGAGCAGAATAATTGCCTGGCCTGTGCATATAAACACCTGGTGCCAAGGGGTCGGCTTATCATCGACGTATTCAATCCAAATCCTCTGAGATTGATGCCAAATCCCAAATACATGGAAGAGAACGAAGACCTGCCGGAGACGCCCCTGCCGGACGGGCGTAAGCTCAGACGGACCAGCCGAATGGCAGGTTATCACCGCGACCAGCAATATAACGACGTCGAGCTGATCTACTACGTCACACATCTCGACGGTAAGAGCGAGAGACTGGTGCAGTCGTTCCCGATGCGCTATTTTTTCCGCTATGAGCTGGAACACCTGCTGGAGCTAAGCGGCTTCAAGGTCTTCGAGTTATTCGGGGACTTTGATAAATCGGCTTTCGGCAGCGATTCTCCCGAGATGATCTTCGTCGCCGAGAAGAAGTAAAGCCATGCCGGAACCGCGCGAATACCAGACGGAAGCCATCGTTATTAAAAAGACGAAACTCGGGGAAGCCGATACCATCCTCACCTTTTTCACGCCACGCCTCGGCAAGATACAGGGCTTCGCCAAGAGCCTGCGTAAGCCTAAAAGCAAGATGGCCGGGCATTTAGAGCTGCTGACACACAGCACGGTATCCTTCTCGCGGGGGCGAGGCAATATCGACACCATCACCGGCGCGCAGACCATCGATGCCTACCTCCCCCTGAGGGACGACCTCTGGCTGACGTCCTGCGGGCTGTACGTGGCCGAGCTGGTCCACCAGTTCACGTCCGAGCGCCAGGAGAACCTGCCTCTTTACAGGTTGACGCTGGAGACTTTAGAGCGGCTTTGCCGCGAGGAGAACAAAGAGCTCGTCCTGCGCTGGTTCGAGCTGCAGCTGCTGGAGAGCGCCGGCTACCGGCCGCAGTTACGGGATTGCGTTATCTGCCATAAAGCGCTGGAACCGGAGACCAACCATTTTAGCCCGGCGGCGGGCGGCCTGCTCTGCCCCGCCTGCAACCTGAACCAGCCTTTCTCGTACGCGTTATCGGTTAACGCCCAGAAGGTCCTGCGCCTGTTACAGGGAAACAATGACCCGGCCGCCGTGCGTTTAAAGCTAGATGCAGCCCTTGCCCACGAGATAGAGAACGTCCTGAGCGGTTACTTTAGATACATCCTGGAAAGAGAAGTAAAGTCGGCGGCCTGGCTGGATACGTTGAGGGAGCAGGAGTCTAATCTGTATCATTAGGTATTCAAATCCAAAACCTCACCCCCTAACCCCCTCTCCAAACCGTAACACTCGTTAAGACTATAAATGGAATTGTTTGGAGAGGGGGAAGAGTTTATAAGAGGGGGTTTGACCCCCTCTTATTTTTTCTCCCCCTTCCCTTCAATAATCCACAAGGGAAGGGGGACGGGGGGATAGGTCACAACTATATTCGGTCATCTTCCACTTTACCGTAAAGCACGGATAACATATAATTAGGCATAATACGCATTTATTCTGGAATTTTAAACGAAGGTAAATATGCGATCGAGACTGGACGACATCAACGAGCAGAGACGGGAAAAGCTGTCGCGTCTTCGAGCACAAGGTATCGAGCTTTATCCGCACCGTTACGACAGGACCCATACGGCGCAGGAAGCCGTCAAGCTGCTGGAGGCCAGGGAGAAGGAAGGCGCCGGATTTGCCCAGGAGCCGATAAGCGCCGCGGGACGCATCACCGCCATCAGAAGAATGGGAAAAGCGTCGTTTTTCGACATACGGGACGGCACCGGAAAGATACAGCTATTATTCCAGGCGGCCGGCCTCAACGAGGCCCAGCAGGAGCTTTTTAAAGACCTGGACATCGGCGACATCATCGGGGTCAAGGGCGGCTTGCTGCGCACCCGCACGGGGGAACCGACGCTCGCGGTGGCCGAGTTCACGCTGCTGGCGAAATCGCTGCAGCCACTGCCGGAAAAGTGGCACGGCCTGAGCGACGTCGACACCAGGTACCGGCAGCGGTACATCGACCTCATCGCCAACGCCGAGGTGAAAGAAATTTTCAGGGTGCGGAGCAAGGCCATCTCGGCGATGCGCCAGTTCCTCGACGGGCGCGGCTTCCTTGAAGTAGAGACGCCAGTGTTCACGCCGTCGGCCGGAGGCGCCCTGGCGACGCCCTTCGTCACGCACCATAATGCCCTCGACCAGGACTTCTACCTGCGCATCGCCACCGAACTGCATCTCAAAAGGCTGATCGTCGGCGGGTTCGACAAGGTCTACGAGATAGGCCGTACTTTCCGCAACGAAGGCATCTCCACCACACACTCGCCGGAGTTCACCATGCTCGAGAGCTACGAGGCCTACGCCGACTACAACGACGTGATGCGGATGCTGGAAGAGATGATACCGGCAATCAGCCGGCAGGCGCTCGGTGCGACGGAGATAAAATACGGCGAAAATAGCGTCGACCTCAAGCAGCCGTGGCGGCGGGTCACACTGAGGGACGCCGTCAGAGAGTACAGCGGGATCGACTTTGTCGTTTATCCCACAGCCAGCGGACTCAGGGAAAAAATGAGGTCGATGAACTACGAGGTCGATCCCAACCTGAACTGGGCGAAGCTGGTCGACGAGCTGCTCAAGACCCATGTAAAGCCAAAGCTGATACAACCGACCATCGTCTACGACTACCCGGTATCGATGTCGCCGCTGGCCAAGAACAAGCGCGGGGAGGACAGGGTAGTAGAGCGTTTCCAGGCTTACGCGGGGGGCAGCATCGAGCTTGGCAACGCCTACAGCGAGCTCAACGACCCCATCGAGCAGCGGGCGCGCTTCGAGGAGCAGATGAAAGAGCGCCGCGGCAACGACCCCGAGCAGTGGACGATAGACGAGGACTTCCTGACGGCGCTGGAGTACGGCATGCCGCCGACGGGGGGGCTGGGGGTGGGCATTGACAGGCTGGTCATGCTGCTGACGAACCAGCAGTCGATAAGGGAAGTGATATTGTTCCCTCAGATGAGGGAGAAAGAATAGAAGTATTTAATAATTGTCAGGATTGACAACGATATAGCCTGAGGCAAAAATGAGCACCGATAAGCCAAAAAATATTGACGAATATAGAATCTGGTTTAAAGAGAAACATGGAGTACAGCTTTCTCATAAAGATCAAATATATTATGAATCTGTAACCAGTAAACTAAAAAGAGATTTTGAACAATCAAAGCTATGGGTTGAACTAACTAATAATCTTCAAGAATATGATAGCCAATATCTATTACAAAAACACAATTCACTTTGGATGCCAAATCTTGTCCCGGCAGTTTTTATTAAACCCTTTGCTTCATTCGAGCTAAAAACATTTAGAAAAAACGTCCTAGAAAACAAAAAGTGGCCTGATGAACCTGATGGTGGTTGGCTAATTCCGGATAATTGGTACTCAAAGATAAACGATATTATTAGAACTTTACTTGTAGTCAAATATCTTGATGGTGTTGAGTTTGTAGCTGAAAAAATCAAGGGTTTATGCATAAAACACGATCTTGATCCGTGTGAGGTTTCATGGGAGGCAAGAGAAGAAGGATATTATGCTGTTCACCTAAATACTAAACAACAATTTGAGATACCGAAGGTGAATTGGGATACCATTTTCATTAAAATTTCTATTGAACTACAAATAACTACTCAATTACAAGAAGTAATTCGAAAACTTCTTCACAATTATTACGAAGAAAGAAGAATAAGACTGAAAGAAGAAGATTTGAAGTGGCAATGGGATTATCGAAGCGACGAGTTTGCAACGAACTATCTAGGGCATATATTACATTATATCGAGGGAATGATAATGGATATTAGAGAAAAACAAGAGGAGAAGAAACAATGAAGGATTCATTTGTATACTATCTACACTCCATTGGAATGACAGAAACACTAATGCAGAGAATTTCAACCATTTTTGACTTTTATTCTGAAACCTGCCCTGACGAAATTACGGACATTTTTGTAACAGACTATATAAAACAAGACGGAACAAGGGAGTATGAAAATATTTGGTTTTTTTCTAGTCTCTTTTGCATGGAGGCAAAACTATTCATAACAGCAGATGATTTTGATATCACTCCCTTTAAAAATCGAATAGTACGCTGGAAAATTGAGAAACAAAATTATATTGTTACCAGAGCGACAGATCAATCAAGAGCAACTGTTGATTTTTCTTTAGACACAGGCGTATATGGTGAAATGAAAGCTTCTAAGGAAAATTGTGACTATCTTTGGGTGATAATACAAAAATATATCTCGCCAAATTTAAAGAAATGATCTACATTTATTCTTCAATAAGTAGCCATACTTGGAGAACAGGACATTGTCGCTTATGAGTACCGGAATATAATAGATTATGAGTAGTTTTGTGACCGGTTAACTCTAAAG
>DAIQQC010000016.1:3831-26618 GCA_036787005.1 Dehalococcoidales bacterium | reverse complement strand
GAGAGCGTGTGTAGCCGTAAGGTTACCGTGGGTTCGAATCCCACCCTCTCCGCCAATTACCCTGAGCGAACGCAGTGAGTCGATGGGTTTTTATTTCCCGCTGCGCTCCATGAGCTTTTTCCATTCTTTGCCCACCCTGGCTTTTACCTCCGCCAGCGTGCCCCCGGTTTCGATGACCACGTCGGCGTGCCTGGTGCGTTCTCTATCGGATAGCTGTGCCTGTATCCTTGCCTTCACTTCTGCCTCGGTATAGCCGGATCTTTCACGGAGTCGTTTCAGTATCACCGGTTCCGGCGCCGTGGTTACCCAGATCTCGTCGGCCTGCGCCGCTTTGCCCGCCTCCAGCATCACCGCCGCCTCCAGCACTACCGCTTTCGCGCCCTGCCGGCGATATTTTTCAATTCTTTCGAGGATTATTTCGTCGATGGCCGGGTGTACTATCTGGTTTAATCTCGCCAGTGCATCCGGGTCCTTAAACACCATCCCGGCCAGTTTAGCGCGATCTATTTTTCCCGCGGTGTCGAGTATCTCCCGGCCGAACTCCTTGACCACCCGCTTAAAAGCACTGCTGCCCGGTCCTATCGCTTCGTGCCCTGCTTTATCCAGGTCAATGACCGCCGCCCCCAGCTCCGCCAGGTATCCTGCCACGGTGCTTTTACCGCTCCCGATGCCTCCCGTCAGGCCGATGACCTTCATTATGTTATCAGACTTCTATCAAAATATTATCGCCGTCGATTTTCACTTTATAAGTCTTGACCGGCCGGGGGGACTTGATCCATTTATATATCGTCAAGAGGGCCCCTTGGCTGCTCGTCCAGCGGATGTTATGCCCGTCGGTGATATCGAACTGCGAGCCGTGGCGCGGGCATTGGATCATCGTGCCGGTGAGGGTCCCCATGGAGAGGTCGCCGCCCATGTGGGGGCAGCGGTTGGCAATGGCGTAGAACTTGCCTCCCGCCCTCGCCACCATGATCTCCTTCCCCCCCGCGGTGACTTTTTTCTTGTCCCCGTCTTTGTATTCGCCGGTCTTGCCGGCGGCGAGGAAGTTAGCTGTGTTCACTTTTGCCTCCGCGTCCGCCCGGCGACTATACTCGCTCTAGGCGATTACCGGGCGGACCTGAGTCAGCGTTATCTCCGTTAACTATATTGCCTCGAGCAGCGTGGTGAAGGTATCGTGGTGTTCCTCTTCCTGCTGGAGGATATCGCGGAAAAGATGGTTAGTGGTGTCGTCGCCTTCTTTACGCGCCACCTCTATGATCTTCTTGTAGAGCGTAATGGCGTTAGCTTCATCTTTTACGTTCTGAGTGATCTGCTCCTTGAGCGTGGTGCCCACGAGTATCGGCGTGGGCTTGGTCGTCGGTATGCCGCCCAGGTAATACAGCCTCTCGGCGATGGCCTCGGCGTGTTTCATCTCGGCAATGGCGATGGACTTGAGCTCGTTCTGGACCGCGAACCCCTTGACCCCGCCCCACTGCACGTGCTGCCACATGTACTGGATGGCTACCTGCAGCTCCCTGGCGACCGCGTCGTTAAGCAGGTCCATCAGCCCTTTGGTAATCTTGGTTACGGCGTCAATCTTTGCCATGGTTATTTTACCTCCATACTTTATTTTGAAAGATCGTATTATGTATTAGTGGAGCGTCTGCCTCTTCTATAATTATTCCCCCTTTCCTTGTCTTTGTTATCTCAACATTTTGTATCGCTAGCCTTCCAGCTTTTTAAACTCGCTTTTAGCCGCCCCGCATACCGGGCAGACCCAGCTGTCGGGGATCTTTTCGAACGGCGTCCCCGGCGCGATTCCCCCGTCCGGGTCGCCGAGCGCGGGGTCGTAAATATAGCCGCACACCGTGCACTCGTACTTGGCCATGTTACTTCTCGCCTCCTTTTTCATTCGCTATATAGCCGGGGGCGGTCCTGGGGGTGGTGCCCCGCTTCACCTGGTGATAATAATCATAGGTCATGCAGGGGTCTTCCGTAAGGACTTCCGCCGCCACGACCCTCCCGATAAAGACGGTATGCGTGCCGGCATCAATGTCCTGTCCGACCTCTACCTCGAGATAGGCGTTGGCGTGGTCGAGGAACACCGGCGCGCCCGTCTGGCCGATTTTATAGTTGACGTCTTTCGTTTTGTCCACGTCCCTGCCCGACTTGAACCCAAAAGCTCCGATGTATTGGAGGGGCGTGGCGGTGCATAGCACTGCGGCGGAAAAAGCCCGGCTGGCTTTAATGTACTCGTGGGTCAGGTTGCCTTTGTTGATGCTCACGGCCACCGTCGGCGGTTCCGAGGCTATCTGAAAGACGGTGTTGGCCACCTGCCCGTTGAGCTTTTCGCCCTTGCGGGCGCCGACGATATACATGCCGTAAACTAGTTTCTGTAAGGCTTTCGGGTTCATTTACATGACCTCTTTTTCGCTGGCTGTTACCGCCCGCTTGAGCTCCGCGCCCAGCATCGGGGGTAGCCCTTCGATATCCACCCTTAAAAAGCCCCTGACGATGGTGGCCGTGGCCTCTTCCCTGGTCAGTCCCCTGGCCATCAGGTAGGACACTTCCTCTTCGGCGATCTTCCCTACCGCCGCCTCGTGGGAGAGGTCGATCCCGGCCAGGTTACCCTTGAGCTCCGGCACGGCGTAGATCGTGCCCGTCTCCCCGAGGATAAGACCCCTGCATTCCAGGTGCCCCTTTACGTCGACCGCGTTCCCCTCTATGTAGCCGCGGGCGGCGATGTCCCCGCCGGTGGTAATGGCCCGGGAAACGATTTCCGTCCTGGCGTTTTTTGCGTTGAGAAAGACGCGCGACCCCAGGTCGATGTTCGTCCCCTTGCCCGCCACCAGGATGCTGTTATAACGCACCGTCGCGCCTTCCCCGATGCACCGGGCGGTGGGGTACATCTGTAACGAGTTGACCGGCTTCATCAGCAGGTAGTTGCTCAGGAAAAGCCCGCCTTCCTCGATGATCGTCGTGGTGCGGGGCCTGACGGCCACCGCCGGGTTCCAGCTGTGTATCATGGTGAACGTTACCTTCGCGCCGCGCTTAACGTAGAACTCGGAGACCCCGATGTGCAGCCCGGGCTCTTCCCGGGTGGCCGTGGCGCAGCCGGTGATGATATGCAGCTCCGAGCCTTCCTCGGCGATGATGATGTTATGAACGTTTTGTAACACCCTGGATTTTTCCAGGTACAGGCAGGCCTGCACCGGGAAGACGGTCTTCTGTCCGGCCAGGGCCCGGATAAAATACCCGTCCCCTTCGTTCATGCCTACGTTGGCGGTATATTTGTCCGCGTCCACAGCCACCGCTTTCCAGAGGTAGTCATCCAGCCAGTCGTATTTTTCCAGGGCTTTACTCACCGCCATGACCTCCACCCCTTCCTGCCGGGTGGAGAAATGCACGGGCGCATTGTCCATCTGGAGGTAGGTGCCCGACCTCTGGCTGATGTCATCCAGCATGACGCCGGCGCTCAGCATCTTTTCCTTGGTCTCCGGCGGGAGACTCGAGGGGTCGGGCTCGTAGCGGCGTGCGTCTCCGTCGGCGGTAAACTTCTTGAGATCTATGTCCTCCCCGAAGGCCGCTTTCTTGGTCGTCGCGGCTTCGGCCTTTTCCAGGTTGGCTCTGGTCGTTTCAACTTTATTCATGGAGCGGCAGTCTCCCCAGGTAGCATTTGATGCACTCGTTATAGCCCTTTTCGCGTATCGTCCCGAGCATCTCGTGGGGGTCGCCCACGCATCCGATGGTTCCGTCGCACATAACGTACCCGGTGCGGGCGTTGACGTAGTCCAGGATGTGCCCGGTGTGCGTGATGATCAGCCCCATGCAGTGCCGTTCTTGTATCGGGCAATTCTTTTCCAGCAAGTCGTTCATCAGCTTGCCGATGAGTGCGATGTTCACCAGGTCTACACCCGACTCCGGTTCGTCCAGCAATGTTAGCTCCGGCTTCTGCGCCAGCAGCTGCATCAGCTCCGAACGCTTTATCTCGCCCCCGGAGAACCCGTAATTGATGTCCCGTTCCAGGAAATCAGACAGGTCGGCTATGTCGGCTAGCTTCTGTATCTCGTCGCCGTCGCCCCGTCCTTTGAGGCAGGCCGCCACCATGTCGCGTGTCTTTACCCCCCGCACCACCGGCGGCCGCTGGAAGGACATGCCGATGCCCATCCTGGCCCTTTCGTCAAGGTTCAGTCCGGTGATGTCCTTACCCTTGAAGCTGATGCTGCCTTTAGTTACTTTATACTTGGGGAAACCCATGATGGCCATGAGCAGCGTGCTCTTGCCGGCGCCGTTGGGGCCGAAGAGAACGTGCGTCTCGCCGTTCTGGATCGTCAGGCTGACGTCATGGATGATCTCTTTGCCCTCCACCGCCACCGACAGGTCCTGGATCTTGAGCATTCTTTCTCCTCGCCTGTTGCCCCGGGGCTAGCCGCCGTCGAAGGAGTGGTGTTCCTTCTGGACGAACCAGGCCGCCGGGTTCTTGAGAAATTCAAAGTAATCGAGCAGGACGCGGTGGTGCTCTTCCTCCTGCCCGGCCACCTCTTCGTAAAACTCTTTTTCCGCGGGAAACGCTGCTTTGCCGCTGCGGCTTTTATAGAAATCATAGGTCTTGTTTTCCATCGTCATGGCGGTCTGTATAGCCTCGAGCTCGCTGTCGATGGACTTCACGTCCCTGTCCATAGCCTCCAGCGCCCTGGCGAACACCGTCCTCAGCCCCCGGCCGCCATCGCTCTTGAAGGCTTTCCCGGGCCATTTCTTCTTGGCCTCGATGTCTTTGTAGATCCTCTCGAAGATCTTGCGGTGCCCGTCTTCCTCGGCCGCCAGTCTTGTCAGCAGCTTCTTGCCCGCCTCGTTCCGGCTCGCCTTGCCGGCCTTGAGATAATATTTCTTGCCGTCGATTTCCATGCGGATGGCGGTCTGGAGTCCCCCGAGCGTGGTGTCCTGTTCTCCGGTCATAACTGAATCCTCCGGCGTAGATTATTGTTCGCGCCAGGTTAGCTGCGTATGCATGATAAACTGAAAACTTGAGCTATGTCAATTGCCCAAATTATACTTGCGGTGCCGCTGCCTGTATATGACAAAAGTTACACCGCGTTCCGCTGCTCTTTTTTCGGACTTTACAGATCCCTTTTTATCTGCTCGAACTGCTCCTTTGTAATCTCGCCGCGGGCATAACGCAGCTTGGCTATTTCCAGCGGCGTCGGGTTGCCGCCGTTACCGTGTCCGGACAGACGCTTGATTCCCCAGACTATCAACGCGATTATCCCTCCCCAGAACAGTATCATGAATAATACCCCGAAGATCATCCACCACCCCATGCCCTGATTTACGTACCACATGGCATTCACCTCCTTTGATAACTTATTTAATTATTAAGCCCGGCCGCTCTGTTTGCATATGACAAATATCCCTTGCAATAATATTTACAATAGTTTATCATTTTAGTAAAGATATAGTTTACTGTTTTAGTAAACATTGTCAAAGGAGGAATTTTATGTACTGATAGGTCATTAAAATTCCTTTGTTCTATTTATATCGGCCTGATAGTTACCAAATTGTGATAAATATCATATTCGGAAAAAGTACTGTTTCCTAGAATTTAGTTAATAGCTCAACTTAATAATTGTCGCGGAGGTAGGAAATGAAATTCAACCGGAATCTCTCGTTTATCATCATTTTCTTCGGCCTGGTGGCCCTGGTACTCGGCGGTGTATTCATCGTCGAAGGCATTATGAAGAACAACCTCATCGTCAACAGGATGAAAGTGGAAAAAGTCACCCTGGCGGTTAACCCCGATAATCCCAGTGTCTTAAGTGAGATCAACAACGCCGCGGACGCCCAGAAAGCGGCGGATACCATCGCTTCGCACCGGCGTGCTATGGCGCCCACCTATCAGGACCTGCTGGCTGGCGGCCGTTTTGACCCCACCAATCCGTTGCATCTTTCTTATGCCCAGGCCATGAACCTGGAGAACTACCTTTATATGGCGGTCACGGCCTTCGGGCTGATCCAGGTCACTATGGCTACAGGCCTCTTCATGGTGGTTACGGGACTGGCCCTTGGCGGCGGCGGTCTGGTGCTTTTACGGATGAGTCGCGCTTGATGTTAAGTCGTGCTCGTCACTGGTCTTAAAGCTATTGCCCGTGTTATACTGGAGGGATGTTATACTGGAGGCAAACTTGATGGATAACACCCTGCAGCTTATTGATGAGCTTATCGCCGAGCACAAGGCCGTCCCCGAAAAAACCCGCACGCTGGAAAAGGCGGCCAATGACGTCCGCCTGCTCTCGGGACTGAAAGACGCCGGCGACACTATCGTTCGTGGCGAGATTTTGCAGGACGCCGACCTCAAGGAGCTGGCGCAGATCGTGAATATCCTCGCCTCCTGGCTGGAAACACATTTCCAGCATGAGGAGAAAGCCCTTAGGCCGGCTGTGATCAATTACGGCAATAACCGCTTCGTGGCGGCCCTCGATTCCCTGCTGTTTGAGCACACCGAGCTCCGCGACCGCGTCCTGCACGCCCGTATGCATATCGACGAGATATTAGGCGGCAGTTTGAACCAGGAGCGGCGGGACGCCTCCGTCCGCGACCTCAAGATGCATCTGGAGCATTCCCGTAAGCTGCTGGAGACACACGCCGCTAAGGAAAACCACTTCCTGGCGGAGTTGCGCCGGCACCTGGACAAGACCTTCAAGCGAAAGGAGAAACAGCGGTGACCAGAAAAATTAGCCTTTCCGTTAATGATACCAGTCTCAAGCTCGACTATTTTGTGGCGGGGTATCTCGACCACGTTGTCGGCGGCATCGTCGCCAGCCTCAAGGGCACCGGTGAGATTAAAGAACTCGAGCTTGATATCGATGAAGATGGTACCGTGACGCTCGCCCTTAACGGAGACGATATTCCCCTGAACTATTTCGCCACGGAAATCGTTAAAAGCACCGTCGAAGGCATGATGAAGCCCCTTAAGGGCGTTGAAGGTACGATTGACAGCGTGGCGCTTAAAATTGAGAGGTGAGCGCCTGGGCGTTCGTCCCGCAGAGCTTTATTTCTCCCCACGCCCCCACCTTGTCCCCGATAATGATCACGGTGCCTTTCAGTCCGCCGATTTCCCGCGCGAACTGCAGGGCTTTATCTAGATCTTCGGGTTGTTTGACTTTATTCCCGATGGCCGTCGCCGCCGCGTCGGCGAGTGCCGCCGAACCGGCCAGCACCGCTACCGCATCCGCTTTCCCGAAGCTTAAAGAGTGCCCTACCGTCCCCGATGACGTGCAGATCCCCAGCGGTGTGTCATGCGGGTTAATTTCCAGCCCTATTTTGCCCGTTAGCGGTGAACCTCCCGCGTATATACCTACCACCCTTTTCCTGAGAATCTTGAGAAAAATGTCCCCGCCGTTTTCTACTATAACTTCCGGCGAGAACTCCAGCAGCTCCCGCCCCACGTGTTCGGCGATGGCGCCTGCTATTGCTGCCATTGGCCCGACCCCTGCTTTAGCCCCCGCCCCCGCCATATCTTTTACTATCGCCGGCGCGCTTGCGGGTACATTAACTGGCTCCAGTGAGGTTTGGAATTCAGGATTTTTCTCGATGTATTTTTCCAGCTGCCGCCGGTACTTCGAGACCAGCCGCCCGGCTTTTCTTTGCAGGTTTGATGCCGCGCGTATATACAGGTCGGTTTCCTGTTCTGTCACGTTGAACGCCACGAGGTCCTTCCCCTCGACCAATTGGCGGTAAACGCGCGGCTGGTATTCGTCTTTTTTCATGTTATGTCTTCGGCCAGGATACCGTAAACGTATGAGTCCAGCCAGATTGGCCTCCCGTTCTTGTCTTCATTGAGAATGAAGTCTTTTCTTAACAGCCCTTCTCTTTTCATCCCGCATTTTTCCAGGACTTTCCATGACGGGATATTGTCCGGGCTGCAGTAAGCCACTACCCTGTGGGCGCCCATGTTGGAAAAAGCGTACTTGATGACGGCTAGCGACGCTTCGGTCGCATAGCCCTTGTTGTGATACGCGGGATTGAAGATATATCCGATCTGCCAGGTCTTGAAAACCTCCGGGCGTTCCGGGAATAAAGATACATGCCCGATAAGCTTGTTGTTTTCTTTCAGCGTGGCTGCCCAGAAATTCTTCCCTTTAGCCCATTCGCGGGCAAATTCTTTGGCTTTGTCGAACGATATTGGCTCTCCACGTTCAAAACGGTACGTTTCTTCTAGCGAAAGATATTCATGCAGGTCTTGGTAATCGTTCTCTAAAAAGGGGCGGACGTTTAATCGTTCGGTAAAAATCATTCTAGAAATGCACTTCCATCGCGTGCGGTGGGCAGGCGGGGAGGCAAAGCCCGCAGGCGATGCACTTCTTGTTATCGAAGATCACCATCCGCGTCTTGGGGTCGACCCTGAAAGCCCCGGGCGGGCAGACCGTGACGCAGGCGCCGCAGTGCGTGCACCTCTCCTCGTTGCGCGTCACGTCCTGGCTCAGCGATTGTATCTTCACGCCGGCCTTGATCAGGAACTCGATGCCTTTGTCATACTCCGCCTGGTTCCCCTTGAGCTCCAGGACCATCAGCCCTTCCTGCTCCGGGGTGATAGACGCCCGCAATATATTGAACTCCAGGTCGTAGTCCTTGACCAGCCGGGATATTATCGGCCGTTCCACCAGTCTCCCGGGGAAATGCAGCACGATCCTTTTCGTCACAACCATCTTTCGCACCTCTTAGTATTCGATTGGCCGCTCTTTAAGCGGTTTGAATGTCATGCCGGCGTCGACGCCGGGCAGCGACGCCGTCGGCACGTCTTTTCCTTTTATCTTTATTTTACCGCTTTTCAGCTCGGCGTAGCTAACCTCGCATATGGGATAACATAATATTTTAACATCCCTTAGCTTCATATACAATATAGGCCTGCCTCACCCTCCTTTTAATAAATCAGCCTCCCTCCTTCGTAAGCCTTGGCCTGAGCGAAGTCGAAGGGGGGATAAGAGGGAGAATTTTCACGACAAAATCCCCTTCCCTTTTACCCCTCTTCAACTATATACTAGTAACTGGAGACTTGAAACTGACCAACGCTTTGGTCATCCCGGCTAAGCTTGTCCCGTACCGCGATACGGGATCAGGAGCAACTTAACATATTGTTGGAAACGAATGCCCCGGCCCTGAAGCTAAGGGCGCATTTTGGATAAAAACGAATACAGCTATGTATTATGTCTACTTAGCTACAAAACACAAAATAAAAAAACGAAAAACGAATATCCCGTCCGGCCGTATACTGTAAACTTAAAACTGTTCGCTGCCGGTTATCAGCTAGCTTGAAGCTCCATCCTTGATAAGCTATAATCAAAATGGAAACCCCTATTTACAGGAGACTTATTTGTTCAGGACTCACACCTGCGGTTCTCTCAGGAAAGAGCACGTCGGCACCACTGTTTCCCTGGCCGGCTGGGTCAACCGCCGCCGTGACCACGGCGGGCTTATCTTTATTGACCTGCGCGACCGTGAAGGCGTCGTCCAGACGGTCTTTAACCCGGCCGTGTCCCCTGCCGCCTTGAATACCGCCGGCGAGATGCGCTCCGAGTACGTCGTCCGCCTTGCCGGCGAGGTATCTTTGCGCCCCTCCGGTACCGAGAACTCCAGGATACCCACCGGTGACGTCGAGGTCATCGTCAGGGAAGCGGAGATACTTAACCCATCTAAAACCCCTCCCTTCTACATCAACGAAGAGGTCGAGGTGGATGAGAACGTCCGCCTTAAGTACCGCTACCTCGATCTGCGCCGGCCGCGCATGAGAGAAAACCTCCTCCTGCGCCACCGTATTATTAAGTTCATACGCGATTTCCTTGACGCTCGTGGCTTCGTCGAGGTCGAGACCCCCATCCTGATAAAAAGCACCCCGGAAGGTGCCCGCGACTATCTGGTACCCTCCCGCGTCCATCCCGGCGAGTTTTATGCCCTGCCCCAGTCCCCCCAGCAAATGAAACAGCTTTTAATGGTCGCCGGCCTGGAAAAGTATTACCAGATCGCCCGCTGCTTCCGCGACGAGGATACCCGCGCCGACCGCCAGCCCGAGTTCACCCAGCTCGATCTCGAGATGAGCTTCGTTGAAGAAGAAGACGTCATCAGCCTGGTCGAGGAAATGTTCTTCACTATGGTCCGTACCCTCAAGCCGGAGAAGCGGATGTCGAAACCCTTCCCCCGCCTGACCTACGCTGAATCTCTGGACCGCTTCGGCACCGATAAGCCCGACCTGCGTTTCGGCCTGGAAATTAAAGACCTCTCGGATATCGTTGCCGGTTCCGAATTTACTGTTTTCCGCTCGCCCGTCGCCTGCGGCGGTAAGGTTAAAGGCATTTGCGTCCCCGCCTGCGCCGGTTACACGCGCCGTCAGCTCGACGAACTGAATGAAATGGCCAAAAACCAGGGAGCGGGTGGGCTGGTGACTATCGCCCTGGACACCTCCGCTGGCACGCTGGATAATCTGACCACCGCCTCGGTAAAGTCCTCTGCCGCCAAGTTTTTATCGCTGGAACAGATCAAGGCTATCGCCCGGCGCCTGGAGGCCGGTGCCGGCGACCTGCTTTTGCTCGTCGCAGGCGATGCCAAACTGGTAAATACGGTCCTGGGCGATCTGCGCCGCGAGCTGGGCAAGCGCCTGAAACTGGCCGACCCCGGAGCGTTGGCTTTTGCTTTTATTGTTGATTTTCCGCTCTTCGAGCGCGACAAGGCGGGCAAGCTTACGGCCACGCACCATCCCTTCACCATGCCCCGCGCTGAGGACCTACCCCTGCTGGAGACCGCCCCGGACAAGGTCAAGGCTAAATGCTACGACTTCGTCTGCAACGGCTACGAGCTCTGCAGCGGCAGCATCAGGATCCATACCAGTGAGTTGCAAAAAAAGGTATTCCGCCTGCTCGGCTATAACGATGATGAGATCAAGGCGATGTTCGGGCACATGCTGGAAGCCTTCGACTTCGGCGCGCCTCCGCACGGAGGCATCGCCCCCGGCATCGACCGCATCGTGATGCTGCTGGCGGGCGTAGAAAACATTCGCGAGGTCGTGGCATTTCCCAAGAACCAGGCCGCAATAGATCTCACCTTTAACGCGCCGTCGCCGGTAACAGAAGCACAGCTTGACGAGCTGCACATTCGCCTTAAGAGAGAAGATTAGCCACCTGGAGGAAATTTGAAAGTAACTAAAGATAAAGAAGAAAACCGGCAGGCCTTCCTGACCGTCGAGATGGAGCCTGCCGAGATGGAAGACGGCCTGCAACATGCCTACGAGAAGGTCGTCCAAAAAGCCAGTATCCCCGGCTTCCGCAAGGGTAAGGCCCCGCGGGCTGTCGTCGAGCGCACGGTGGGTAAAGCGCGCCTCCTCGAAGAAGCCCTCGACCACCTGCTGCCCCAGGCTTATCAGCAGGCGCTCAAGGAGCAGGCTATCGAGCCTTACGCCCAGCCGGAGATCGAGATAACCCAGCCCGATCCCCTTGTATTTAGAGCGCTCGTTCCGCTGATGCCGACGGTAGAGCTTGGCGACTACCGCAGCGTCAGGATGCAGCCGGAGCCGGTAGACATCAAGGAGGAGAACGTCAGCGCCGTCCTGGACGAGCTGCGCCACCAGCATGCTACCTGGGAGCCCGTCGACCGGCCGCTGGGCTATAACGATATGGCTGTCATTGATATCAACGGCGAGGTAGAGGAGAAGCCCTACGTCAAGAAAGCCGCCGCCCAGGTGCAGATAACTAAAGACATGATTACTCCGGCACCGGGCTTCGCCGACCAGGTCTCAGGCATGAGAAAAGGCGATGAGAAAGAGTTTAAAATCACCTATCCCGCCGATTATCCCGGCGGCAGCGTCGCCGGCAAGGAGGGGCACTTCAAGGTCAAACTCCATGAGATCAAGGAAGAGAAACTGCCGGAGCTCAATGATGAGCTGGCTGCACAGGTCTCGCCCGACCTCAAGACGCTGGATACCCTGAAGGAGGAGGTCCGGAAAAGCCTTACGCTTCGTGCCGAGGAGCGGGCGCGCATGGACTTCGAGGAAAAGCTCATCAATGCTGTCGTCGAACAGGCCAAAGTCGAGTATCCGCCTGTTCTCATCGACCTTGAGATTAACCGCATCCTCAACGAGCAGGCCCGGCAGCTGCAAATGAGCGGGCAAGGTATGGACCAGTACCTGAAAAGCATCAATAAAACCGCGGAGCAGCTTCAGGAAGAACTGCGCCCTGTAGCGGTCAAGAATGTCACCGCTTCACTCGTGCTGAGTAAGATCTCCGGCGAAGAAAAGATCGCAGTAACGGAAGCGGACATAGAGAACGGGATTACCAACATGACGCGGAGCGTCAGCCCTGATAAAAAAGAGGAATTCCGCAAGCTGCTGGACACGCCGCGCACCCGAGAATCGCTCGAACAATCGTTGAAAACGCGCAAGACCATCGAACGCCTGGCTGAAATAGCTAAAAACACCGCAGGAATAAAGCAGGAAACAAAGGAGGAAGCCAATGCCTAATCTACCGTTAAACCATCTACCGTTTAGTAACCAGCCCGCGAACATCATCCCCGGAGTGGTCGAGACCGGCCCCAGGGGCGAAAGAATGTGGGACCTGTATTCCATGCTCCTGAAAGAGCGTATCATAATGCTCTTCACGCCCATTTCCGATACCGTTGCCAACACCCTCATCGCCCAGCTTCTCTACCTCGAGCGCGAGGATCCGGAAAGGGACATTAATATGTATATCCAGAGCCCCGGCGGCGTGATCAGCGCCGGTCTGGCTATCTACGATACCATACAACTCATCCGGCCGCAGGTATCGACGATATGCGTCGGCATGGCGGCCAGCATGGCTACCGTGCTTCTCTGCGCCGGCGCCAAGGGCAAGCGCTATGCCCTGCCCCACGCCACCATCCACATGCACCAGGCGATGGGCGGCGCCCAGGGCCAGGCGGCGGATATCGTTATTGCCGCCAAGGAAATAATGCGCCAGCAGGACATCCTTAAAGAGATACTCGTCCGGCATACCGGTCAGTCACTGGATAAGATCACCCACGACACCGACCGCGATTTTTATCTGAATCCCGAGCAGGCCGTGGAGTACGGCATCATCGACGAAGTCCTCACCAAACCGTCCGAGGAAAAAGAAAAGGGCAAGAAAGAAAAGAAATAAGCTAGCCTTATCATCATGTAAGTAATAACAAAGGGGGGGGCTTGGCCCCCTCTTTAGTTCTGCGAAGCGTAACAAACACTCTATCGCTTCCCGGCTACTTTTTCATCGATCTCTGCGGTCAGGTCATAACCCCCGATAATATTACCTTGTACATCCACGACCTGCCGGTCTTTGGTGATCTTGATCTTGCCCTCGCTGAACACTTTCAGAGTGGCGACTGTCAGCGGCAATTCTCTCATTGCTCCGCGTGCCCTTATAGTCTTGAATAGCATATTCTCCACGCCCTGCGTCGCCTTGATTTCTTCCAATGTCTTCCCTTGAATCTCCTCCCAGTACCTATCGAAAGCCGGGCCGCGAATTGGGAAAATACAATACGTGGCCGTGGGTCCCATGTCCAACTCCGGTATTG
This sequence comes from Dehalococcoidales bacterium, assembly GCA_036787005.1. GTDB lineage: Bacteria > Chloroflexota > Dehalococcoidia > Dehalococcoidales > RBG-16-60-22 > JBFYTX01. The sequence goes on along the minus strand of DAIQQC010000016.1, from coordinate 13,076 downwards.
CTACGTGCATCTTTACGCCCTGCAGGCTAGCTCCAGTCTCGATGAGTTTCCAGATGACCTGCTGCCAGGTCCCGGCGGGACCATCCGGTGCTGCCGGGTGCAGGTTGATTATTTTATATTTATCACACATTAGCGGTGACGTAATAAGCATGAATCCCGCCAGCATTACCAGGTCAGGGTGAAAATCTCTCAGGCGTTTGATGACCTCGTTGTCATAATCGGCCCGCCAAGGCGGCAGGGGTTCCGAAGGATCCGGATTGGGCATGCCCCTCACGGCCCGATATTTCTGGTACGAAAAACTCACTATGGGAATGCCATACCCTCTCACCATGTCCAGGTACTGATCGGTAGGCTCCGTTTCACCCCGTTCACGACTGCAAAAGACGAACTCGATTTCTGCATTCAACTCGCCGGCTTTAATCGCGTCACAGGCAGCCTTGAGGAGGGCTTTGGAACCCGCTCCCCTACCGGTAGAAAACCAGCCGACCCTGTATCGTTTTGCCATGTTACCCCTTCCGGCGGAGTTTTGATTGCACTTTAGCCCAGGCGCTGTATAAATGGACGAACATGCCCGAGCGCTTCCCTTTTATCTTTCCCTGAACTACCGCCATGAGGAATTCCTCTTTGGTATTGAAGTCCGGTATCTCGATATAGGCGTTGCCTATTTCAAATATCGTATGGGCGTCACTGCCGGCGCCCCCGGGAATCCCATGTTTTTCGGCGAAAGCCCGGGCTTTGTTGGAGTTGGCGGGAAAGGGGCTGCGCGAGTTCAGCACCTCCATAAGGTCGATATCCGCCGCGATCTCGTCGATGTACCTGTCTTTCAGCGCCGACCCGCGAATCGTCTCGAAGGGATGCGGGATGTTCACCAGCCCGCTCTGCGCCCGGATCTGCTTGACTGCCTCCCGGGGCGTGATGCCGCTCGGGATGGTCTCCTTGAGAAACATCCCCATTATTTCTCCCTGGGTGGTCAATATCTCTTCGGCAACGATTACTTTTAACGAAGCCGGCGCCATCTTCTGCATCTCTATAGCTCCTTCAGCAGTACCGTGGTCGGCAATAGCGATGCAATTGATCCCCAGTTCGCGGCAGCGTTTGATGATCTTTTCCAGCGGCGTTTGACAGTCCATCGAATATCTGGTGTGGATGTGAAGGTCAGCTTTAAGCAAGTCGTGAGTTCCTTTCCAGTTAAGTCGGATCAAACGTACCTGGCTTTAGCAGCTTTCGTAATAGCCCGGGCTTTCCCGTTTTCCATGACCACCGTGTCCTCGATACGCACCCCTCCCCATCCCGAAATATAAACGCCCGGCTCGACGGTGAATACCATGCCATCGGCAAGAACGTCTTCAGAATTGGGACCGAGGCGGGGAAGTTCGTGCTCGGCGAGGCCTACGCCGTGTCCCAGCGAATGCCCGAAGGCTTCGCCATAGCCCGCTTTCCGGATAATATCGCGAGCAATACCGTCAGCGGCCTTCCCAGTAATTCCCTTACTTATCGCCGCCATTGCCGTCTTCTGGGCTTTTAAAACGGTATTATAGACATTACTAAAAGTATCATCAGCCGCACCGACGCAAATCGTACGAGTAAGGTCGCTGGCATAACCCTGGTATCTCGCTCCCATGTCAATAACCACGGGATCGCCATCTTCAATGACGCGTTCGGTCGGCTTGGCGTGAGGGAGGGCCGCCCGCGGCCCGGACGCCACGATAATCTCGAACGGGAGCGACTGGCTGTCATTTTCTCTAAGCGATTTTTCCAACTCCCAGGCGATCTGTTTTTCCGTCATACCCGGTCTTATATCACCGACAACGTTTTCGTAAGCGGCGTCAGTAATCGCGGCCGACCTCTTAAGAAGCGCAATCTCATCCGGGTCTTTTACCGACCGCACGCCTTCTACCAGTCCGTTAACGGGGACCAGTTTCACGGACAGCTTTTTCATTCTGAGTGCGTTATTCAGCTGACGATGAAACTGGAAGGTAATATCGCCGGCTTCGAAGCCGAGATTCTTAACGCCCATTTCACCAACCAGGCCGGGAAACCAGTCGGAGATATTGTTGGCGATACGCAGTATTTCAAAATCGGGCGCCTCAGCGACAGCCTGCTCGGTGTAGCGGAAGTCGGTGGCCAGCACTGCCTTTTTCCGGGTAATAACCAGAAATCCCGCCGAGCCGTCGAAGCCGGAGAGATACCGGCGATTGATCGACTGTGTTACAAACAAAGCGTCGATTTCTTTTCCAGCGAATTTTTTACGTAGCTTCTGGATCCGGTTATTCATTGTTTCCTGTTTCTCCCCGCGCCAAGGGATGGGCGGCGAGGTATATTTTACGAGCGCGGCCCTGGGTGACGTGGGTATAAATCTGCGTCGACGAAAGGTCAGCGTGGCCAAGCAATTCCTGCACCACTTTAAGGTCGGCCCCCCCGTCGAGCAGGTGCGTGGCGAAGGTATGGCGTAGTACGTGGGGATGGACTTTTTTATCGATGTTCCGCGAGTATTTAGCCAGGATTTTCTGGACCGTCCGGGCGGGCAGTCGGCCGCCGTAACGGCTGACGAAGAGGGCGGGATTCTTTTTACTTCCCAGCAACTCCCGCCGTCCTTTTTCGATATAGGCGTTCAATGCCTGCGCCGCCGGCTCGCCAATCAGCACGACCCTCTCTTTAGCCCCTTTTCCCCAGACCCTGATCTCGTTGGTGGCGAGGTTCAACTGGTCGACATTCATATTCACGAGCTCGCTGACCCGCAGGCCGGAGGCATAAAGCAGCTCCAGCAATGCGCGGTCGCGCTGCCCCTGCGGCTGTGCCAGATCCGGCGACTCCACCAGGCGTTTGGCATCCTCGATAGTCAGGAAAGCCGGGAGGCGTTTATCGAGTCTGGGCGACACCGTAGTCGCAGCCGGGTTGGCCTGAAGCATTTCTTCCCGCATGAGGTAGCGGTAAAACGACCTGATCGCGGAGAGCTTACGAGCGATGCTAGACTTGGCATAGCCTTTTTCCATGAGATAAGCCAGGTAGCTGCGTAAGGTCAGCTTAGTAACATTTTTTAATGTATCAATCCCATTACCGCTGACGAAGGTAAAGAACTCCATGAGGTCGTTGGTATAGTTGCGTACTGTATAGGCGGAGACATTTCTCTCCGCTTCAAGATAGGCGACGTATTTATTATAGACTCCCTGCACCGCTCCCCCTCTTAAACGCCCTTTATTGCTTCTTCCTTTGCCTCTTCTATTTTCCCTTTATAATCGCATTTAACACACCAGGCCTGCTTGCCGTGCTGTGTCAACAGCTTGCCGCACCGGGGGCAGGGCTGCGGCAGAGGCCTGAACCCGGTGATAAACTTGCATTTTGGATAGTTGCTACATCCGTAGAACGTGCGCTTTTTCTTACTCATTCTTTGTATCAGATCGCCACCGCAGTCAGGTTCAGGACATTTTATTCCCAGCTTAACCTGAAAAGATTTCCGGTATTTACAGTCCGGGTAGCCGCTGCAGGCGATAAACTTCCCGAACCGTCCTGTTTTAAACACCAGAGGTTTGCCACACTCCGGGCACATCTCTCCAGTAGGCTCATCGGCCAGTTTCACCTTCTCGGCCGTTTTGACGGCGCTCTGGAGGTCTTTTTCGAAGGGTAGGTAGAAATCCTGGATTACATCCGGCCATTTGCGCTTGGAGCCGGCGATGTCGTCGAGCTCATTTTCCATATCGGCGGTAAACTTGATATTGATGATGTCCGGGAAATGCTGCACGAGCAGGTCGTTAGTGGCAAAGCCGAGCTCGGTCGGCTGGAAGATCCCTTTGACCCTGGTGACGTAGTCGCGCTCCTGGATAGTAGCAATCGTCGGAGCGTAGGTGCTGGGCCGACCGATACCGAACTGTTCCATGGTCTTGACCAGTGTGGCTTCGGTATAGCGGGGCGGCGGCTGGGTAAAACGCTGATCGGGGAAAATGCCGAGCAGCTTCAGCTCATCGCCTTTCGCCAATTCTGGCAATGTACATTTGCCTTCGTCATCGGCTTCGTCACGGGATTCACTGTAAAGGGTCATGAACCCGGGGAAGGTATTGACCGAGGCCGCCGTGCGAAGCAGGTAGTTATCATGGTCTTTAGCTTCGACGTCCACGGTCGTGTTATCAAAAAGGGCCGCAGCCATCTGGCTGGCGACCATCCGTTTCCAGATGAGATCGTAGAGGCGGAACTGGTTATTGTTAAGATACTGCTTAATCAGCGCGGGCTCGCGGTGGGTTCGAGTGGGGCGGATAGCCTCGTGGGCTTCCTGCGCTCCCCGGCTCCGGGCGGTGTAGGCACGTGGACGCGGCGGGAGGAACTTCGCGCCATACTTTTCGCGGATAAAGGCTACCGTTTCGCTTACTGCCGACCCGGCGACGCGGGTAGAATCGGTACGCATATAGGTAATCAAGCCGACGTTGCCTTCGTCCCCGACGGGCAAGCCTTCGTAAAGCTGCTGGGCCAGGGCCATGGTCTGCTTGGCGCTGAAACGCAACTTGCGCCAGGCCTCCTGCTGGAGGGTGCTGGTGGTAAAGGGCGGGGCCGGCTGGCGACTCACCTTTTTGGTTGCGACCTTGAGGATATCATAAGCGGCGCGTTCCAGAGCGGCTTTGACCCGGTCCGACTCTACCTGCGTGTGGATATCGAGCTTCTTGCCGCCGACCAGCCCGACCAGCGTGGCACGGAAAGTGGGCTTTTCGTTTTTACAGGTAAGCTCGACCTCAATGACCCAGTACTCCTCGGGCTTGAAGGCCTGGATCTCACGTTCACGGTCGACGATAATCCTGACGGCCACTGACTGCACCCGGCCGGCGGAAAGACGTTTCCTGATCTTTCTCCAGAGCAAAGGGCTGATGTTATAGCCGACGAGCCGATCGAGGATACGCCGCGCCTGCTGCGCGTCCACGAGCTTCATATCGATTTCACGAGGCTTCTGAAAGGCCTCTTTGACCGCTTCCTCGGTGATCTCGCGGAAGACAACGCGATGGAACGGCTTATGATCGTTCGCGGTAACTTCGGCCAGGTGCCAGGCAATCGCTTCTCCCTCGCGGTCGGGGTCGGTAGCGAGATAGACTTCCGAGGCTTCCTGTGCCGCCTGCTTGAGCTCATTGACCAGCTTCGTCTTGACCCGGGGGACGACGTATTTAGGGATAAAACCGTTCGCCACGTCCACGCCCATCTGGCCCTTAGGGAGGTCCCGGACGTGGCCGAGCGAAGCCCTGATGGTATAAGCTTTTCCCAGTATCTTGCCAAGCGTTTTCGTCTTGGCCGGCGATTCTACAATAACTAACTTCCTGCTCATATCTTTATTCAACTCTCACGCGGTATTCCTGCCGCAACTCCCTCGCTAACACGTAATTCATGGTGCCCACCTGCTTGACCATGCCCTTAAGCTCCATCATCGCCAGGGTGCCGCTGACAGTGGCGGCGGGGAGGCCGGTGCGGCGGCAGACCTCGTCGATATGGGAAGGTTCGGCGGAAAGCTGCTTAAGCAAGACGGACTCGTTCTCCGACTCGGGGAGGACCTCCCGCATTTCGATCTGCCTTTCCACGGTCATCAGATTAAGCTCTTCCAGGATGTCAATATACTCACGCACCAGCTTGGCGCCCTCCTGGATAAGGCGGTTAGCACCACGACTGGCCGGTGACAGGATGCTGCCGGGAATGGCAAAGACCTCCCGGTTCTGCTCTAAAGCCCTGAGGGCGGTGATCATCGCCCCGCTGTCCTCGCCGGCTTCAGTTACCAGCGTGCCCAGGGTGAGGCCGGAGAGAATACGGTTGCGGCGGGGGAAGTTATCGGCGCGGGGACGGGTACCGAGGGCATATTCGCTGATCAGCGCACCGTTCTCCATGATATCATGCGCCAGACGTTCGTTTTCCGCGGGATAAATAATGTCCAGGCCTGAGGCGAAAACGGCAATGGTCCGGCCGCCGGCATCCAAGGCGGCGCGGTGGGCAATAGTATCGATACCACGGGCCAGGCCGCTGACGATAGTGATCTTGCTGCGGGCGAGGTCGGCGGTAATCTCCTCGGTGACCTGCTTGCCGTAGACGGTCGCCCGGCGGGTGCCGACCACCGCCAGGGACCATTCGTCTTCAGGCTTCAAGGCGCCGCGGAGGTAAAGCACGGGGGGGAAGTCGTAAATCTCTTTGAGGCGGCGGGGATAGGCGTTATCGTTGGAGGTCAGGACCTGCACGCCGCTTTTTTCGATCTTAGCCATCTCGGCGTCGGGGTCGATAGTATCGCGGTACTGGGAGATAGCGCGCAGGGCGACGACGTCCAACCCGGCATTCTTGAGGTCGGACGGGGTGGCCTTCCAGGCTTTTTCCAGCCCGCCGAAATAGGATTCGAGCTGGCCGAGGCGCACCCTGCCGATGCCGGGGATATTATTGAAAGCCACCCAGTATTTGACGTCAGCGTTCAAAGCAATCCTAATTCTAACACAGGGATAGTCCGATGACAAAGCGTGTTTTTTTACTGATCCGTTATTCGTTTTTCGTTTTTTTTATTTTTAGTTTGTAGCTAAGGGGTCGATTTTCGTAGCTGTTATTCGTTTCAGACATTGTCTAATCAGCTTCAGCATCCGGGTATTCGTTTTCAACTTTATGACAAGTAGACTGCCCTATTCGGCTGTTAAGATGCGAGGATATCGATATAAGTATACATAGGAAAGGGGGAGAATGTGAAGAGGATTTTGTCGTGTTTTGGGAAAACAGTGTGACAAATTGAAAGGTCTTCATATATAATAAAAAAACCAGCGAACCAGTGCATCCGGCACTAATAAAATCGGTATAAAGATACTTATTGATTCATCTTATCAGGAGGTCCGATGGCGGATAAAAAGTACGGTAAGTATTTCTTGAGTTATGACGGCGCGGAACCCAAACCTAATGATTACACTTCTCTAAACAGCCTGCCGCCGTTCCCGGAGATTGCCAGCCCTCAAACATATTTCCGGGGGGCGCCCGCCCTGCCAGGGGCTACGGCTACCATAGGCTGGCAGGTGTTCACCGCACCGGTCTGCTGGGAAACAATCCCCCACACCCACAAATATGATGAATTCCTTATTTTCCTCGGCGGGCAACTACCGGACCTATGTAAAAGCTTCGATGCGGAGATAGACCTGTGGATGGGAAAGGAACTGGAGAAGCATACGATCACCTCGACAACCGTTGTCTTCATCCCCAAAGGCGTACTGCATTGTCCGTTAAATTTTAGAGCAATCAGAAAGCCGGTACTCTTCCATGCGCTTTACCTGGGGCCGACCCTGGATGCCACGCGGGTCAAGAACTTCGATGAAGCCGGTTTCAACTGGGAAGGACCTGTTAACTTACGAACTTTTGGTCCGCCCAAGAAATAGTAACCGGGGGTTATATCGGGGTTCTCAACGACAGATTCATACCAATTTGACTCTCAGCTATAAAACTGGTACAATATTTAACTTGGAGGCCGAAAATTTACGCGATAATTGAAACAGGCGGAAAGCAATACCGGGTTACCGAAGGGCAGACGATAGACGTCGAGCGGCTGGAAGCAGCCGAAGGCGGCGCGATCGAGCTGGACAAGGTGCTGCTCCTGGGTGACGGCGCTGATGTCACCATCGGCAAGCCGTTCATCGAGGGAGCCAGGGTGCTGGTCACAGCCAAGAAGAACGGGCGCGGCGACAAGATAATCGTCTTTAAATTCAAGTCGAAAGTGCGTTACCGCCGCAAGAAGGGCCACCGGCAACTACTGACGACGTTGAGCATCGATAAAATCCTGCCGCCCGGCGTGGAAGCACCCAAGCCGGTGAAAAAAGCGCGGCGCAAGAAGACCGAAGAGGTAAAGACCGGGGAGATAAAAGAGGAGAAGGCCGATGGCGCATAAAAAGGGAGGCGGCACCAGCCGCAACGGGCGGGACAGCCAGAGCCAGCGGCTCGGCGTGAAGAGATATGCAGGGCAGTCGGTCAGCGCCGGCACGATCCTGGTACGCCAGAGGGGCACGGCCATCCACGCGGGGCTTAACGTGGGCATCGGTAAAGACCACACCCTTTACGCCCTTATCGACGGCGTGGTCAAGTATGAGCCGACCACCAAGGACCGAAGAAAAGTCAGCATTTCAGCAGCGGAGTAACATGAAAGAAAAACTACACCCACAGTATTATCCCGACGCCGAGGTCATCTGCTCCTGCGGGAACAGGTTCACCACCGGCTCGACGAAAAAGCAGCTCAAGGTAGAGGTCTGCAGTAACTGCCACCCGTTCTTCACCGGGGAGCGGCGCATGATGGACACGGCGGGGCGAGTGGAGCGGTTCAAGAAGCGCTACAAGATACAGAGCTAGGCATATAGACAGGAGGAGGGCCGATTTATCGGCCCTTTTTCTTTGATGGCGGACCAAAAAAAATTCAACTACGGCGGGCAGGCAGTCATCGAAGGCGTAATGATACGCGGTCGAAAGTCTTTAGTCACCGCCATACGCCGTCCCGGTGGCGATATCGTCACCGAAGTCAGGCAGCTGCCGAAAATCACCACCGGCCGTCTGCGGCGCATCCCCCTGATCCGGGGGGTCGTGGTACTTATCGAGGCGATGGTGCTGGGCATACAAAGCCTGATGTTCTCCGCCAACGTGGCCATCGAGCAAGAGAAAGAAGAGATCCCCACCCGGGCGCTCTGGATAATGGTGGGCGCGGGGGCGGTACTGATGGTCGCCCTGTTCATCGTCGCGCCGCTATTTCTCACCAACCTGTTAAAACCCTCGCTGCCCAACTCGCTGGCGTTCAACGCCGTCGAAGGGGCGATACGGCTGGTCATTTTTCTAGGTTATCTAAAGCTGATATCGCTGATGCCGGACATCAAAAGGGTGTTCACCTATCACGGCGCCGAGCACAAGACGGTCAACGCCCACGAGGCCGGTGTGCCGATGGAGGTCAGCGCCATCAGGAGCTACAGCACCGCGCACGTGCGCTGCGGCACCAGCTTCCTGTTCCTGGTATTGATCATCGCCATCATCGTTTTTGCGTTCGTGGGGAGGCAGGACCTCTGGTTGATGATAGTGTCCCGCATCGCGCTCATCCCGGTCATCATGGGGCTGGGATACGAGGTCATCTACTTCGGCGCGCGGCACACGAAGAACTGGCTGATGAAAACCATCCTGGCGCCGGGGCTGTTCCTGCAGGCGCTGACGACCGGCGAGCCCGACGACAAACAGCTGGAAGTGGCCATCGCCGCGATGAACAAAGCGATAGAAATCGACGAGGCGGTAGAGGC
>DAIQQC010000016.1:0-3731 GCA_036787005.1 Dehalococcoidales bacterium | reverse complement strand
TCAAATTCAGTGAAAAAGCAGTTACGATGACCGGTGTGGCACACAGGACCGGTCGGGCGGGCTTTCACCAGCAGGGAGTTGTTCTCGCAGTCCTGAAGAATTTTAACGACCTTGATAACGTTGCCGGAGGTCTCGCCTTTATGCCAGAGCTGCTGCCGGCTGCGGCTGTAAAACCAGGCCTCGCCGGTCTCCAGAGTACGCTTTAAAGACTCCGCGTTCATATAGCCCAGCATCAGGACCTCGCCGGTCTGGTCGTCCTGGATGATGGCCGGGATAAGACCTTTATCGTTGAAGTTCAACTTTTTCATATCTTTGCCTTTACTAATTGCATTATAGCCGGTTGACCTCGTCAAGGGCCTGTTTAAGATTGATGTCGCCGGTATAGAGCGCGCGACCGACGATGGCGCCCTCGGCGCCGAGCTTCTTGAGCATCTTGAGATGGTTTAAAGAGGCGATACCGCCGGCGGCAATGACGGGCAGGCCGAGGGCTTCTACCATCCCGGAAATCGCCGAGAAGTTGGGCTCGGTAAGGGTGCCGTCGCGGTTAATATCAGTATAGATAAAGCGGGGGACGCCCACCTGGGCCATGGTTTTCGCCAGGGCCGCGGCGCTGCGGGTAGTGACCTTCACCCAGCCGTGGGTGGCCACGACGCCGTCCCGCGCATCGATGCTCACGGCGATGGACTCGCGGAAATGCCGGCAAGCCTCGATGACCAGGGCGGGGTCCTCAACGGCGGCCGTACCCAGGATAACGCGCTCGATACCGTCTTTGAGAAGAGCCTTGATGGTCGCGATGTCACGCACGCCGCCGCCCATCTCCACCGGGATCAACAGCGCCCTGGCGATATTCCTAATGATTTCCAGGTTGCGGACCTCGCCCGAAGCCGCGCCGTCAAGGTCGACGATATGTAGTCGAGGCGCGCCCAGCGACTGCCATTTCAGGGCGATATCCAGGGGGTCGTCAGAAAAGACGGTCTCCCGGTTATAGTCGCCCTGGTAGAGGCGGACACACCTGCCATCCCGCAGGTCAATCGCCGGTATAATCTCGATTACAGGGCTCCTTCAAGAAAATATACGAACAAATTATAGCACCGGCCCGAACCGAACACAATCGGAACGGCTTGACGCTGGCGGCGGAGTAAGCCTAAGATAAATCTATGTCATACCAAACGTTCAAGTATGAAAAAAAGGGACATATCGGCACCATAAAGTTGAGCCAGATGAGGGTGATCTACGGCGAGCTTGCCCGCGAGCTGGAAGATGCCTGCGGTGAAGTCAACGGCGACGAGGCGGTTTACGCAGTAGTCCTGACCGGCACCGGCGAGACCTTCATCGATTTAAAAGACGACGAGCCGGGAGAAAGGCCGCCGGCAGGTCCGGCCGCCATCGTAGCAAAAATAGACCGGCCGGTAATCGTGGCGATCAACGGCGATGCTATCGGAGAGGGACTGGAGATTGCCCTAGGCGGCGATATACGCATCGCGTCGGACAAAGCCCGGTTCGCGATGGGGCAGTCGACGCAAGGGCGGATACCGAGCGACGGCGGCACACAGCGTCTGGCAAGAATCGCGGGGCGGGGCAAAGCCATGGAAATGCTCCTCACCGGCGACGCCATTCCCGCCGCCGAGGCTCTAGAGATAGGGCTGGTGAGTAAAGTTGTCCCGAGAGAAGCGCTGGCGGAGGAAGCTCAAAAAGTGGCGGAGATCATCGCGTCGAAAGGTCCCCTCGCGGTAAGGTACCTTAAAGAAGCGGTGCTCAAGGGGATGGACATGACGCTGGAGCAGGGCTTAAGACTCGAGGCCGACCTGTATTTCCTGCTGCACACCACCGCCGACCGCACCGAGGGGATCAAGGCTTTCCGGGACAAGAGACCGCCGGAGTTCAAGGGGAAATAGGGAGGTTTTGGGATGAAACACCACGTGACAGAAATCCTGGCAGGCCTGGCTTTACTTTCGGCAATAGGCCTGACCGTTTACCAGCATTTCGCCTGCAACGACGAGGACTGCTGGTTCGAATGGTTCCAGCTCTGGCACTACGAGCCGTTTATATTAAGCGCCCTGGTGGCCGCCGTAGCGTTGTTAGTAGGCAAGTATCTCGGGAAACGCGGCTTTTAAGCTGAGTCTTATGGCTGTTTTTGAAACGATTATTTACGAGAAGGGCGGCGGCGCGGCATATATCACGCTCAACCGCCCCAAAGCCCTCAACGCCTATAACGTCAGGATGCGCGACGAGCTTTACGAGGCGCTGGGGGCGGTAAAAGACGACCCCGAGGTGAGGGTGGTGATCCTGAAAGGGGCGGGGGAAAAGGCTTTCTGCGCGGGGGCCGACCTCACGGAGTTCCTGACCGCGCCCCCGCCGGTATTCGCCCGGCAGGCGCGTTTCGCCAGGGACGTCTGGGGTCTTTTCCTGAGCATCGAGCAGCCGGTCATCGCCGCGCTGCACGGCTACGTGCTCGGTTCCGGAATAGAGATGGCGCTCTGCAGCGACATCCGCCTGGCCTCGGACGACGCCCGCTTCGGCATGCCGGAGACGGGACTGGGTATTATACCGGCGGCCGGCGGCAGCCAGACCCTACCCAGGACCATCGGAGCGGCCGCCGCTTTAGACGTGCTGTTAACGGGCCGATGGCTTACAGCTAAAGAAGCCCTCAAGCTAAGGCTGGTCGACCGAATAGTCGACCACACCGGCCTGCTAGCCGAAGCTGAAAAAATAGCGCGGAAAATAGAGCGGATGAACCCCGCAGTTATGCGTTATGTCAAGCAGGCTGTCGGACGGGGGCTCGAACTACCGCTGGCGGAAGGACTGGCCCTCGAAAGCAGGTTGGCCAGAAGCCTGGCGTCCGCAATAAGGAAAAATGGATAGCCAGGAAGCGGCCACCAGCATCGAGAGAATCGCCGGGCTCATCGCAGAGAGCAGGAGGCTTGTGTTCTTCACGGGTGCCGGCATCAGCACGGAGTCAGGCATCGCGGACTTCCGCGGTACCGGCGGGCTCTGGACACGCTATGACCCCGAAGATTTCACCATCGATAAATTTCTCAATAGTGCGGAGTCGCGCCGCAAGCAATGGCACATTTTCAAAGAAGGGCTGATGACCGGAAAAGCCCAGCCCAACGCCGCCCACCTGGCGATAGCGGAATTGCACCGGATGGGCCGGCTCGACTGCGTCATCACGCAGAACGTGGACGACCTGCACCAGAAAGCCGGCGTCCCCGAGGACAAGGTCTTCGAGCTCCACGGCAACATGAAGCGGGCTGTCTGCCTCGGCTGCCGGAGACGGTATCCCTTCGAGGAAATCAAAACCAGGCTCGATGCCGGCGAGGTCATCCCGGCCTGCCCGAATTGCGGCGGGACGCTCAAGCCGGACGTTGTAATGTTCGGGGAGCAGCTGCCGTATAGAGTGCTCGAGGAAGCCGGCCGCCGTTCCCGCGCCGCCGACCTCTTCATCGTGATCGGCTCCACGCTGGTGGTCTATCCCGCCGCCTATATGCCGGCCTACGCCGTGGAGTCCGGCGCCAGGCTGGTCATCATCAACCTGGGCGAGACACCCATGGACAGAGAAGCAACCGTGCTGGTCAGCGCGCGCGCCGGCGAGACCATGACGGCCATCGTCGATAAAGTCAAAGGGAAAAGGGATATTTAGTCTCCCTGTGAACGACAGTACCATTTGTGCGATATGTCAATCAACTTATTTTTTATAAAGTGAGAGGTTTTTGAATATCAAAGGCCTATGG
>DAIQQC010000015.1:0-27018 GCA_036787005.1 Dehalococcoidales bacterium | reverse complement strand
CGTCGTCAATAAAGCCATCGAGAAGTTCGGCAAGATCGACGTGCTGGTGAACAACGCCGGCGTCACTTCCCAGGACGCCTTCGACAAGATGACCTATAAAAGGTGGCGTCTGATCCTCTCCGTCAACCTGGACGGCACCTACCTCTGCGCCAAGGTAGTGCTGCCTCACATGTTAGAGAAGAAAAGCGGGATGATCATCAACGTTTCCTCGATACTCGCCAAGGAAATCCGCATGAACATCGCCTACGGCGTCACCAAGGCCGCCGTGGAGAGGTTGACCATGGGCCTGGCGCGGGAAGTGCGGCGGGAAGAGGGCATCGCCGTCACCTGCATCCGGCCGTATTTTGTGAAGACGGAAGTGGTGATGGGTTTCATGGAAGGACATGACACCAGCAACTTCGAGGAGCCGATAATCTGGCAGAAGTACCCGGCCATGCTGGCGGCAGCCAGGCCTCAGGACGTGACCGGGAAAATATGGGACAAGGCCGCGTTAGAAGAGAAGTTCGGGAAAATATAAATAGAGCTAGAAGTTAGAAAAGTTACAGGGGTGAAAAGCATCGGTCATGCTACTGCGTTTCATCCCTGTTTTGTTACGGGACTGTTTGGCTGTGGGAACTAACCTCACCCCTGTATCCCCTCTCCAGCCTGTCACATTTTGTTACGCGAATTTTCAATTGGCTGAAGAGGGGAGTTTAGGAGAGAGGGGGCGAAGCCCCCTCTCAATTTTTCTCCCCCTCTTGAACAAATAACAATCGGGCTTGATAAGTAACCCTGTTCGAGAGGGGGATTAAAGGGGGTGAGTGTTAAGAACTAACCGCAAGCGAAGAGCGCCTTTTAATACTAAAAGGGGAAGCCGGCAATTTCAGCCAGCTTCATCACCAGGCCGGGGATAATACCGAGGAGCAGGACGCCGAGGCAGCATAGAGCCAGTGCCACCAGGGGCGGGACAGAAGAGGGCACCTTTTCCATCGAAGCGGGCTCGTTGAACCACATCACTTTCACCACTCGCAGGTAATAGTAGGCGGAGATAACGCTGTTGATGACGGCGATGACGACCAGCCAGAGCAGGTCTGCCCGGACGGCGGCGCTGAAGAGATAGAACTTGCCCATGAAGCCGGCCGCCGGCGGGATACCGATAAGCGACACCAGGCAGAGCGTCAGGGCTAAAGCCAGCAGAGGCGCGCGCTTGCCCATACCCGCGAAGTCGGCGATGTTGTCGCTATTAGTTTTGTTAGAAATAATAATCACGGCAATGAACGCCCCGAGGTTGGTCAGGGCGTAGGCGGCCAGGAAAAATAGCACCGCGCTCTGACCTCCGGCCAGTCCCGCAGGGCGAAGAGCCGAAGACGCCAGGTCAAACACCCCCGCCGCCGCCAGTCCCACCATGAGATAACCGGCCTGGGCGATGCTCGAATAGGCCAGCATGCGCTTTATATTGGTCTGCGGGATAGCGGCGATGTTGCCGACGAACATGCTGATGACGGCCAGCACGGCGAAGATCATGCCCCACTCGTCGCCGAAGCGCGACTGGAAGGCCTCGAGGAAGACCCGCAGGATAAGGGCGAACCCGGCCGCTTTGCTCCCCACGGAGAGGTAGGCGGTGATGGTGGTGGGGGCGCCCTCATAAACATCCGGCACCCACATCTGGAAGGGCACGGCGGCGATTTTAAAGCCCAGCCCGGCGATCATCAGGACGATGCCCACCAGCAGCGCCGGATGAACTACAAGCGAACCATAACCGAAATCGACAATCGCGCGGAAGATCTGGGTCAGCTGGGTCGCGCCGGTGGCGCCGAAGACCAGCGCCATGCCGTAGAGCAAGACCGCCGAAGCGATAGCCCCCAGCAACAGGTATTTCAGCGATGCCTCGGTAGACCGGCGGTCCTTAAGGAAGCTGACCAGTATATAGAGCGAGATGCTCGTCAGTTCCAGCGAAATAAACAGCGAAACAAGGTCGGCGGCGGCAGCCATCAGCATCATGCCGAGGGTCGAAATGAGAATGAGGGCGTAATACTCGCCCTGAAAGCGCTTGAACTTGCCGGCGTAATCGGTAGAGGCGAGGATGATCAACAGGGCAACGCCCAGGAAAAGCAGTTTAAAGAAAACGGCAAACGGGTCGGCGGCCAGCATATTGTTGAAGAAAGAGCGGTTGAAGTCCCAGAAGGCCACGCTGAAAAGCCCGCTGACGAGGATACCGACAATACTGACGACCGCCAGCACGCCTTTGCGGGCAACAAAAAGGTCGATGAAGATGACCGCGCCGGCGAAGACCAGCAGGGTTATTTCCGGCAGGGCCCCCAGCCAGTCGGGCAGACGCTCGAAGTGCAAGGTTATCAGGTTCAAATCGGTCTCCTTAACCCCCGATCAATTTCGCAATAGGCTCAATGCCCAGGTTAAACACGTCGGTCAATACAGCAGGGTAGATACCGACCAGCATGATCACGGCAATAAGAACAAAGGCATAGAATTTTTCCAGGCCGTCGGCGTCCTTCACGGAATCGAACCGCTGTTTCACCGGCCCGAAGAACGCCTGCTGGAGCATCCAGAGGATATAGCCGGCCGTAAGCACCACGCCGGCGATAGCAACGATAGTGTAGGCCGTGATGTGCGGCACCACCGTGCTGTTATAAGAGCCCAGGAAGATCAGGAACTCGGCGGCGAAGCCGGAGGTGGTGGGCAGCCCCAGGGAGGCCAGTCCGGCGATGGAAAAGACGGCGGCCATCACCGGCACCTGCCGGGCCAATCCGCCCAGCTTGGTAAGGTCGCGCTCCCCGACGTTATGGATGACCAGCCCGGCCATGGCGAAGAGGAGGCCGGTGACGATACCATGGGAGAACATCTGCAAAGCGGCGCCGGTCAGGCTCAAATTACCCAGGGCGAAGATGCCCAATAAAACGTAGCCCATGTGGCTGATGGAGCTGTAGGCGATGAGCCGCTTGATGTCCTTTTGAACGAGAGTGACGGCGGCCCCGTAGATGATGCCGATCAATGCCAGGATAATCAAAGGCAGGGCGAAATCTTTGGCGACGTCCGGGAAGAAGCTGACGCAGATCCGGATCATCCCGTAGCCGCCCATCTTAATGAGGACGCCGGCCAGCATCACGCTCACAGCGGTGGGGGCATCGGTATGAGCATCCGGCAGCCAGGTATGCAGCGGGAATACCGGCAGCTTGACGGCGAAGCCGATAAAGAGCAGCCAGAAAATGGCCGCCGCGGGGATTATCGTCTGGTAAGCGCCCAGGCCGAGGTTGGCGATGTCCACCATGTTCAGGCTGCCGGTGGCGAAATACAGGCTCAGGATGCCCGCCAGCATGAAGGCACTGCCGAACAGAGTGTAAATAACGTACTTGATGGCCGAGTAGGCCCGGCGCCCCGAGCCCCAGATATTGATCAGGAAATACATCGGGACGACCTCAATCTCCCACATGATGAAGAACAGCAGGAGGTCGAGGGAGACAAAGACGCCGATGATGCTCGTCTCCATGAGCAGGAGCCAGGCGAAGAACTCGCGCGGCCGGTCGTGGACCTTCCAGGAGATGAGCACGGCCAGGAAGCCGAGGAAAGTGGTCAGCAGGAGCAGGGGCATACTCAGGCCGTCCACGGCCAGGTGATAGCGGGCGCCGAGGGGGGCGATCCAGAGGTAGTTCTCCTCGAACTGAAAGGCGCCGGCTGCCGACGCCGAGCGGTCGAAGGCGATAAAGAGATAGACGGCCAGGACGAGCGGCACGACGGTAAAGGCGGCAGCGACGCGCTTGATGAGCGACTCGTTAGCGCCCTTCATCAGGGCGATGACGATAGCGCCCACCGCCGGCAGGAAGAGTATGGTAGATAAGGCGTTAAATTCCAATTAAACTAATCTCCAACTAAAGGTCAACTCTCTTTTTCTTGACTGTCCCTGTCAATTCCAACCTACCCCCCTAACTAAATATCAACACGCAAATAGCGATAATCGCCGCGCCGAGGCCGATAAAGAGCCCGTAAAGCTGGAGCTGGCCGGTCTGGGCGCGGCGGGCGGCGCGGCCGCCGCCGACAAGGACGGTCGCCGTGCCGTTTACCGCGCCGTCGATGCCTTTACTATCGAATAGTGAAAAGCCGGTAAATAGCCCCTTGACTAAAGCCAGCTTCACGATGATGTCCTCGTACAGCTTGTCGAAGAAGTACTTGTTAAAGACCAGTTTATAGAGCGGGCCGAAAGCCCTGCCCAGAGATTCGGCGGTTACCCATTTCCTGATATAGACGGCATAGGCCGCAAAGATACCGAGAAGGGCGACCAGCAAAGAGACCAGCGGGATAGCGTGGGCAAAGACGCCGAAGAAACCGGGGGCCTCGGCCTCGTGGCCGAAGAATTCGGAGAAACCGCCGCCCAGGTTCCACCAGCCGGCGCCGACGGCCAGCAAAGCTAAAAAGACCAGCGGGGCTACCATCACCCGGGGCGACTCGTGGGTATGCGAATAATCGTGCCCCTCTTCTTTTGCACCGCCTCGATACTCGCCGTGGAAGGTCATAAAGATGGCGCGGAACATGTAGAAGGCCGTCAGGAAGACGGTAATCAGGGCCAGGGCGAACAGCACCGGCTGGCTCTCGAAGGCGCTGGCCAGTATCTCGTCCTTGCTCCAGAACCCGGCTAAAGGCCAGATGCCCGCCAGGCTCAGAGAGCCGACGAGAAAGGTAACGTAGGTCCAGGGCATCGTCTTGCGCAGGCCACCCATAAGGCGCATATCGAACGTGCCGCTGGCGTGGTTGACGCTGCCGGCGCCCATGAACAATAAAGCTTTAAAGAAGGCGTGGGTAAAGAGATGGAACATGCCGACCGCCACGGCGGCTTTGGCTATAATCAGCATTTCTTCCGTACCAAAATTGAGTTCACCTCCGGAGATCTCGCGGGACAGCGCCAGGCCCGCCGCCCCCAGCCCCAGCATCATGTAGCCGATCTGGGAGATAGTGGAGTAGGCCAGCACGCGCTTGATATCGTTGGCGACCAGCCCCATAGTTGCGGCAAAAATCGCAGTGAACCCGCCGATGACTGCCACCAGAGTTATCGCTTGTTCGGAAAAAACGAAGACCGGCATCATGCGCGCCACCAGGAAGACGCCGGCGCAGACCATCGTGGCGGAATGGATAAGGGCGGAGACGGGGGTGGGGCCTTCCATGGCGTCCGGCAGCCAGACGTGCAGCGGGAACTGGGCGCTCTTGCCGATGGCGCCCGCGAAGAGGCCGACGGCCGCCCACATCAGAGCCGGGCCGGCCAGCACGCCGGTGACAGCCAGCCAGTGGAGCTCGTAAATATCAAAAGTGCCGGTGTTGAGATATAAGATCAGGATGCCCGCCAGGAAACCGAAATCGCCGATTCGGGTGACGATAAAAGCCTTCTTGGCGGCGTCGGCGGCGGACTTTTTATGGAACCAGAAGCCGATGAGCAGGTAAGAGCAGAGGCCGACCATCTCCCAGAAGACGAAGGTGAAAAGCAGGTTATCCGAGAGGACCAGCCCAAGCATCGAGAAGGTGAACAGGGACATGTAAGTATAATACCGATAGTAGCCGGCCTCGTCGTGGGCCATGTAGCCCAGCGAGTAAATCTGGACCATCAGGCTGACGATAGATACGACGACGACCATCACCGCGGAAAGCTGGTCGGCGATAATACCCAGGTGGATGGTGACGCCGTTTTCCACCACCACCCAGGTGACGTCCGGCACGGCAATGAGGTGGTCTTCGGCGGACATCACCGAGAACAGCATCCAGACGGAAAATACGGCCGAGGCAGTGATAGACAATATCGTGATATAACCGTAGGCCTTCGACTTCCGGTTAACGAAAGGGCGTATCAGCAGGCCGTTGACGACGAACGACGCCAGCGGCAGCAGCATGATGAGCCAGATAAGCTGATAGGGTATCATAGCTTCCTTAAGATATCCTTTATCACGTGCTCTTTATCCTGCGGCACCAGCACGGAGTACTCCGCCAGTTCCTGGCCGACGGGCAGGCCGGAGACGGGCATGATGCGGGTGGGGATGCCTTCACCCTCGAAGCATTCCTTCCACATCTCCGCGATGACCAGGGTTTTAGTTTTTTTAACTTCTATCCACATATCAAGATAAGTAGCAACTGACAAATAGCAAGTATCAAATCACTCCCCCGTCCTTTATTATTTCAACACTTCCTTGATACTTGTTACTTAATACTTGTTACTTCTCCTTCTACATACCCAGAACGGCGTCGCCCAGATAGAACGGCCAGACGACGATGCCCAGGATGGCCTTCCACCAGACCAGGTTGGCGAAACCCAGGGTGAACAGCCAGCCGGCAAACCAGAAAGCCCCCATAAAACCGCCTGAAGCTTTACCCATGATCCTTTTCCTCCTATTTTACAGTTTCTACCACTTCATCAGGTTGATATTGTTGGTATCGATGTCCCCCAGGCCGCGGAAGATGGCCAGGACTATCGCCAGGCCTACCGCTACCTCGGCAGCGGCCACCACCATCACGAAGATGGCAAAGACCTGCCCTGTCAGCAGCAGCGGCACGACGTAACTGGAGAAGGCCACCAGGCTGATGTTCACCGCGTTGAGCATGAGCTCGATGCACATCAGGATGACCACGGCGTTACGGCGGGTGAGCGCCCCGTAAAGGCCGATGCCGAAAAGCACCGCCGACAGCACTAAATAATGTTCCAGTCCGATGGTCATTTGTCCTTCTCCCGCGCGATAACGATAGCACCGATGATTGCCGCCAGCAGCAGTGTCGCGGCGATCTCCACGGGTAAAATAAAGCCCTGCTGGCTGAACAGCCGGCTCGCCAGCGGAACGGTCGTCGGCGTCAAAGGCGGCTGGTTAGATATCCGCCAGGGTGAGGCGGTCACCGCATAAATCAATATCCCCACCAGCGCCGCCGCCACGACCAGCGCCGGAATGCGGAGTCGATTAGCCGGGTTGCCTTTCCAGACATCGCGGGTCATCATCACCGCCAGGATAACCAGCACCGAGATGGCGCCCACGTAGACCAGTATCTGTACCGCCGCCAGGAAATCGGCGCTTAGCGTAATATAAAGCCCGGCCACGGCGATAAAGCAGAGGATCAGCGCCAGCGCGGCGCGGAAGACGTTACGCAGGAACACCACGGCCAGCGCCGCCGCGATGACCACCACCGCCATGATCCAGAAGGCGATGTCCAGTCCCATTATTTTCGCTTCTCCACGATTTTTTCTATTAACAAAGTCTGCTCCGGCAGTTTTTCGGCAATATCGGGATGGTAATAGCCGCTCACCGGCCGCGACGCTGATTCCAGGAGCTCGTCGTTAGCCTGGACGACGTCGCCACGGCGGTACTTGGCCCGCTCGAAGGAATAACCCATGAAAACGGCGTCGTAAGGGCAGGCCTCGACGCAGAGACCGCACTGGATGCAGTAGCCGGTGTCCACCCGGTAGGTCTGCACCTCGTACTTATTATTGACCAAGTTTGTAGCGGTAACGATTTCTATGGCGCCCTGCGGGCAGGCCTTGGCGCAGGTAGCACAGCCGGTGCACTTTTCGCGGCTCCACACCAGCTCGGCGCCGCGGATGCGGCGGGAAACATTGAGCCGCTGCTCCGGGTACTGGGTCACCGTGGGGTGACGCAGCAGGTAGCGGAAGGTCACCGCCAGGCCCTTGGCAATGCCGAGCCCGAAACGCTCAAACTTTAACACGGCCCCATCCTAGCTTAAAGAATCGCGACCACGCCAGCACCAGGACGCCCATGATGGCGAAGTTGATGACTACCATGATCCAAGGCAATGCATCCGGCCAGGCCAGCACCTGGACGGCGGTCACGAAAAGATTAATTAGTGCCAGCGGGAAGAGGAACTTCCAGGCCAGCGCCATCAGCTGGTCGATGCGGACGCGGGGGAGGGTCGTGCGCGTCCAGACCATGACGAAGAACACTATGACGACCTTGAGGATGAACCACAGCCACGGCGGGAGCAGGGGGCCGCGCCAGCCGCCCAGGAAGAGGGTGGTAATGATGGCCGCCATGGCAATGGCCTCGGCGTACTCCACCAGGTAGAACATGGCGAATTTCATGCCCGAGTACTCGGTATGGAAGCCCGCTACGAGCTCGGAGTCCGCCTCCATGAGGTCGAACGGGCTCCGGTTGATCTCGGCGCAGCCGGCCGTAAAGAAGAGGAAGAACCCTAAAGGCTGGAGCAGAATGAACGGGATGTCCTGGGCCAGCACGATGCTGTTTAATGAGAGCGAGCCAGCCAGCAGCACGACGCCGATAATGGACAGCACCAGCGGTATCTCATAGCTGACCACGGCGGCGACAGTGCGCATGGCGCCGAGCAGCGAATACTTGTTGCTCGAGCCCCACCCGGCCATGAATACCCCGACAGTGGTGACCGAGCTTATCGCTACCACGTAAAGGACGCCGATATTGAGGTCGGCTAGCAGGGCACCGTCCTGGAAGGGTACCACGGCCATCAGTATCAACACCGGGGCGAAGGCGACCACCGGCGCCAGCCAGTGCACGACCCTGTCCGCGGCGGAGGGGACGATGTTCTCCTTAAGCAACACTTTGACGGCGTCCGCCACCGCCTGAAGGAGGCCGAAAGGTCCGGTGCGATTGGGGCCGAGGCGCGACTGCATCCGGCCGAGGAGGCGGCGCTCGATATAGATCACACCGAGAACCATGGTCAGGATAAAGACGATCAGGACGACGGTAAAGAACAGCCAGTGCCACCAGTAGCCGCCGGGCCAGTCGGGCGGCACCGCCTGCATGGGCAGCGAGTTGTTCATGGCGAAATCAAGTACAGCCACTATCTATCCACCTCGCCCATGGTAATATCGATGCTGCCGAAGATGATGATGAGGTCGGCGACCTTCCAGCCCCTGACCATCTGGCGCAGGGCGGAGAGGTTGATAAAGCTGGTAGCCCGCACGTGGCAGCGGTAGGGGGCAATGGAGTTATCCGAAACAACGTAAAAACCCAGCTCGCCCTTGGGGCCTTCGATATGGCCGTAGGCCTCGCCGGCGGGCGGGCGGATAAGGTGAGGAACATCGGCCTTAGTTGCGCCTGGGGGCATGCTTTGCGCGGCCTGCTCGATGATGTGGAGGCTCTGGAGCATCTCGGCGATGCGGACGCGATAGCGGGCATAGCAGTCGCCTTCCTCGCAGGTCGGGATTTCAAACTCGAATCTATTGTAAATAGAATAGGGGTCGTCCCGGCGCAGGTCGCGCTTGATGCCGCTGGCGCGGGCGACCGGGCCGCTGATGCCGCAGTTGATAGCTACTTCCGGGGGCAGGACACCCACGCCTTTAGCGCGGGCCAGTAAAATCTCGTTTTGCATCAGGAAGAAATCGTATTCGTCGAGGAAGCTGCGCAGCTGGGGAACGAACTTCATCACCGCCGGCAGGAACTCGGCGGGGATATCCTGGCTGACGCCGCCGATGCGTACGTAGTTGTTCATCAGCCGCTGCCCGCAGAGCATCTCCAGGAGGTCGTAGATCTTTTCCCGCTGGCGCCAGAGGTAAAAGAACGGCGTGCCCAGCGCCCCGGCGTCGTTGAGCATGGCGCCCACGGCGAGGCAGTGATTGCCTATTCTTTGGAGCTCGGCGATGATGACGCGGATATACTCGGCGCGCTCCGGCACTTTTATTCCCCCCAGCTTCTCCACCGCCAGGCAGTAGGCGAAGTTGTTCGTCATCGAGTTCACGTAATCGAGGCGGTCGGTAAGGGGTATGCCGCCGGTATAGGTGCGCTCTTCCATCAGTT
This sequence comes from Dehalococcoidales bacterium, assembly GCA_036787005.1. GTDB lineage: Bacteria > Chloroflexota > Dehalococcoidia > Dehalococcoidales > RBG-16-60-22 > JBFYTX01. The sequence continues at coordinate 17,275 of DAIQQC010000015.1, read as the reverse complement.
TCTCGATGCCGCGGTGAAGGTAGCCGAAGACCGGCTCGATATCGAGGACGACCTCGCCGTCAAGGGTGGCCTTGATACGGAAGACGCCGTGTGTGCTCGGGTGGAGGGGCCCGAAGTTGAGTACGAACGGCTCGGTACTGAACGTCATTTCTTCGGTCGTCACCGGTTCCAGTCCTTTCGCAGGGGATAGCCGTCAAAGCCTTCCCAGAGGACGATACGCTTTAAATCAGGGTGCCCTTCGAACCTGATGCCGAAGAGGTCGAAGACCTCGCGCTCCTGGAAGTCCGCCCCCTGCCAGAGCGGGACGACCGAGGGTACCGAGGGATTGGCGCGGTTGTGGCAGCGCACCTTGATAAAAACTGAGTGGTTGTGCCTGGTAGACGTAAGGTGATAGACAACCTCGAAATACTGGTAATAGTCGGCGGCGGTCACCATGTTAAAATAGTCGAAGGCGAAGCCCGCGGTGTTTTTCAGATAGGCCGCCACTTCCAGGAGGGCGTCGGCCCTGACCAGAACGCTGTCGCGGCCGGCCTCTTCCAGCTTGCCGGCAAACACGCCGGACAGCCTGGTCACCAGGTCTTTAGCCGGCAGGACGGCGGTCATTTCAGGCCGCCTTTCTTAAGGGGATTGGGCAGCTCGGAGAGGTCGGGGACGGCTTTAGCCCGCCCGATCTTTTTCTGAAGCAGGCTGATGCCGTAGAGCAGGGCTTCGGGGCGGGGTGGACAGCCGGGCACATAGACGTCCACCGGGACGATCTTGTTATAGCCGGGGACGACGTTATAAGACGAGCGGAAGATGCCGCCGCTGATGCCGCAGGCGCCCATGGCAATGACCCACTTCGGCTCGGCCATCTGGTCGTAAACGCGCCTGACGACGGGCGCCATTTTCCAGGTGAGTGTCCCCGCCGTGATCAGGAGGTCAGCCTGGCGCGGGGAAGCCCGCATGATCTCCATGCCGAAGCGGGCGGCGTCGAAGCGGGGCCCTAGCGCGGCCATCCATTCCAGTCCGCAGCAGGCGGGGTAACACACGGCCGGCCACATCGAGGAGCGCCGCGCCCAGTCGATTATCCAGTCGAGCGATGTCAGCACGATATTGCGCTTTACGTCCTCTTCCAGCCAGGCGGCGGGGTCGGGAAAAGCCTCGCGGCTGTGCGCCTTAAGGTCCTCGACGGCCTGTCCTTCGCGGCGGTCGAGCTCGCCATCCGTGGGGAAGTTTTCCGGGCCCGTCATTTCCATTCCAGGACCTTCTTCTTCCAGGCGTAGACGTAGCCGACCGAGACGATGAGGACGAGCGCCAGCACGGCATAGAGGCTGGACGCCCCCAGCTCACGGAGCTGTACCGCCCAGGGATAAAGAAAGATGACCAGGACATCGAGGGCGAGAAAGACGAGGGCGTAGAAATAATAGCGGAAATTGAACATCACCCAGGTCTTGCCGATGGTCTCCACGCCGCACTCGAAGATAGAGTTCTTGACTGGGCCGGGATGAGAGGGGATGATCTTAAGTATGCGGAGGACGATAGGGATAACAATGAGGGCAAGGCTAAAAGCAATGACAACGGCGGAAAACAGGGCAATCAACCCGTAGCTGGCTAACATGGTTTTCAATATACCATACGTTGAGATAAACGTTTAGCTTCAGGGCACTGGGAAAGTATAGCATAGAGTTTTTAAGGAATGCAAACGAGCAAGCGGTTGCATCGCTTCGCGTTACGAAACCGTGCGGATGGTCCTCTGCGAGGATACCGTCAGCCGGTCCACATTATCCGCCCGCGTCAGGTGCAGGGTATACTCCGCGGAGCTAAAGCTGGCGAGGTAGACCTGCCAGGCACCCGCCAGGGGGCCGGTATCCAGCGTGAACGATACCTGGTTGCCTGAATCATCAATTCCGTCAGCATGAAAAGTCACCCAGCAGTCTTCATTATAGCCGTTATTGATATGCAGGGAGACCAGAAAACAAGGCTCGCCGGCGAAATGCTGACCGGCCGCCGGGGTAAAATAGTCGCGGTCAAGCGTGCCGGCGGCGATGGTCACGTTATCGATGACGATCTTGCCTTCGGGGTCGTCCGTGGTGGGCTCTACCGTCACGGGGATGTCTGCCGGGTAATTCGAGGGCGCGCCGCAGCCGGCGAAGATTACCAGAAGACAGAGAAAGGTCGATAAGAATAAAAATAAGAAACGTGTCATCTGGCTTTGTTTTGCTTTTTCAAAAATGCTTCGATTTTATCAATGTGCGAGTTGCGGTGATCGGCGCGGTTCAGGGCGACCTCGTCATCCAGGGCTTCGATAGCTTTGACCATCCGGGGAGAAAGCGCAGCTAAATCTTTGTCCAGCGCCCGGGCGGCGGTAACGGCAAGTTCGGCCGCTTTTCTGACAGGGATCGCCAGCAAAAAAGGGATCAGGATATCATTAACGATATCGTCTATATGTACGATGGGTTTCACGCCTTTTTTCTTCCAGACCTTGAGCACCAGACGGCGCCGCTCATCCCAGAAAGCGATATGCGCCAGCGCCGCGGCAATCGTCCAGCCTTCTTTATAGATTACAAGTTTGAGCTCTTTTTCAGTCAGGCTTTTTACCAGTTTAGCCAGCCGTTCCGTTGATTTAGCGTTTTGTTTGATGTAAGCTCTGTCCATACTAGCTACCTCACTAAGTTTTTCTGTGTGCTGGGCGAGTATAACACAAGGCTTTTCAAGAATGCAAATACAAGAATCCTATTCTAAGCATCACCTTTCTAACCTCACCCCCTGGCCCCCTCTCCAAACAGATGCATAAAGAGAAAGCGGAAGATATTTGGTTTGGAGAGGGGGAAAGAGAGAGAGGGGTCGTGACCCCTCTTGGACGCCCCGACATGATTTGTTCGGAGGGGGAAAGAGAAAAGACGGGCTGGCGCCCCTCTTAAACACCCCGGTTTGTCAATGCTATTTCGTCAATCCGTATTTCTTAGCGATTTTTTCCAGGCCGGGCATGGACTTCTCCAGAAGGGCGTCGTCGACGCAGTAGACCAGCCGGAAATAGCCGTGTAAACCGAAGGCGATGCCGGGCACGGTAAGCACGTGGTGCTCGTGCTGGAGCTCGTGCACAAAAGCCACATCGTCCTCGATAGGGCATTTAGGGAAGATGTAGAAAGCCCCTTCAGGCTTATTGACCGTGTAGCCGAAACGCTTCAGGTGGTTATAGATAAAGTCGCGGTGGCGCTGGTATTCCCCGACGTTGATGGATACCCCCTGGATCTTGGTCACCACGTTCTGCATGAAGGCCGGCGCGTTAATGAAGCCGAGCACGCGCGTGCAGAAGACGAAGCCCCGTATCATGTCGTCGTGGTCTTCGACATCCGGGTGCAAGGCGATGTAGCCGATGCGCTCGCCGGGGATGGAAAGGTCCTTGGAGTGCGAGGTGCAGATAATGCTGTGCCGGTGGAAGCTTAGCGGCGAGGCGTACTTGAGCCCGTCGTAGATGATCTTCTTATAGGGCTCGTCGTTGATGAGGAATATCGGCCTCCCGTATTCGTTTTCCTTTTTGCGCAGGATAGCGGCGATTTTCTCCAGAACCGCGGCGCCGTAAACCACACCGGTGGGGTTATTGGGGGAGTTGGTAAGCACCGCCTTCGTACGCGGGCCGATGTTTTTTTCCAGTACGTCCAGTCGCGGCATGAAATTCTCGTCGGTGGGGAGGGGTTTAACGACGCCGTCATGGTTTTCGATATAATTGAAATAGTCCACGAACCAGGGGATAAAGACAATGACTTCGTCGCCGGGGTCGAGGATGGTCTTTAAAGCCACGTTAATCGCACCCGCCGCCCCGACGGACATGATGATATCGTTCTGGGTGAGGTTGATGCCGGTCTCTTTTTTAAGCTGCTCGGCTACAGCGGCGCGGGTCTCCGGGTAACCGGCGTTGACCATGTAGCCGTGCATCCCCTTCCAGGGATGGTCGGCCAGGCGTTTTATCTCGCGCTTGAACTCCGGCGGCGGCTCCATGACCGGGTTGCCCAGCGAGAGGTCGTAGATGTTGGCCTCGCCGAACTGCTTTTTCATGGCGATGCCTTCTTCGAACATGCGACGGATCCACGACCCCAGCTCCATGCCTTTCTGGACCTTAGCCGATACGGACACCTTCGATTTCCTTTCTGCCCGCGGCGAAGGCAGTTAGATTGATTTCGCGGATATTTGCCGGCAGGCGCCGGGAGATGCTCTCCTGCCAGACCGCCTCGTCGATGGGGGCGAAGGCGGCAAAGCAGCCCAGCATAAAGATGTTCAGTGTCCTGACGTTGCCCAGCTCTCTGGCCCTCTTGTTGGCGTCGATAAAGTAAATGCGCTCGGTGCGCCTTTTTAGGGCGGCGATGATCTCTCCGTCGGCGGGGTATTTTTCCTGTCCTAGGCTGACCGAGAGGGGCGGCTGCTCGTAGGTATTGACGATGGCGACCGCACCCGGCGTGAGGAAGTGGCTCCAGCGGGCGGCCTCCAGCTTTTCAAAGGCCAGCAATATATCGACCTCGCCCTCTTTAATTAACGGCGACCATACTTTTTTGGCTAGGCGCACGTGGGAGACGACGCTGCCGCCGCGCTGCGCCATGCCGAGCGTGTCCGTCTTTTTAACGTCGAAGCCGGCGGCCAGGGCGGTCTCGCCGATGATATCGCTGGCGAGAACGACTCCCTGTCCCCCCACTCCGGTGACGAGGATATCTAGCTTTTTGAAATTAGCGTTTTTCATGCCGAAATAGCCTTCTTCGGGCAAAGCTGCTCGCAGATAGTGCAGATGTCCCCGGCGCAGAGGGTCGGCTCGATAGAGACCTGCCCGTCGACGCTCTGGATGGCGGGACAGCCGAGCTTAAGGCAGGCGCCGCACTGCGAACACAGCGCTACGTCGACCTTACGCGGGTTGGCGCGCTTCTTCACCTGCACGGCGCAGGCGCCCCGCACGATAATGACCGAGACCTCCGGCCTGTCCAGCGAGTCTTTCAAGCCCGCCCGCAAAGCCTTGAGGTCGAAGGCGTCAATGACCTTGACGTCCTTCACGCCGATGCCGCGGCAGAGGCTCTCGATGTCCACGGCAACTGTTTCGCCGCCCTGTGCCGAGACGCCGGTGCCTGGGTGCTCCTGGTGGCCGGTCATGGCGGTGGTGCGGTTGTCCAGTATGAGAATCGTGATATGGCCGTCATTGTAAACGGCGTTCACCAGTCCGGTGATGCCGGAATGTAAAAAGGTGGAGTCGCCGATGACGGCCACAACTTTGCTTTTCACGCCCGCTTTTTCCATGCCTAAAGCCTGCCCGATGCCCGCGCCCATGCAGGCGGTGGTGTCCAGCACGTTGAGGGGCGGGTATGCGCCGAGAGTGTAGCAGCCGATGTCCCCGGTCACGATCAGCTTCGGCTCCTGCGGCTCTTTGGCTTCCAGCAGTTTGGCGCGCTGGCCGAGGTTGCTCAGTATGGAGTAGATACCGGTGTGCGGGCAGCCCGGGCAGAGCAGGGGAGGTCGACGGGGCAGTCCCGTGGCGGCCGGCAGGACGCTGGCTTTTTCCGATTCGGGGAGGAGGCCAGCGGTGGTGCAGTGTTCGGCGATGATACGCGTGTTCAGCTCGCCGACCAGGGGGATGAACTCCTTGCCGGTGACCTTGACGCCCATCGACTTTATGTTGTCCTGTAAAAAGGGGTCGAGCTCCTCGATGACGATGAGCCTTTCCACCCCGGCTGCGAAGTCCTTGATCATTCTTTCCGGCAGCGGCCAGGTCATGCCCAGCTTTAAAAAGGACGCCTGCGGGAAGACCTCCCGCGCGTACTGGTAAGCGACTCCGGAGGTTACGATGCCTAACTTGCGTCGATTCCAGATGATCTTATTAAAGGGAAAGGTCTCCGCATATTCGGCCAGGCGTACCATGCGTTTCTCTACCTCGGCGTGGCGGGGCAGGGCGTAGACCGGCAGCATGACATATTTCCGCTGGTTGAACAGGAAAGCCGGCTGGGGGTTTTTCACCACCCGGTCCCGGCTGACGTCCACGGCCGACTTCGAGTGGGCGATGCGGGTGGTTGTCCTTAAGAGGACGGGGGTATCGAACTCCTCGCTGAGGCTGAATGCCAGCCCGGCGAGGTCGTAGTTTTCCTGGCTGTCGGACGGCTCCAGCATCGGCACCTTGGCCAGCCGGGCGTAATGCCGGTTGTCCTGCTCGTTCTGGGAGGAGTGTATCTGAGGGTCGTCGGCGGTAACTACCACCAGACCGCCGATGATACCGGTGATAGAAGCCGCCATAAAAGGGTCGGAGGCCACGTTGAGCCCGACGTGCTTCATGGAGACCATGGCGCGCGCGCCGGTGTAAGCGGCGCCCATGGCCACTTCCATGGCGACCTTTTCGTTGGTGGACCACTCGGCGTGGATGTCCTTAAAACGGGAGAGATTTTCCAGGATCTCGGTGCTGGGGGTGCCGGGATAAGCGGCGGCTACCTGCACGCCGGCGTGATAAGCGCCGAGGGCCAGCGCCTCATTCCCCGAAAGTAATTGCAGAATCTTTTCCATCGATTATCACGCATTCCAACAATAATTTAAAATAATGTTACGCAATGGACATCTGCCCACTCAGGCACACTTATCAATTCTACCATACCTGTCAAGTCAGGGGCAATGAGGGGGAACACCTATTTTTTATCAACGCTGTTGACACGGACCGACCCTTGTGCTATTTTTCTAATTGAAAATCGTTTTCAACTGGCAGCGCAAATGGTCTATACGGAAAAGCGAATCGAGCGGGAACTAAGGCGGCACGGTCACAAGATTACCCCGCAGCGCCGGGCGGTGATTGATGCCATCGTGCAGAGCCGCGAGCACCTGACACCGGCCGCGATACACGAGAGGGTGAGAAACGAATACCCCGGCATCGGCCTGGTGACCATTTACCGCACGCTGGAAATGCTGGCGGGGCTTGGTTTTATCTGCGAAATGCACGCCGGCGGTAGCTGCCGCAGCTACCTTATGCGTCGGCCGGCCGAGCACCACCATCACCTCATCTGCTCCGGCTGCGGTAAAGTGGTCGATTTCACGGATTGCGACCTCGCCGGCCTGGAACGGCGACTGGCGAAAGAGACCAGCTTTAAGATAAACGGGCATCTCCTGGAGTTCCTCGGGCAGTGCCGGAAATGCCTTAAAGTTAAAGCAGCGGCTAAGTAGGAAGGCAATGCTCAAGCGCATCGGCCAGGAACTCTGGCATCACATCCCCTATACCGCCGCCGGCGCGGTCACCGGCATCGTGGCGATGGTCATCATCAGCCAGGTGAGCATCCGCGCCAGCGTGCTGGAAGCGCTTTATTACACCTTCCACCCGCTCCATCTGCTTTTAAGCGCGATGGTGACCACAGCGCTTTACCGCAAACATAAGAAAAGGCCGCTCTGGCTGACACTCCTCATCTGCTACTTCGGACCGCTCGTCATCGGGACGCTCAGCGACGCCATTATCCCCTTCGCCGAGGGCACCGCTATTAACATTAATATATCGTTCGAGCTGCCGTTCATCGAGACGGCCAGGATGCCCTACATCGGTATTCCGGAATGGATCGTCGTCAACGGCGCGCTCTTTATCGGGATCGGCATCGGTTATCTTAACACCAATACCAAGTTACCCCATATGTGGCACATCCTGATAAGCACCTGGGCTTCGCTGCTCTATTTCAGCGCCTTCGGGGCGATCGATTGGCTGCCTCGACTTCCCCTCCTCTTCGCCTTCCTGTTCCTGGCAGTGTGGATTCCCTGCTGTTTCAGCGATATCGTCTTCCCGCTGCTCTGGACAGGCAAAGGGGCTGCCCACGAACACGCCCATTAGCCTGGCCGCGCCGTTCGCTCTCCTTCCGCAAGTCTGAAAAAAGAATTTGTTATATAATATTTAGATATGACGGAAGCATGGTACCAGACCGACGCGGATAAAGCCCTCCAGACGCTGGAGTCGGGCCACGCCGGGCTGGCGGAAGCCGAAGCCGCCGCGCGGCTCCTCAAGCACGGACATAACAGCTTAAAGGGCCGGAAAAAGACGCCCTGGCCGCTGGTTTTTCTCCAGCAGTTCCTCAGCCCGCTGATCTATGTGCTGCTGGCGGCGGCGATCGTCTCGATGATAGCCGGGCATTTCATCGATGCCTGGGTGGTGTTCGGCGTGCTGCTGCTCAACGCCACCATCGGCTTCATGCAGGAAACGCGCGCCGAGAAGGCCATGGAGGCCCTCATCCGCATGACGGCCCCGCAGGCGCGGGTCAGGCGGGGCGGCAGCGTTAAGATGGTGCCCGCTCGTGATATCGTCCCCGGCGACGTGCTCATCCTGGAGACCGGCGATAAAGTGACCGCCGACGCCCGCCTCGTTAAAGAATCGAATTTCAAAGTGAATGAAGCCACCCTCACCGGCGAGTCGATGCCGGTGGACAAACATACCCGCCCGCTCCCCGGCGAGCTGCCCATCGCCGAGCAGAAAAACATGGTGTTCATGGGGACGGCCGTTACGTACGGCCGGGCTACGGCGGTAGTCGTCAGGACCGGCATGCAGACGGAGATGGGGAGGATCGCCAGCGGCATCCAGGAGTCAAAGCCGGAAAAAACGCCGCTGCAACAGAGCATCAGCAAGCTGAGCCGTTACCTGATCTTTGTTTTCCTCAGTATCTGCGTTCTGCTGGTAGTCATCGGACTGATTAAAGGCATAGCGTGGCTGGAAGTCTTCCTGCTGGCGGTAGCCGCAGCTATCTCGGCAATACCTGAGGGACTGCCAGCAGTCGTCACGGTGGTGCTGGCCCTGGGAATGAGGCGCATGGCGCACCGCCATGCCATCATTCGCAAGCTGGTGGCGGTGGAAACACTGGGCTCGGCCACGGTAATCTGCACCGACAAGACCGGGACGCTGACCATGAACCAGATGACCGTGCGGCGGATCTATACGGGCGGGAAATGGGTGGAGGTCACCGGCGAAGGCTACTGGCCCGAGGGCGAGTTCCGCGCCGACGGGCGAAAAGTCGAACCCGCCGGGCTGCCGGAGCTCGAACTGCATTTGAGAATAGGGGCGCTCTGCAACGACGCGTTGCTGTCCGAGGAAGGCGACCATAACTGCAGCGTCTTCGGCGACCCCACCGAGGGGGCGCTGGTCGTCGCGGCCATCAAGGGCGGATTGGACATGGAGAAGCTGGAAAAAACGTTCCCCCGCCTGGATGAAATACCCTTCCAGAGCGAGAAGCTATATATGGCCACTCTACATCCCCATGAAGGGGGGAGGGTCGCCTACGTCAAGGGGGCGCCGGAAAAGATCCTGGCCCTCAGCAAATACCAGCTGCGGGGCAAAGATAAAGTGCCGCTCGGGGAAGCCGACCGGCAGGCAATTATCAAGGCTAACGACGCCATGGCCGCCGACGCCATGCGGGTCATCGCCACGGGCTATGCCGAACTGCCGGCTGATCTCCAGGACCTGGAGGAAGAGCATTTCCGGGGCAACCTGGTGCTGGCGGGACTGAACGGCATGGCCGACCCGCCGCGGGAGGAGGCCAAGGAGTCCATCCGGCTTTGCGGGGAGGCGGGCATCAAGGTAATCATGATCACCGGCGATAACAAGGTAACGGCGGAGTCCATCGCCCGGGAACTGGCGCTGCCGCCGGGGAAATCAATGACGGGGAAAGAGCTCGGCGAGATAGACGACGCCGAGCTGGCGCGGCAGGTTGAAGGCATTTCCGTCTTCGCGCGCATCGAACCGATCCAGAAGCTGAGGATTGTCAGGGCCCTTAAAAGTCGCGGACATGTCGTCGCAATGACGGGGGACGGTGTTAACGACGCCCCGGCTTTAAAGGCGGCTAACATCGGCATCGCCATGGGTATTTCCGGCACGGACGTGGCTAAAGAAGCCAGCGACATGACGCTCGCCGACGATAATTTTTCCTCGGTGGTGGCGGCGGTCGACGAGGGCAGGACGATTTTCAACCGATTAAGAAACGTTATCTTTTTACTATTGAGCACCAACATCGGCGAGTTATTGGCGTTGATTCTCACCATTCTGTTCCTGGGGAAGGCGCCGCTGCTGGCGGTACAGATTATCTGGGTCAACCTGGTGACGGATACAGCCTCGGCGATACCCCTGGGGCTGGAACCCAGGATTGGCGACGAACTCAAGCAGCCGCCGCGCCATCCCTCGGTGGGTATTCTCTTTCCCGGGATGCTATTGCGCGTACTTTTTATGTCCGTCATGATGGGCACCGGAGTTTTCCTGGTCTTCAACTGGGCGCAGGCGAGGTTCAGTATCGAAGAAGCGCGGACGATTACCTTCTGCACGATGGTCACCTTCGAGTGGTTCCGCGCCTTCAACGCCCGCGCCGACGAGCGCACCGTCTTCAAGCTGGGGCTGCTCAAGAACCGCTGGCTGGTGGGCTCGGTAACGCTGGCGATACTGCTACAACTCGCGGTGGTCTATTTGCCCTTCCTCCAGCAGGCCTTTTATACCGTCCCGCTGAGCGCGGATAAGTGGGGCATCATTATCATGGCCGGCGGCAGCCTTTTCATCGTCGAGGAGACCCGTAAAGCTATCTTCCCCAGGCTGTTCAGCGCCGGCAGGTGGCAGCCGGTTAAAAACAAATGGCTGCAAAGAATAACGGGAAAAATTAATGGCCGCTGAATCACGGGAGAGAAGATAAGTGACCGAAACGCCCTGGAACAAGGAGAAATTATGCCGGCTGGTGCGCGAAAAACTCGGCGGCAGGTTATTTATTGTCGTCTCCAACCGCGAGCCTTATGTGCACAGTTTTTCCGGCGATGAATTGACGTGGAAAACCACCGTCGGCGGGCTGACCGAAGCGCTCGATCCCGTGCTGCGCGCCTCCGGGGGCACCTGGGTGGCGCAGGGCGCCGGTAATGCCGACCGGCGGGCGGTCGATACCAAAGACCGGGTGGCCGTGCCACCGGACCGGCCGGAATACACGCTGCGGCGGGTCTGGCTGACGGAGGAGGAGCTAAACGGCTATTACTACGGCTTCGCCAACCGCGGCCTCTGGCCGCTGTGCCATGATGCCGGCGTTGCGCCTGAGTTCAAGGAGGCTGACTGGCTGGCTTATCAGAAGGTCAACCGGCTCTTCGCCGAAGCCGTCCTCCAGGAGACAGCCGGCCGGCCGGCGCTGGTGCTGGCCCAGGACTATCACCTCGCTCTTTTGCCCCGCTATCTCAAGGAACAGGCCCCCGGGTTGACCGTCGGGCAGTTCTGGCATATCCCGTGGCCGGAATACGAAACGCTGCGTCAGTGTCCCTGGTATGAAGAGATCGTCAGGGGACTGCTCGGCAACGATTTACTGGGGTTTCACATACTATCTTTTTGCAAGAGTTTCATAGAATCCGCGAAGCATATCTCGCCGTACAAGACCCGCGTCGAGTCTTTTCCTATCAGCGTCGATTTCGCAACCATCTCCCAACAGGCCGGGACAGCGGCGGTAGCGAAGGAGATAGAGCGTTTGCGCTGCGAATACGACCTGGAAGGGAAATTCGTCGGCCTGGGCATGGACCGGCTGGACTATACCAAGGGCATCCCGGAGCGGCTCCACGCGCTGGACAGGTTCCTGGAGGCAAATCCTGTCTACCGCGGCAGGGTGGTCTATATCATGGCCGGCATGCCGAGCCGGACGGAGATCGGCGCGTATGGGGAGCTCGCTGCCAGGGTCGATAAAATGATCGATGATATCAACACCCGGTACGGCTCGACTTCATATAAACCTGTGGTACCGATGATGCGGCAGCTGGAGCCGGTGACGCTTAACGCCCTGCGTCGCCTCGCCCGCTTCTGCGTGGTCAGCTCGCTCCATGACGGCATGAACCTGGTGTCTAAAGAATACGTCGCCGCCCGGAGCGATGGCGACGGCGTTCTGATACTGAGCAAGTTCACCGGCGCGGCGGCAGAGCTGCAAGACGCTTTGTTGATAGACCCTTACAATATCAGTGAATTTGCCGCGACCATCAAGCAGGCCATCGAGATGCCGGAAGCGGAAAGGCGGCGCCGCATGGCCGCGATGCGCAAGATCGTCGCCGCCAACAATATCTACCGCTGGGGGGCTTCGATCATCTCACGCCTGGCCGCGCTGGGGGAGGGATAATGCGCCACCTGTTCCGGTCGTGGCCGGAGTTCGTTAAAGATTACCGGGGGGCGGAACACCGGCTGTTACTGGCCGACTACGACGGCACGCTGGCTGTTATCGTAGGCCGGCCCGAGGATGCCAGGATAACCGAAAGCGCCAGGGAGAAGCTGAAAGCCCTGGCAAAGCAGCCGCGGACTACCGCGGGAGTTATCAGCGGGCGTTCCATTAAAGAGGTCGAAGCGATGGTGGGCGTCGCGGGCATCTATTATTCCGGCAATCACGGACTGGAAATAGAGGGGCCCGGCCTGAGCTATATCCACCCGCAGGCGCGAGCCGTCCGTCCGCTGATGCAAGACCTTGCGGCGCGGCTGGCGCAGGCGCTGGACAATATCAAGGGCATTATCGTCCAGGACAAGGGCTTGAGCCTGAGCGTGCATTTCCGGCTGGCGAAGCCTGAAGACGAAAGCGCCGTAGCCGGCATCGTCAAGCAGGTCACCGCACCGCACGTCACCACAGGCGAAATAAAGGTGTTCCCCATGAAAAAAATCTGGGAGATCCGGCCGCCGTTGGACTGGGACAAGGGCAAAGCGGTAGAGTTCATCGGCGCGAAAATCAAGGCCGACCTCAAACTCTCGCGTTTACTGACCGTTTACCTCGGCGACGACGCCACCGATGAAGATGCTTTTAAAGTGCTGAAACGTCCGGAGGGGTGGGGCGTTTATGTGGGCGGCGATAATAAAAAATCAGCCGCCGGCTATTTCCTGGACTCCCCGCAGGAAGTCGAAGAGCTGCTGGGAAGGTTGATCAAGCTTTAGCAGGGATCGGGAAAGCTTCCTCTAGGTCTTTGCGCCGGCGCGCCTGGCTTTATGCCTGATGGTCTCGCCGCTTTTCAGCCTGTAGAGCGGCAGGTCATTGCCGGTAACACCTTCGTAGATAATACAGTTACGGCCTATTTTGAATTTAGAGGGAATTGCCGCCTGTTTCCCGATAACGGTCAGCCCGCTGCTAAGGATCTCGGGATGCAACCGGTTGGGGCGACGGTCTTCACCGGACCCGACGAAACTGTCTGACCCAACGGTGACCTGTTTATCGAGGATACAGCGGTCAACGACGCTATGCCGTCCGATAACGGCCTTTTCCATGATGATGGAGTCTTTGATCACGGCGCCCCGGGCTATCTGCACACCCGGCGCAATCACGGAATGCTCGACCTGGCCATCGATAACGCAACCGCCGGAGATCAGGCAGTTCGCCACGCTGGCGTTGTCCCCGAATTTGGCCGGAGGCCACTCGCCTTCCCGTGTGTGGATCGGCCAGCGTTCATCCCCGAGGATCGATGGCTCGATGGTAAGCAGGTCCATATTGGATTGCCAGTAGCTTTCCACTGTCCCGATATCCCGCCAGTAGCCTTTAAAAACATAGGCATAAATGCGGCTTTTCTTCACCATCTTGGGAAAGATGTTCCTGCCGAAGTCGTGCCCCTCTCTTGCCTCTAACCAGCGCTGGAGGGTCTTCATATTGAAAATGTAAACGCCCATGGAAACCAGATTGCCGGGCGGGTCCTTTATTTTTTCCCTGAAACGGGTTACCTGGCCGTTTTCGTTCATAACAACCGTGCCGAACCGGTATAGCTCTTTTTCGGGCATGGGAGTAACCGCCAGGGTAGCGTCTGCCTGTTTTTCCCGGTGGAAGGCCAGCATCGGGGTAAAGTCCATCTTGTAGATATGGTCGCCGCTGAGAATGAGGACCTCGCTGCACTTTTCTCTGGCGATGTGATTCAGGTTCTGGTAAACGGCATCGGCGGTGCCTTTATACCAATCGCGATCACCGCCGCGGGTAAGATAGGGCTGTAAAAGCCTGATGTTCCTGTCCGGTACGGCCAATCCCCAGGGCGTGCCGATGCCGATATGCTCGGTCAAAGACACCGGCTGGTACTGGGTCAGGACGATGATGTTATGCAGTCCCGAGTTGACGCAGTTGCTGAGAGCAAAATCGATTATCCGGTATTTACCGGCAAAGGGCACGGCCGGCTTGGCGCGTTCTTGAGACAGGATATTCAGGCGCTCGCCCGAACCCCCCGCCATTATTACAGCCAGCATATTTCGCATCGGCAAATCCTCGAAACCCCCGGCCATCCCCGCCGATCACGGAATTGGCCGGGTTATTTCGGCTTAACCATGTTACCCTCATTGCCTTCTGATGTCAACCCTGAATAGTCGATTCTGGAGACGATTTTGGTTATCGAACTGTAGTATACTTTAGTCATGGAGAAACGATAAGGATATGTACTACTTCGCCTATGCCTCTAACTTGAGCAGACAGCAGATGAAGTCGCGCTGCCCGGACGCCCTGCCCAAGTTCACGGCGACGCTGCCCAATTACAAGATCGTGTTTACCGGATGGTCGAGGGAATGGCGCGGGGGCAAAGCTACCATCAAGTCCTTCCGGGGCGAAAAGGTGCGGGGCGGTATCTACGAGGTCGGCGACGCCTGCCTGAGGCAACTCGACAAATACGAGGCCGGCTACTCACGGTTCAACGTGACGGTCTACGACGAGGACAACCAGCCGCACCAGGCGGTGGCCTATATCAAGTCCGGCCAGATGGAAGAATCGCCGCCTTCCAAAGAATACGGCGCGGTCATCCGGCAGGGCTACCGCGACTGGGGGATAGCGTGACCGTGATGTCCTCCTCACAAAATCGTCTCAATATGGCGAATGCCAGCTGTCCACAATTGTGTAACTATTGGCGTATTGATATAATATAGATTATTCACCCGATTCAACCGAAGCGTCGATAATCGAACGAGAAGGGAGCTGTTTATGGCAGCCCGCAGGTACAACATCAAGGACATTTCCCTGGCGGCGGCGGGGCGGCAGCGCATCGACTGGGCTTTCCGGGAGATGCCGGTCCTGGGGCTGATCCGGAAGCGCTTCGCCAGGGAAAAGCCGCTCGACGGTATATCCTTCGCCGGCTGCGCCCATATTACCACCGAGACGGCCAACCTGGCGATCACCCTTAAAGCCGGCGGGGCTAAAGTAACCCTGACCGCTTCCAACCCGCTCTCCACCGACGACGCCGTGACGGCGGCTCTGGTCAAAGAACACGGCATGTCCGTATACGCGGTCAAGGGTGAGAGCGTGGCCGTCTATAATAAAAGCCTGCTGGACGCCCTGGAGGCGAAGCCGCAGCTGATTATGGACGACGGCGCCGACCTCATCAGCGCGGTGCTGACAAAGCGCCCCGGGCTGGCGAAAACGATCATCGGGGCGGCGGAGGAGACCACTACCGGCGTGATGCGCCTGAAAAACATGGAAAGGGAAGGCGCCCTCCGGTTCCCCATCTTCGCCGTCAACGACGCCGAGACCAAGCATTTGTTCGATAATAGATACGGCACCGGCCAGAGCACCATCGACGGCATCACCCGGGCGACCAATATCCTCTGGGCCGGGAAAAAGGTGGTCGTTAGCGGCTACGGCTGGACGGGTCGGGGCATCGCCATGCGGGCGCGAGGGATGGGCGCCCGCGTTATCGTTACCGAGGTCGAGCCGGTCAGGGCTTTAGAAGCCGTCATGGAAGGCTACGAGGTCATGCCTCTCCTGGAAGCGGCTAAAATCGGTGATATTTTTATCACCGTCACCGGCGATAAGAAGGTCATCGATAAGCAGCATCTGGAAGTCATGAAAGACGGCGCCATCATGGCTAATAGCGGCCATTTCGATGTCGAGATCGATATCCCGTCGCTGGAGGGCCTCAGCAAGAGCAAACGCCGCATAAGGGGCTCCGTCGACGAGTATGTGCTTAAAGACGGCCGCTCGTTATATCTGCTGGGAGAAGGCCGCCTGATCAACCTGGCGGCGGCGGAGGGCCACCCGGCCAGCGTCATGGACATGAGCTTCGCCAACCAGGCGCTTTGCGCCGAGTACATGGTCAAGCACCAGGGCAAGCTGGCGATAAAGGTGAACCCGGTGCCGGAGGAGATCGATAAAGAGGTCGCCCGCCTGAAGCTAAAAGCCATGGGCGTGGCGATAGACAGGCTGACCGCAGAGCAGAAGAAGTATTTAAGCGGCTGGCAAGAAGGCACCTGAAGAATAACCAGGATACAAGAAACAATTTCCAAACGGAGGAAAGAAATGCCCGATAACTTCGCCTCTACGCCCAGGTATCTGTTGACCTCGGAATCGGTGACCGAGGGGCACCCGGACAAGATCTGCGACCAGGTGGCGGACTCGATACTGGACGCCATTATGGCCAAAGACCCTAACGGCCGCGTGGCCTGCGAGGTGGCCACCACCACCGGCCTGGTCATCGTCCTGGGGGAGATTACCACCGATACATATATCGAGGTGCCGCAGATCGTTAAGGATGTCGTCCGGGACATCGGCTATACCCGGCCGGAATACGGCTTCGATTATCAGTCCATGGGAGTGATGGTCTCCATTAAGCCGCAGTCGGCCGATATCGACCTTGGCGTGAGCAAATCGCTGGAAGCTAAAGAAAGCACCGGCGTCTCCCACCTCGACGAGATTGGGGCGGGCGACCAGGGCATGATGGTCGGCTACGCCTGTAACGAGACCCCGGAGTTGATGCCCCTGACCATTTCTTTAGCGCATCAGCTCTGCCGGAGACTGGCGCAGGTCAGGAAAGAGGGCATATTAAAGTACCTCCGCCCCGACGGCAAGAGCCAGGTGACGGTGGAATATCGTAACGGCGTCCCGAAGCGCGTCGACAACGTGGTCATCGGGGCGCAGCACGACCCCGACGTTACGCATGCCCGGATAGAGAAAGACATCATCAAGCATGTAATAAAAGAAGTGGTGCCGGCGAAATATCTCGATAAAGACACGAAGTACTATGTCAACGCCACCGGCCGTTTCGTCATCGGCGGCCCTGTTTCCGATACGGGCTGCACCGGGCGCAAGATCATCGTGGACACCTACGGGGGCATCGCGCGGCACGGCGGCGGTTCGTTCTCCGGCAAGGACCCGACCAAGGTCGACCGTTCGGCGTCGTATATGGCGCGGTACATCGCCAAGAACATCGTGGCGGCAGGACTCGCCGATCGGCTGGAGATACAGGTGGCTTACGTCATCGGCAAGGCCCACCCGCTCTCGGTATCCATTGAATGCTTCGGCACCAACAAGGTGGACAATAAAGTCATCATGGAGCTGATCAATAAGCACTTCGACCTCCGCCCCGGGGCGATTATCCAGACTTTAGA
>DAIQQC010000144.1:0-2600 GCA_036787005.1 Dehalococcoidales bacterium | reverse complement strand
GAGGCCAGCCCTTTGCCGTCGCCTTCCATCGCGAAGGGTTTGCCTACCGCGCAGTTCGAAGGCATGTCCGACCAGAATTGCGCCGGAGACCTGCCGCCGTGCCCGTACCCGATGGTCGGGCGCAGGCCGGTGAAGCTCATGCCGTAGAGCCGCTGGTATTGCCCGGCCATGATCTCGGCGTAAAGCTTGCACACGGCGTAGGAGTGCGTCGGATTGGTCTGGTCGTCCTCGGTGACCTCTCTCATGCCGTACATCGCCTGCGGGCCGTACACCGTTTCGGAGCTGGCGTAAACGACCCGCCTGGCGCCCATTATTTTCGCCGCCTCGAAGGCGTTGCTCATGCCGAGCACGTTGACTTTAGTGTTGAGCCGCGGCTCGCCCTGCACCTCGGTCACCATGATGAAGGCCCAGTTGATGACCCTGTCGATGGCATGCTGTTTCATGGGATTCAGGATATCTTCGAGTTCCGTTACGTTCCCGCGGACGTAATGGAATTTACCCGCGTATTTCCCGACGGTCTTCATGAACCATGAAGGCGGGGGCGCCATATCCAGTGACACCACTGTCTTTACCTCTTTATCTTTGAGCAGGGCCGCTACGGTTTTCCTGCCGAAAAGCCCGCTCCCGCCCATGACCATGATATTCATGCCAGGCCTCCTCGTTTCCAAAATTGCTAACCGATTATATCACTTTTTGACAAGCCCTGGCACAGAGATTAAACTAAGTCGGAACAACCGGGTTCTCGACGATTATTTCCATTAATGGAGGTCCCTATGACCGGAATCGTTTCCTGTGGCGCTTATGTGCCCCTCCGCCGCCTTAGTATCGGTCCCGCCGAAAAAGCTGTCGCTAACTGGGACGAGGACAGCCTGACCATGGCCGTCGCGGCGGCGCTGGATTGCCTCGGTAGTATCGATAGAAAAACCGTCGACGGACTTTATTTCGCTTCCACCACCCCTCCCTATGCCGAAAAGCTCGCGGCCACTACTGTTGGTTGGGCGCTCGGCCTCCCCCGCGCTATATCGACCGCGGACGTTGCGGACACACTGCGCGCCGGGACGGGCGCTCTCAAGATGGCTGCGGACGCGGTCAAGGCGGGGTCGGCGAAGAATATCCTCGTGACCGCCTCCGATTTGCGCCTGGGTGGCGACTTCGCGGATGGGGCCGCCGCTTTTATCGTTGGTAATAAAGACGTCGTCGCCGAGATCGAGGGCGGCTATTCGCTGTCTAACGAGCTCCTGGATGTCTGGCGCGCCAGCGGCGCCAAAAACGTCCGCTCCTGGGAAGACCGCTTCGTCTTTGAAGAAGGCTATCTTAAGATACTGCCGCAAGCCATAAAGAATTTCCTGGAAAAATTAAGCCTGAATACCGGTGAAATTGCCAAAGCCGTTCTTTACGGCCCCGACCTCCGCCGCCACCGCGAGATGGTCGCCCGGCTGGGACTCAAGCCGGAGCAGGTGCAGGACCCGCTCTTCGATAAGCTGGGCAATACCGGCACGGCTTTCGCCCCGATGCTATTGGTGGCAGCCCTGGAAAGCGCCAAACCCGGGGATAAAATTCTTGCGGCGTCCTACGGCGACGGCGCCGATGTCCTGCTTCTCAAAGTAACCGATAATATCAAGAACATATCCGGCCGGTGGGGCATCAAACGCAGCCTCGCCGCTAAAATGCCCGTCTCTCCCGCCGATTACCGCGCCTACAAAGAGTTCGCTTCCGCCGACCCCGACCGCTTTGGCGGGGCTTCGGCCTCGGTCGTCGCCCGGGAGCGGGACGCTATCTATGCCCTTTCGGGCGTTAAGTGCCGGACCTGCGGCACGGTGCAGTACCCGCCGCAGCGCATCTGCACGCATTGCCATACTAAAGACAATTTCGAGCCGTACTCCTTCGCCGATAAGAAGGGCAAGGTCTTTACCTTCACCCTGAAATACGGCGGCGACATCCCCGCTTTTGCCCGGCCCGGCGTCGATACCATGGTCGACTTCGCGGGAGGGGGGCGGGCGCTCTTCGGCATGACGGACATGGTCGCCGAAAAAGTGAAGGTCGGCCTGGACGTCGAGATGAGCTTCCGGACGCTAGGCGTCGGCGGCGGCATCCATAACTATTTCTGGCGCTGTATGCCGCTGCGCTTGAGCTGGCTGGGAAAGGAGGCGTAAGATGGAGAGCATTAAAGACAAGGTCGCTATCGTCGGCATGGGCTGCACCAAGTTCGGGGAGAACTGGGAAAAGGGCGCCGACGATATGCTGGTGGATTCGGCGACTGAGGCCGTTCAGGACGCCGGTATCGAGATGAAGGACATCCAGGCCGTCTGGTTCGGCACCACGCGCCTCAATACCGCCGAGCCCTGCGCTACCGCCCTCAAGACCGAGTACATCCCCGTGACCCGCGTGGAAAACCTCTGCGCTACCGCCACCGAAGCCCTCCGTAACGCCTGCTTCGGTGTTGCCTCCGGCGTGTATGACGTCGTCCTGGCTATCGGCGTGGAAAAGCTCAAGGACCAGGGCATGGGCGGCCTGGGCACGGTCAGCGGCGCCGGCGGCGACGGCACCATGGAGTGGGGCATGTCCGCCGCGATGTTCTTCGCCCGCATGGCCACGCGCTA
>DAIQQC010000014.1:0-27300 GCA_036787005.1 Dehalococcoidales bacterium | reverse complement strand
TCTAGTTCGCAAATAAGCGTCATCCCCACGCAACTATATGCCGAAAAATATCTGGGCGGGCGCGGCATTGCTTCCCGGCTCTACTGGGAAAAGGTCACCCCCTCCGTAAAGGCCTTTGACCCCGAGAACCGCCTCATCTTTATGACCGGACCCCTGCTTGCCACCGGCGCCCAGGGTGCGGCCCGGCTTTGCGTCGCCGCCAAGTCGCCGATGGCCCACCCGGAAGGCTATTGCTACGGCAGCATGGGCGGCTTTTTCCCGGCCGCCCTCAAGAAAGCCGGCTGGGACGGCATCGTCATCGACGGCCGCTCCGGCAGTCCGGTTTACCTCTTTATCGATAACGAGAAGGCTGAATTGCGTGATGCCTCTTCGCTGTGGGGTAAAGGCGCTTATAAGACGGGCGAGATGCTGGAGCAGGCTCACGGCGACAAGATCTGCTTTGCCACCACCGGCGTCGCCGGAGAAAACCTCGTCCGCACCGCCACCATTTTCGGCTCGCATGAGGCCGCCGTCACCGCCGGCTTCGGTTCAGTCATGGCCTCGAAAAAACTCAAGGCCATCGTCGTCCGCGGTACGGGCGCTAACCCCGCCGTCGCCGACCCCGCCCGACTCAAAGAGCTGAACAAATACACGCTAAAGATAAAAAATACCGTCAGCCTGGCTATCACCCCTCGCATCGGTGGCTCTAATCACGGCCACGTTTTGAAGGAATTAGGGCGGCGGCACTGCTACCAGTGCGGGATGGCCTGCTCCAAGCTGATTTATCGTTTCGGTGACGACCCGGCCCTCCAGGGACTGCGCGGCTGCCAGGCGATGGAGTACTACCTGCCCTGGATGTTCGGCCGCAAGGACGAGCCTCTTAAGACCCTCTTCGATGCCCCCACCCTCACCAACGATTATTCTATCGATACCTTCGAGCTCCAGCACATGGTGGACTGGCTCTACACCTGCTATAAAGACGGCGTCCTGACCGAGCGTGATACCGGCCTGCCGCTCTCCGAAATAGGCACGCGTGATTTCCTCGAGAAGCTGCTCCATTCTATCGCCCACCGCGAGGGCTTCGGGG
The DNA here is from genome assembly GCA_036787005.1 of Dehalococcoidales bacterium. GTDB lineage: Bacteria > Chloroflexota > Dehalococcoidia > Dehalococcoidales > RBG-16-60-22 > JBFYTX01. Next base: position 26,234 of record DAIQQC010000014.1, on the reverse strand, counting down.
ACATCCTTGCCGAGGGCCTGGTGAGGGCGCGCGATCGTGTTTCGCCGGAAGCCCGCGCCCGGTTGCCTTATACCATCGCCCCCGTCGGCCAGCACGACGCCACGCCTCCCCGCGCCTTCATCGCCGCCGCTCTGCTTTATCCCTTCGAGCCCCGGATGCACCCCATTTCCGTCCATGAGATAGGCTACCTGCGCCTGGCCTGGACCATGCACCAGGCCGATCCGCAATCTTCGACGGTTTCGCCGGATGCGTTCCTCAAGATCGCCATACTCTTCTGGGGCAGCGAAGCCGCCGCCGACCAGACCACTTACGAGGGCAAAGCCCTGGCCGCGCTCAAAATGCAGGACCGGACCTATCTGCGCGATAGCCTGGGACTGTGCGACTTCGTCTGGCCGGTTACCTACTCTTTGAGTACTCCCGGCGGCCTTGGCGACCCCGCTCTCGAAGGTCAAATCTTTGAAGCGGTTACCGGCATCCCGGCCGCCGAGCTCGAAGTCTACGCCGCACGTATCTTTAACCTGCAACGTCTCATCAGGGTGCGGGAAGGGCATCGTATCCCCGCGGACGACTATCCGCCCGGTTTCAACTTTACCGAGCCGTTAACGTCTAACGTCCACGGCGGCATGTTGATTACCCCGGGTCCCGGCGCCCGGCCCGTGGATATGATCGGAAAAACCCTCGACCGCGCCAAATTCAAGGCCATGCTCAAAGAGTATTACCGGCTCCGCGGCTGGGACCCGAAGACAGGCCTCCCCACGAAAAAGACGCTGGCCGCCCTGGGGATGGACGGCCTTTCTGTTAACGCGGATATCGTGATAAGATAACAGGTAATATTATCGATGGAGGGAAACGATGGCTGATAAGGGAATATTCGATCTTTCCGGCAGGGTTGCCCTGATTACCGGCGCCAGCCGCGGCCTGGGACGGGCCTTTGCCGAGGCGATGGCCGAGTTCGGCGCCGACGTCGCCTGCGTCGGCCGCGATGAGGCCAAGCTGGCGGAGACGCTGCAGATCATCAGTAAGTACAAGCACCGCAACATTGCCGTTAAAGCCGACGTTACGAAAGAAAAGGAAGTCGAACGCATGGTCGCCGAGACCGTCCGCCAGCTGGGCAAGATCGATATCTTTTTCAATAACGCCGGCATCGCCCGGCCGCCTCGTCCTATCCATGAAACGCCCACGGAGGAGTGGGACGCCGTTATCGAGACCAACCTCAGGGGCGCTTTCCTGGCGCTGAAACACGTCCTGGGCGCCATGGTGAAGAACAAGAGCGGCTCGGTCATCAATATCTCTTCCATCGCCGGCCTCCGCGCCGAGGTGCCGGAAGTTGGCCCGGCGGCTTACGGCGCCGCCAAGGCGGGCGTCATCCTGCTGACCAATATCGCGGCGATGGAGTACGCTAAATATAATATCCGCGTCAACTGCATCGCCCCCGGGATGCATAAGTCGGAGCTCGGCCGGAACAACCCCGGTCCCAGGCCGCCCAACATACCGGACATGGATAAAATGATCGCCGCCTACTGTGCCGCGGAAATCCCGTTGGGACGTATCGCCGAGGCCTCCGAGATCAAAGGGCTGGCCGTCCTGCTGGCGTCGGACGCCTCCAGCTATATTACCGGCCAGGTCTTCGTCGAGGATGGCGGTCAGTCCGCCCGGCTTTAACTGGAAATAATCAGCCACGCCCGGGGCGCAACAAACTGGAAATACTGAATCCGCCGGCCGCTGGAATCGGTGATTTCCTGAGCTTCAGGATACGAAGATGGTCGTACCGGTCTGCGAGGTATCGTAGCCGCCCACGCTGTCCACGATTTTCTTGAATTCGTCGCTGGCGATTATCTCCAGCATCGGCGCCAGGCGGGCGCTGCGGAAATTCTCGATCGGTATCACCAGGTCGTACCTCTCGCGGAACATCGGTACGAATCCGATGCCGTTGCTGAGCGCCGCTGCTTCGATTCCCAGCCCGACGTCGGCGTTGCCCCTGGCGATGTGCGAGGCCACCTCCAGGTGGGTGTTTAGCTCCTCTTCGTACCCTCTAATATCGGACGGCGCTATCCCCTGCCGCTTTAGCTGGAGGTCGAGCAGTACCCGCGTGCCGGAGCCCTTTTGCCGGTTCACGAAGACGATGCCCCGCCGCCGCAGGTCTTCCAGCCCTTTGATTTTCTTGGGATTGCCTTTGTCAAACATCAGCCCCTGGATGCGGAAGGACAGGTTGACGATTGCCATCTCCCGGCCCGGCAGGATCCTCTTGACATAGGGGTAGTTGTACTCGCCCGTCTCCTCGTCCAGCAGGTGCGTGCCGGCCAGGTCCGCCCTCTCTTCCTGCAGGGCGATGAGCCCTCCCAGGCTGCCGGCGTGGGTCACCTCCGTCTTTAGCCCCTCCACCCGCTGCCGCAGCAGGTCGAGGAGTATGTTCAGCGCCAGGTCGTGGCTCCCGACGATGCGGATGACGTTGTTTTCTTTCTTGACCGCCGCCGGCGCCCGCGGTTCAGGCTCCCTCTGCTCGCGCCACCTCTCCAGGCTCAGGTAGAAAGCCGCTTCCAGCTCCTCGGGACGGTAGCCCTGACTGAGCGATTTCACGATGTCCTCGTTCATGTTTTCCAGCAGCTTTTTCTGGCGGTTGGACCGCACGTCCGGGGCGATGTCCTGCGCCTTCACGCTGGTGCCGCCGCCCCGCCGCGAGACCAGTATCTGCTCCTGCTCCAGCTCGAGGTAGGCGCGGCAGACCGTGTTCGGGTTAATGTTGAGGACCGCCGAGAGATGCCTGATTGACGGCAGCCGGTCGCCGGGCTTGATCTGCTCCGTCGCGATGAGCTGCCGGAGCTGCTCGGCTATCTGCTGGTACAGCGGTGTCGTCGAGTGGATATCAATCCTGATTTCCCGGTCGTCCATCTTTTGCCTCGGGTAATTCTGAGGATACGGCCAGTATATCAGATTCCCCGTATCAAGTAAATTCACTTTATATACGGTTGATTTTTTAACTCTCCCCTCTCAACAAGTATATTCTTCTAGCTCCGTTATCATTTGTTTGAAAGGGGGGGGAAAATATGAGAGGGGGCGGCGCCCCCTCTCAACTTAATTCCCCCTCTCCGACCAATTGACTCAACCATCTTAAAGATGAATCTGGTCGGAGGGGGGGAAAGGGGGTGAGGTCAGTCCTGACAACTAAAAGCCAACAGGCCTCACGGGCGGCCGATTTTCATTTTACTCACGTTTTCTAGTATAATAGTTATTGGCTTTTTATCCCCGGATTTTTCAGAAAGGAGTTAGCCCAATGGTCAAGGAACTTCCCGTTATTTATCTCCAGACCGCCGCCTGCAGCGGCTGCGCCGTCTCGATGCTGAACTCGGCCAGTCCCACCATCAAGAATCTGCTCATCGACCAGGTAGCGCCCGGCGTGCACATCAATCTAAAGTTTCACCCGGTCGTCATGGCGGCCGCCGGCGACCTGGCGATACAGGTAATGGAGGACACCGCGAAGCGGCAAAAAGGCGGGTACGTCCTGATTGTCGACGGCGCGGTGCCGACGGCCGACGGCGGCGTTTACGGAGCTGTCGGCGAGCGTAACGGCAAGCCTGTCACCATGGTGCAAAGGGTGACCGAAATGGCTCAAGACGCCCTGGCTGTCATCGCTATGGGCACCTGCGCTTCCTTCGGCGGCATTCCCGCCGCTCCGCCCAATCCCACCGGCTGCGTCTCCGTCCAGAAAGTCCTGGCGGCGAAAGGCATTAACAAGCCCCTGGTTAATATCCCCGGCTGCCCGCCGCATCCCGACTGGCTTTTCGGGACGGTGGAGAGCATTATCATGTTCGGCCTGCCTGGGGCTGAAGACCTGGACGACTTCCTGCGTCCCAAAGCTTATTACGGCAAGCTGATCCATGAAAACTGCCCCCGCCGTGCCTCGTTCGACGAAGGCAAGTTCGCCAAGAAGCTCGGCGATGAAGGTTGCCTCTACGAGCTCGGCTGCAAGGGCCCCATCACGCACGCGGACTGCCCGTTGCGGCGCTGGAACAGCGGCACCAACTGGATTATCGGCGCGGGGGCGCCCTGCAACGGCTGCACCCAGCCCGAGTTCCCCAACGAGATGGAGCCCTTCTATGAAAAGCTCGTCGACGTCGACCTTCCCGTGGTGGGCGCTTACTGGGCGAACAAGGCCAAGGAGGTGAAGTAATGGTCAAGATCGTTATCGACCCCGTCACCAGGATCGAGGGGCATTTAAAGATAGAGTGCGTCGTGGAGAACGGCATCGTTAAGGACGCTCGCGCCACCGGCAACCTCTTCCGCGGGCTGGAGCTGATTCTGAGGGGCCGCGACCCGCGTGACGCCCAGATAATCACCCAGAGGATCTGCGGCGTCTGCCCGCAGTCGCACGGCATCGCCGCAACGCTGAACCTGGACAGCGCCTTCGGCATCGCCGGTAAGATATCCGATAACGGGCGCATCATCCGCAACCTGATCCATGGCGCGCACGTCGTCCAGGACCATATCCTCCACTTTTACCACCTGGCCGCCCTCGACTACGTGAACGTGGCGGATGTAGCCACGTACGAAGGCAACGACTCGCAGCTTAACTCCGTCAAAGACTTCATCCAGCGCGGGGCTCTGGAGCCCTTTATGCCCCGCTACGAGGGCGACTACCGCCTTCCGCCCACCGTCAACCAGCAGGCGGTCGCCCACTACGTTAAAGCCCTGGAGATGCGCCGCATCGGGCACGAAGCGGTGAGCATCTTCAGCGGCAAGGTCCCCCACAGCGTGGGGGTTGTCCCCGGCGGCGTTACCTCTACCCCCACCGCCGACAACATCATGGCTTACATCTGGAAAATTAAAATACTACAGGACTTCATCGATAATGTTTACATCCCGGACGTGCTGGCGGTGGCCGGCGCGTACATGGATTACGCCGGTATCGGCGTCGGCTGCAAGAACCTGCTGTCCTACGGCATGTACGACCTCGACGGCACCAGTCCGGATTATGCCACCCGCGAGCGACTCTTCAAGCAGGGAACGATTGGCGCCGACCTCAAGCCTGCCCCGCTGGATACGGGTAAAATCACCGAGCAGGTCAAGCATTCCTGGTATGAAGACTCGATATCTAACCTCCATCCCTCCCGCGGCGATACCAAACCGCAGTACGGCAAGAAGGACGCCTATTCCTGGGCGAAAGCCCCCCGCTACGACGGCAAAGTCTATGAAGTGGGGCCGTTGGCGCGCGTGGCCGTGACCTACGCTAAAGGCGACCCCGTGATGAAAGAGCTGGTAGAAGGCTCGCTAAAAGCCCTCAAAGCCTCGCCGTCAGCCCTCTTCTCCGTCCTCGGACGGCACCTGGCGCGGGCGCTCTCCGCCAAGTTCGTCATCGATAATCTGGAGGGCTGGGCGCTGCAGCTAAAGCCGGGCCAGCCCGCCTATACCGAGTATCAGCTGCCGGAAGAAGCCAGCGGCATGGGTATCATCGAGGGCTCGCGCGGCGCCCTGGGACACTGGATTGAAATTAAGAACAAGAAAATCGCCAACTACCAGGCGGTCGTCCCCACCACCTGGAACGTCTCCCCGATGGACGACAAGGGTCAGCACGGTCCTATCGAGCAGGCGCTCATCGGCACTAAAGTCAAAGATGAGAAAAATCCCTTCGAGGTCGTCCGCATCGTCCGCTCGTTCGACCCGTGTATCGCCTGCGCCGTGCATTTCGTCACCCCTAAAGGTCGGGACCTCGGTAAGTTCAGAGTGGTGTAGGCTAAAGGAGGAGAGATGATTTATTCGGAGCAAAAAAATTTCGATGAAATAATCGCCTACCTGGAGAAAGACAATAACGTCTTCGTGCTGGGCTGCAACGGCTGCGCGCAGTCGTCCGATAGTGGCGGACCGAAGCAGGTGGAGGAAATGAAACAAAAGCTTGAGGCCGCCGGCAAGAAGGTGACCGGCGCCAAAGTTATCGACTTCCTCTGCGAAAAAGCCCTGGTGAAATCCGACCTCAAGGGAAGGGTCGACCAGCTCAAGGCGGCCGACGCGGTGCTGGTTTTAACCTGCGGCATCGGCGTCCAGTGCGTCGCCGCGGCGCTGAACAAGAAGGTCTACCCCGGCTGCAATACTGTCAACCGCGGCGGCATCCGCGGAGAATGGGAGGGCATCGAGCGCTGCTACGAGTGCGGCCAGTGCCTGCTCTACCATACCGGCGGCATCTGTCCGCTTACCGCCTGCACCAAGAGCCTGGTCAGCGGGGCCTGCGGCGGTGCCAACCACGGCAAGTGCGAAATCTCTCAGGACCGCGACTGCGGCTGGGAGCTGATTTACGAAAGGCTCAAGGAGCGGGGACTGCTCGACCGTCTCGACGACCTGATGAAGCCGCTCGAACATAAGAAGATAATGATCCGCCCGGAGATGATGGCCACTCCGCGTTACGGTATCGAGAACCCGCCCGAAGTCAAAAAGCCCGCCGAGGAGGTGAAAGTAAAATGAGCCTTCAGTCTAAAATCGAGTCGGGCCAGTTTGCCGTCTCCTGCGAGTTCGGGCCCGTCAAGGGCGTTGATCTCCGTGAAGTGAAAGAGAACATCGAGGTACTGAAGGGCAAGGTGGACGCCGCCAACGTCACCGACCAGCAGAGCGCCAAGATGCGCATGAGCGGGCTGGTCACCGCCGCGCTGTGCGTGCAGGGCGGCCTCGAGCCCATCTTCCAGATGACCTGCCGCGACCGCAACCGCATCGCTTTACAGTCCGACCTCCTCGGGGCGTGGGCCCTGGGCATTAAGAACGTCCTGGCTCTGACCGGCGACCTCCCCGCCCTCGGCGACCACCCCCAGGCCAAGGGCGTCTTCGACCTCGATTCCGTGACGCTGCTGATGGCGATTAAGAGTCTTAACGAGGGCTTCGACCTCGCCGGCAACGAGCTCAAGGGCAAGCCCGCCTTTTTCCCCGGGGCGGTAGTAAAAGTAGTGTCCAACACCGCGGCTGCCGAGGAGCTGCAGATCGCCAAGCTGAAGAAGAAAGTGGCTGCCGGGGTAAAGTTCATCCAGACCCAGGCGGTCTACGAACCTAAAACGTTCGAACAGTTCATCAAGCGCGTGGAGAAATTTAAAGTCCCCGTTATGGTGGGCATTATCCCGCTGAAGACCGCCGGCTTCGCCAGGTTTATGAACGCCAATATCGCCGGCATCCATGTCCCGGACGACCTCATTCAGAAGATGGCCGCCGCGGCCAAGGAAGACCGCGAAAAGACCGGCATCCGGATCGCCGCCGACCTCATCAAAGCCATGAAGCCGATGTGCCAGGGCGTGCACATCATGGCGATGGAGTGGGAAAAGAAGGTGCCGGAAATCATGGCGCTGGCGGGACTTTAGAACTTGTATAGTTCAACCACGTCAGGGTGTCTAAGAGGGGCGCAAGCCCCTCTTCCTTTTTCTTCCCCCTTCTCCGCTCGCCCTGAGCTTGTCGAAGGGTCAAGGAGAGGGGTTCACCCTGAGGGGATTCACCCTGAAGGGGTCTGGGGGTGAGGTTCTCCCTATTCATAGTATAATATTCCTGTGAAGACCAGCGACTTTGACTATTATCTCCCGCCGGACCTTATCGCCCAGACGCCCATCGAGCCCAGGGACAGCTCAAAGCTGCTCGTCCTTAACCGGGCAACGGGCGCTATCGAGCACCGCCGTTTCCATGATATCCTCGAATACCTCCGCGCCGGCGACGTCATGGTCTTTAACGATTCCCGTGTTATTCCCGCCCGCCTCAAGGGAACCAGGGCGGGCAGCGGCGGCAAGGTAGAAATACTGTTGCTCCGCCGGCAGGCGCCGGACCTCTGGGAGGCTTTGGTCAAGCCCGCCCGCCGCCTCCAGCCGGGCGCCGTGGTCGAAATCGACCCCGCCATCAAAGCGGAGATTAAAGAAGTCGGCGAAAAAGGGATGAGGGTAATCTCTTTCTCCGACGAGTCCGCCCTGGCAAAGGCCGGCGAGGTCCCCCTCCCACCCTATATCCACGAGCCTCTGGCAAATCCTGAACGCTACCAGACGGTCTATGCCCGCCTGACCGGCAGCGTGGCCGCGCCTACGGCCGGACTGCACTTTACCCCCGCCCTGCTCGACCAGATCCGCCAAAAAGGCGTGACCTGCCTCTTTACCACTTTACACGTGGGACTGGATACTTTCCGTCCCGTCACCGAGGACGACCCGCGCGACCATGTCATCTATAGAGAATACGGCACCGTGGAAAAATTAGTAGCTGATGAACTGAACCGCGCGCGGCGGGAGGGACGGCGGATTATCTGTGTGGGCACCACCTCCGTCAGGCTCCTCGAGCAGGCAGCGCTCGCCTCAAAGACTGGAGAAATAGAACCCTTCGAGGGCTGGGTCGACCTTTTTATCCTGCCCGGTCACCGCTTCCGTTTAGTCGACGCCATGGTGACCAACTTTCATTTACCCCGCTCCACCCTGCTGATGCTGGTCACGGCCTTCGGCGGCAAAAAGCTTATCGCGGAAGCTTACCGCGAAGCGATTGAAAAAAAGTACCGCTTCTACAGCTTCGGCGATGCTATGCTGATTTTGTGAGTAGTCAGGCTGCTGGGCTGGAGAGGGGCAAGGGGGTGAGGTCATAGTAACTTTCCCTTTTTTTACGACATTTTCCCCTTCACTTTCTCTCCCTGATAAGCACACAATATTTGAAACGATCCATGGCGAAACATGGTTGAGCCTCGGAGGAGCATACATGACCCCCTTACTACCTTGCGGACTCCGAGGCGACCCTTGTTTCGCCGAGGAATAATGCATTTATGGTTAGCGGGAGTGCGCAGCGAGAGGGGCGTAAACCCCTCTCAACTTAGTTCCCCCTCTCCGACCAATTGATATACCCATCTCCACGATGAATCTGGTTGGAGAGGGGGTAAGGGGGTGAGGTCTGTAAACGCGACAAAATCCCCTTCACTTTTCTCCCCCACCGGGGTTATAATTCCATTGTGAACTGTTGATCATACTAAATTTACTATTCATCGAAAACCAAATAACGGAACCTTGGACGCAACTTAACATATTGTTGAAAAACGAATACCCGGGACCTGAAGCTAAGTTAACATATTGTTGGAAATGAATAACAGCTACGAAATTTCGCTGTTTAGCTACAAATTAAAAAATAAAAAAACGAAAAACGAATGCTTTTTCTTTCCCGATTACGCCCCGGCGTCGGGATTGGCGAAACTTAAAAACATAATAACGAAGAAGTCTGGCCCTTGATTGAACGAGGTTACACCGCCAGCGACCTCGCCACTATCTCCGCCAGGTCCAGCACCTGCACTTTGTCCGCGGCTTCTTTGTCCTTTAACCCATCGTCGAACATAGTCATGCAGTACGGGCAGCAGACGCAGATGGCGTCCGGTTTCTTTGTTAACGCTTCCTCCACGCGCGCCACGTTGATGAGCGTCCCATCCTTTTCCTCCATCCACATCCTGCCGCCCCCCGCCCCGCAGCAGAACCCCTTGTCCCGGCGGCGCTCCATCTCCGTCGGCGCCTGGCCCGTGGCCGCGGTGATTACCCGGCGCGGCTCCTCGAATAACCCGTTATACCGCCCCAGGTAGCAGGAATCGTGAAAGACCACGTTCCCGAGGTCTTTGTTAACACTCAGCTTCAACTTCCCCTGCTCGATGAGTTTATAGATGAACTCCGTGTGGTGGATGACCTCGAGCTCGACCCCGTACTGTTTGTAATCGTTCTTCAAGACGCTGTAGCAATGGGGGCATTGGGTGATAATCTTTTTAACGCCTTTATCCGTGTAAAGCTTGAGGTTGGCCCTGGCCATGCGGTCGAAGACATACTCGTTGCCGAGTCGCCGCAGGCTCTCCCCGCAGCACATCTCATCCCGCCCCAGCGTCCCCCAGCTGATACCGCTTTTGTCGAGTATCTTTGCCAGCGACAACGTTGTAGTACGGTTCCGCGCATCGAAGGCCCCCGCGCAACCGACGTAGAACAGGTATTCGGTCTTGTCTTTTTCAAACGGCTTAACATTGATGTCCGCCGCCCACTTGGTGCGGTCGGCCGGGGCAATGCCCCACGGATTGCTCCTCGATTCCATGTTCTCGAAGAACGCTAGCAGTTCTTCCGGGAACTTGGCTTCCGTCTCGACCAGGTGACGGCGCATGTCGACGATTCTGGGTACGTGCTCGATAAAGACCGGGCAGACCTCCATGCAGGCGCCGCAGGTGGTGCAGTCCCAGATGGCCGCCTCCTCCACGCTCCCCTCCCCCCGGTCGCCGATGAGCGGCAGCTCCGGGTGCCCGTCTTTGCCGGCGTTTGTTAACAAATTCATCTTGATATCGTGAATCACCTTGCGGGGCTGTAAAGGCTTCTTGGTGAACGTGGCCGGGCAGTTGTCCGAGCAGCGCCCGCACTCGGTGCAGGCATACGAGTCGAACAGTCCCTTCCAGGGAAACCCTTCCACTTGGCCGACGCCGAACGTGTTGCCCTTCTTGAACTCCTCCCTCGTCTGCGTCCTGACCTTTTCCAGCGCTTTGAAAAAGCAGTTGGGGATCGAGGCGAGGACGTGCATGTGCTTGCTGTAGGGTAAATAGTTGAGAAACGAAAGCAGTATCACCGCGTGCAGCCACCAGAAGACGCTGGCCACCGTGTCCAGCCCTCCCGCCCCGTCCGGTATCAGCGATGCGCCGAAGTTGGATATCGGCATGTAGGCTGCCGCTCTTTCCGTACCGGCGGCGATTTCGCTGGCGTTCATGCCGAAGTAGGCGATCATCAGCCCGGCGACCATTCCCAGGATGATGAAGGCGTCACGGCTCCTCGCTTCGACGTACGGCGGCGGGAAGAAGAGCCGGCGAATCATCGCCAGGATCACCGCTAATAATGCCAGCACCGACATGATGTCGAAGATGCCCATCAGCGTGAAGTAGGCGCCGTCCGGCAGCCGGGAGAAGCTGATAACGTCGGGCGCCAGCCCGTTGAGCAGGAACTCGGTGTTGGAGATCAGCAGTATCATGAACGCCCAGAACAGCACGAAGTGGTTAATGCCGAAGGGCTTGCTGACCACCCTTCTTTGCCCGAAGGCGTAAAAGAGCATGTTCCAGAAACGCCGGAAAATGGCGTTGAACCGGTTGTCCGGCCTGCCTTTCAATATCAGCCCGAACCGCTTGTAGCAGCTGTAAACGAAGAACGCCCCCGCGATGACTAAGACGATGATAAACGCCGTTACTGTTGCCGTCATAATAATCCCTTACGAGGCGGCGGTCTTGCCTGCCCTCTGGGCCCGCCTTTCCCGTACGTAATTGGTTATCGCCGGCACTACCTGGAAAAGGTCGCCGACGATCCCAAATGTCGCTGCTTCGAAAATCGGGGCATTTTTATCGCGGTTAATGGCAATGATTGTATCCGATTCCTGCATCCCGACCAGGTGCTGGATGGCCCCGCTGATGCCCACCGCGAAGTAGATCTTGGGACGTACTGTCTTACCCGTCTGGCCCACCTGTCTTTCCAGGGGCATCCAGCCGGCTTCCACGGCGGCGCGGGAGCAGGCTACAACACCGTTGAGCTCGTTGGCGAGTTCCTGGAGGATTTTATAGTTCTCGGCGTTGCACATACCGCGCCCGCCGGAGACGATGATGTCCGCCGCCGCCACGTCCACACTCTCCAGGTTTTGATCGGCGATGATCTCCAGCACTTTGGTGGCAATCTCTTCCTCTTTAAGAGGCACCTTTTCCCGGATTATCGCTCCCGTGCGCGACGCCTCTTTAGAGGGCATCGGCATGACGTGCGGCCGCACCGTGGACATCTGGGGACGTGTGTATTCCGTGAGAATCGTTGCCATGATGTTCCCGCCGAAGGCCGGGCGCGTCTGGAGCAGGAAACCCTTGTCGTCTATCGATAGCCCGGTACAGTCGGCGGTAAGGCCTGTCTGCAGCTTGGTCGCCACCGCCCCGGCCAGGTCCCGGCCCAGCCCGGTCGCTCCCACGAGCACTATCTCGGGCTTGTATTTCTCGATTAAGTAGACCATCGCTTTGTAATACGATTCCGTCCGGTAATGATGAAAAACGGGATCGTCAACGAGGTAAACTTTAGTCGCCCCGTATAAGAACGCTTCTTTAGCCAGGCGCTCTACTTTTTCGCCGATGACGACCGAACAGAGCTCGACGTTGCGCGCTTTGGCGAGTTCCGCCCCTACTCCCAACAGTTCCCAGGACACTTCGGCCGCTTTGCCCTCGGCGTGCTCGGTGAAGACCCAGACCCCGTGATATTGCCGGACTTTCAAGAGCCGGGGGTCGGTGACTTCGGCTTCGGGCGCAGCGGCTGGCCTAGCGGCGACCTTCTGTTTCGCCAGCTCGTCGAGGATCTTTTGCTCTTCCGGCGTATAGTAGATTTCGATGGCCTGCGCCGGGCAGATCTTCAGGCAGCGCTGGCACCGGCTGCACTTCTCCAGGTCGATGACCGGCTCGCCCTTTTCGTTCATCTTGATGGCATCCTTGGGGCATTCGGTCTCGCAGCGGGCGCCGCAGGCGATACACTTGCCGGGGATAAGCCGGGGCGTGCCGCGGGGTCTTTTGATTTTCTGCGTTTCTTCAGACATAGCGCTTATAAGGACAACAGGTCCTTTTCCATCATTTTTGTAATCAGTGTCCTGGCGATATCTTCGGGTTTATCCCCGTTTTTAGTCAGGATCTCCCCCCTGGCCCTCTCCGGCGAGAATATCTTGCGCACCTGCGTGGCCGAGCCTTTCAGCCCGATGGTCGCCTCGTTCAACTGCATGACCTTGTTGTCCCAGAGCGTTATGGGCGCGTCCTCGGCCATGAGGCGCATGGGCACCCGGGGATAGCGGGGGGTATTGATTTCCCGCAGCACGGCGATCATTACAGGCAGCGGGGCGGTAACAATCTCGTGACGGCCTTCCAGCTTGCGCCTGACCTTTACTCTTTTCACCTTCATGTCGACCTCTTCCACGCGGTCGACCAGTGTCAGTTGCGAGCAGCCGAGGCGGGTAGCGATGCCGGGGCCGACCTGCGCGGTGTCCCCGTCGATGGTCTGCCGGCCGCACATGATGATAGCCAACTCTTCGTTTTGCGCCAGCTTACGGACGGCTTCGGTGAGGACCATGCTCGTCGCCAGGGTGTCCGCCCCACCAAAAACGCGGTCGGAAAGAAGAATGGCCTCATCGGCACCCAGGGCCAGCGTCTTTCTGAGGGTGACCTCGGCGCTGGGCGGCCCCATCGATATCACGGCGACGCGAAAGCCGTATTTGTCCTTGAGCCGCAGGCTTTCTTCCAGGGCGTGCGTGTCGTAGGGGTTCATGATGAAGGGCACGCCTTCCCTGATGAGGGTACCGGTAACGGGGTCGACCTTGACCTGGGTGGTGTCTGGGACTTGTTTAACGCAGGCGACTATCAACATTTTCGGTATATTATACTATATTTCCTGATTAACATAGAAAAATAGCACTTTTGCCGTGCCGCTCCTCGCCGTGATACACTACTAGCGTAAAGCAAGCCGATGAAAATACTCGTCACAAACGATGACGGCATCAAAGCCGAAAGCCTCTGGGTGCTGGTCGGGGAACTCAGGAAAATCGCCGAAATCACCGTGGTCGCCCCGGACGGCGAAAGGAGCGCCATCGGAACGGCGGTCACCCTCTTCCAGCCGCTCCACGCGGAGGAGTTCGCCGCGCCGGTAGACGGCTTGACCGCCTACTCTGTCGACGGGTCTCCCTCCGACTGTGTGATACTGGCGCTGGGCAAACTGATCAAGGACGTTGATATCGTAGTCTCCGGGGTCAATCCTAACCTGAATCTGGGCGAGGACGTCTACATCTCGGGGACAGTGGGAGCAGCGATGCAGGGATACTTTAGAGGGCTGCCGGCCATAGCGGTCTCTGCCCCGCCGGGGAGTCGGCACGGTTTACTCACCGGCGCCCGCGCCGCCGCCGTACTAGCCCAAAAAATGATAGCCGACAGCCCGGCGAGGATATTCCTTAACGTGAATGTCCCCGACCTTCTATTCGAGGCGATCAGGGGCGTGAAGATCACCCGTTTAGCCCGCGCCAGCCATATCAATACCGTAGAGGAGAACGAAGCGGGGCTACGGAAGCAATACCAGCTGGTGCGCGAAAGGCTGCCCGCCGCCGGCAGCGATGGCACCGATATCCAGGCCGTCATGCAGGGCGAGGTTTCCCTCACCCCCCTTTATACCAGCCTGCTGGACAAGCCGCCGCAGCGCCTGCTGAAAAAGCTGCAGGCCGAACTACTAAACGCGATAAAAAAGGGATAAGATAGATCATGCGGCACCACATCGGCACGGACATCGTGGAAATTGAACGCATCCGACTGGCCATCGAACGCTGGGGAGATCGTTTTTTAAAGCGTGTTTATACGGAAGCCGAGCTCAGCGTGTACGGAAGCAGGACGCACACGCTGGCGGCCAGCTTCGCCAGCAAAGAGGCGGTCATGAAGCTGCTGGGCACCGGGGCGAGGGGAGTGGCCTGGCGGGAAATCGAGACGCTCTACCACCCCGGCGGGAAGCCCCAGATAAAGCTCAACGGCCGGGCGAAAAAGGTCGCCGAAAAACTCGGCATTAAAGAGATCGACGTCAGCATGTCGCATACCCGGAAGTACGCCACGGCGACAGCCATCGGGACGACCTAACCCTCCCAGAGCACTTCTCCGCCGATAATGGTCATATCAACTTCGATGTCATTAATCTCTTCCGGCGGGATTTGAGCCGGGTCCTTGCCGAGGACGACCATGTCGGCCAATTTACCGGGCGCCAACGAGCCCTTAATGCCCTCTTCAAAAGAGGCGTAAGCGGCATTAACCGTGTACAGATCTAACGCTTTATCGACACCTATTCTTTCCTCCGGCAGCAAGACTTGACCGGAGTCCGCCCGGCGCGTGACCGCCGCATATATACCCGTCAGCGGGTTGGCCCGAGCGACGGGCGCATCGGAACTGCCGGCGACGACAACCCCGTGTTCCAGCGGCGACTTTATCCGATATAGCCAGGGCAGCTGGCTTTCCGGCACCGTCGCCAGGTAGCGCTCGCCGCTATAGTAAATAAACGGGGGCTGGGTAACGATAACCGCTCCCAGCTTCTTAATTCGGTCAAGGAGATAGTCCGGGCACTCCGCGCAATGCTCGATGCGGTGGCGGCGTTTCATCACAGGAGAGTGTTTATCGACATACTCCAGGGCGGAGACGGCAGCCTCAACCATGCTTTCAGCAACGGCATGAAAAGCCAGCTGGAAACCGGCGCGGTGGATATTCAAGACCGTCTCATTCAATTCAGACTGGTCTTTCCGGGCGTCTGTCATAATCTTCACCGCCCCCAGCCGCATGAGGTTATCGCCGGAGCCTGTCTTCAGGCCCATTTTTTGAAAGTCCTGCCAGTAAGGCGAGCCGGCCATCATAGTAACACGGCTCCGTAACCGGTGGTCCAGGACAAATCCGCAGACCCTCTCCCATCGGGCGAGGTCGTTGGTGACCGTCGCGTCCTGGACAGAAGTTATGCCGAACGAAAGTAAATCCTTATTTAACGTTTTTATACCGTTATCGAATTCTGCTTCGGAAAGGGGCGGCATGACCTGACGGTGGATATAATCCAGCATCCCGATAAGAATCCCGTTCGGTTCACCTGTCTCCAGGTCGCGCTCGATACGCCCACCCGGTAACTCTTCCGTCTCCATCGTGATGCCGGCCAATGCCAGCGCCCGGCTATTGAGGACACACGCGTTCAGGGAGCGGTGGCTTAAAAAGACCGGGTGGTCAGGTGCTGCCTCGTCCAGTTCGCGGCGGGTAGGATAACGTTTCTCCGCCAGATAAAACTCATTGAAACCGGTCCCGTTCAGCCACGTCCCAGGCGGCGTATGCCGGACTTTATCCCGGACCTTTTCTTTTATATCGGTGATAGAGTTTACTGATTGCGGGCCAAGGTCGATACTCAGCAGCGTCCCGACCAGGGAGAAGAGGTGAAGGTGGGCATCATTGAAGCCGGGCACGACCGCCCTGCCGGCGCAGTCGATCACCCTCGTGCCGGCCCCAATAAAAGAGCCCAGCTCCTTATCGCTGCCGACATAGGAGATAGAATCGCCCTCGACGGCCACCATGGCAGCGGCCGGCCGGGCGGCATTCATAGTAAGCACGCGGGCATTTTTCAGGACTAAATCGGCAGATGGCATCGCGACCCCTTGCGAGGACGGTTTTTTGCCAGTATACTACTGATAGAGCATAACTGCAAAGTACAACGCGAAGGAGAACCTGATGGACAAGGAGCAGCGGGTACGCAGTCTGGTA
Organism: Dehalococcoidales bacterium; assembly: GCA_036787005.1. Classification (GTDB taxonomy): domain Bacteria; phylum Chloroflexota; class Dehalococcoidia; order Dehalococcoidales; family RBG-16-60-22; genus JBFYTX01. Next base: position 9,988 of record DAIQQC010000014.1, on the reverse strand, counting down.
GACTGGATCAAAGACAAAGTAATGGCGGCCGGGCGGCGGGGGGTAGTTTTAGGAATGAGCGGCGGCGTGGATTCCTCGATGCTGGCCGCGCTCTGCAAGCGGGCTTTCCCCCTCAACGTCATCGGGCTGATCATGCCCTGTTACAGCATCGACCAGGATAAAGACCATGCCGAGGCCGTGGCCAGGCAGTTCGAGGTCCCGACCAAGATGGTAGTCCTCAACGCTGCATACGATGCCCTGCTCCACGTCCTGCCCGATTTTAAGCCGGACCAGTCCGCAGCACGCATCGCTCAAGCCAATATCAAAGCCAGGCTGAGAATGATCAGCCTCTATTACGTCGCCAACCAGATGAACTACCTGGTCGCCGGCGCGGGCAACCGCAGCGAGATCACCATCGGCTACTTCACCAAGTACGGCGACGCCGGCGCGGATATGCTCCCGCTGGGTAACCTGGTAAAAAAAGAGGTCAGGGAGCTGGCGCGCTACCTGGGAGTCCCTCAGGCGATCATCGATAAGGCGCCTTCGGCCGGTTTATGGCAGGGCCAGACCGACGAGTCCGAGATGGGCTTCAGCTATGATACGCTCGACCGCTATATCCTTACCGGCACTGCCCCGGACGATATTAAGAGCCGCATAGAGTTCATGAAGGCCGGCTGCCGGCACAAGACACAGATGCCGCCGATCCCCGAGTTCTAACCCCGGCTCTTCAGGATAATCTCCGGGTATTTGAGGCCCCCGGCACGAAGCGTCCGCTCCCGTGTGGTAAAATCGACGTGATAGAGGCCAAAGCGTTTAGTGAATCCGAACGCCCATTCGAAGTTATCGAGCAAAGACCAGTAGAAATAGCCCTTAACATTCATACCTTCGCCCACCGCCCGGTTCAGGACGCGCAGGTGGTCTTCGATGAACGCGGCCCTCTTGGTGTCGCTATCGTCGGCCAGGCCATTCTCGGTGACATAGACCGGCTTTGAAGTATAGCGGGCGATCATTTTCAGCGCCCGGTAAAGTCCCTCCGGGTAAATTTCCCAGCGCATGTCCGTCAGCCTTTCCGGTAGCGCCTTGACGACTTCCCGGTAACGCTCATCTCCGAACAACCTGAATCCCTGGAAAAGCCGGGTATAGTAGTTCAGACCTACGAAGTCGAAAGCTTCCCTGACGCCGCTATCGAAAACCACCTGCCTAGCACCGGGTATTGAGAACTTGAAAACACCGTCGACGAGATACTCCAGGTGCATCTCGTTCAGGCTGCGGTTAAACGCCCGCGCCGCCAGGACGTCAATGATGTGCCAGCGGCGCGCGGGCTCATAATGCACTATGGCGGCCACCAGCCCTACCTGCGCTGCCGGGGCGACCCCTTTGATGCGTTGGTAGGCGGCAGTATGGGCCCGCAGCAGGTTCCGCAATACAATACCGACCTTGTCCGGGGCTTTAAGGGCCGGCGGGAAGTGCCCCTTGAGATATCCCTGCATGGCGTAGACCGTGGGCTCGTTTATGGTACCCCACAGCTTTACCTTTGACCCGAGGCGGCGGACGACCTTGGCCACGAACCCGGCGAAGATCTCCGGTGCTTTTTCCTGGAGAAAAGCGCCCTGCCCTTCAAACCAGATTGGGTCGGTAAAGTGGTGCAGGGTGATCATCGGCTCAATGCCGCTTTTAACGAGTTCGTCAACGACATCTTCATAATGGTCGAGCGCCGCTTCATCATACTTACCCTGTTCCGGCTCGATCTTGCTCCATTCCACCGAGAAGCGGTAGGCGTTCAGGGACAGCGCCTGCATCAGCTTGATGTCTTCTTTGTAGAGATTCCAGTGGTCGCAGCAGATGCCGGCCCGCTGGCCGTTAAGGATACGGGGGCGCCCCTGCTCGTCCAGGGCGGACTCAAACCGGTACCAATTGTTATTGGTGCAGTGGCCTTCCACCTGGTAAGCGGCGGTAGCGCTGCCCCAGAGGAAGTCCCGGGGGAAGTGCCAGGGCTCGTCTTTGAGCTTCTCCATATCGATGGACACAGAGGCTTTGTTGTTCATAAAGCGCATTATACCATTTTTACTTTAGTTTTTACTCACCTCACCCCCGGTATCCCCCTCTCCACCAGCGGTGAGGGAGAAGAAAGGGGGGTGAGAATAGAGAAGCAGCACCGCGCAGATATGATTTTCTATCTGACCACTTGATAAATTCGGCTCTTGATTGTATAGTTTAAAAGATGCCCTTAGCAACTATGGAAGATACGACGGTCATTAAACCCGACGCTTCCCAGCTCCTGGACAGAATCAGCCGATTCCTCGATAGTAAAGGGATAAACTCGTATATAGTCGGCGGTTTGGTGCGGGACACACTGCTGGGAAGAGACACCGGGGATATCGATATCGCCGTTGGCGCCGATGCCCTGGCAACCGCTTCCGGGGCGGCGGTCGCTTTAGACGGCAAATACATCCCGCTCGACGCGGAAAACGGGGTGGCGAGGGTCGTCCTGCCGGGAACGCCGTGGCAGATCGATTTTTCCACGCTACAGGGCGACATCAGGCAGGACCTCGGGCGGCGCGACTTCAGCATCAACGCGATGGCTTGGAACACTCATAAAGCTTTTTCTAACGAAAATCTCATCGACCCCTTTCACGGTCGAGAAGACTTGAAGCGAGGCATTATCACAGCTGTCAGTCCGGGAGTTTTCAAGTCGGACGCCGTGCGCCTGCTGCGGGCGGTACGCCTGGCCGCGGAGCTCGGCTTCACGATCGATACCGCCACGGAGTCGCTCATCCGCCAGCATCACCGACTCATCGCGGAAGTCCCGGGAGAGCGGAGCCGGGAAGAACTGCTTCGACTGCTGGCCCTACCCGGCGCCGGGCGGCGGCTGGCCTGCCTGGATGAACTGGGACTACTCACCGCCCTGATACCGGAGCTGGAGCCGGCCCGCGGCGTCGAACAGCCCAGGATGCACGTCTGGGACGTCTTCGGGCACTCCATTAAGACAGTCACGGCCGCTGAATTTCTCATCAGGGAAGGCGACTGGGAACACGCCCCCCGCAACATCCTCGACCCTGTTCCCTGGTCTACAAGACTAGAAACGCATTTTAACGAGGAGACAGGCCACGGCAGCACCAGAAGGTCGCTGCTCAAGCTTGCGGCGCTACTCCACGATATCGCCAAGCCGAGCACAAAGACCATCGAGGACGGGCGGGCGCGTTTCCTGGGCCACCCGCAGCAAGGCGCCGCCGATGCCGCCGCTATATTAGAGAGACTAAGGTTCAGCCGGCGAGAAATCCAATATATAGAACTGCTGATCACATATCACCTGCGTCCAACGCAGATGAGCCAGGAAGGCGTCCCCACGCGCCGCGCCATCTACCGCTTTTTCCGCGACACGGGCGAGACCGGCATAGACATCCTTTTCCTGTCGCTGGCCGACCACCTGGCCGCCAGGGGGCCCCAGCTGGACCTTGCGCAGTGGCGGGAACACGCCGCGATGACCGGTTATGTCCTGGACCGGCACTATGAGGAAACCAGCCTGTCAAAACCGCCGAAACTTATCGATGGGAACGCAATCATGGAAACCTACCGCCTGGCGCCCGGGCGGCAAATCGGCGAACTGCTGGAAGCCCTGAAAGAGGCTCAGGCCGCCGGAGAGGTCACCGATAAACGCTCAGCCCTGGAATACATCGCGCGCCGGCTGGAAAACGCCGGCGATCCCGGAAAGATTCGATTGAAGGAATAAAAATGGCTCGAAGAAATGGACTCGTATTCGTCATCATACTGGCTATCTTTGCCTTCACCCTCTGGACGTTAATACCGTTAAACAGCGAGAGGTTCGGGCGGCAGGGCCTGCGGCTCGGCCTTGACCTGGTCGGCGGCGTGCACCTGGTCTACCAGGTTAACACGTCCGACAACGCATCCGTCGGCGAGGCCGTCGACCGCGCCCTGATCATCATCCAGAAACGTATCGATACCTTCGGCGTCACGGAACCCGTCATCCAGAAGCTGGGCGAAGACCGCATCCTGGTGCAGCTGCCGGGGTTCACCGATATCGAGGCCGCCAAGAAGCAGGTGGAGCAGGTCGGTTTCCTGGAGTTCCGCGAGGTAGAGCGCACCTCAACCGGGACGCTGATCTATCTCAAAGACTACCTGACGGCCAACGTCACCAGTTTCTTTGACATTTCTGAAGCGGGGGACCGTGTGTTCGTGGACATAGAACCGGACGCGACCGGCACCAAAGCGCCGGTAGTGTTTTTAACGATGGAGGCGACCGGCCTCGAGTTTACCGACGTCAACGGCAACGCGGCCGATAACGCCACGCTGGAAAAATACAAGGAGACCGCTTCCTGGATCATCTCCCGGGGCGACGACGGCACGGCCCTTACCGGCGACCTTTTGGCGGACGCCCAGCCCGACCTCGGTGGTCCGGCTGGCAACATACCCCAGGTCAACATCGAGTGGAACGACCAGGGGGCGAGAATCTTCGACGAAATAGCCGCCCGGCTTTACGATCCGCTGGGAGACCAGGGGCCTTATAACCTGCAATATGTCCTGGGTATCTTCCTGGATAACGCCCTGATTTCCGCCCCGAAAATCAACTCCTCGAACTTCGACGGCACGGGCACGATTTCCGGCAGCTTCACCAGGGCTTCAGCGGAAGAGCTGTCCGACCTATTGAGATCCGGCTCGCTGCCGGTGGAACTCCTGAAGCCGCCGCTGTACCAGGAAAAGGTCTCCGCTACCCTGGGAGCGGAGTTCGTCACCAACAGCTGGAAGGCCGGCTTAATCGCCGTACTGCTGGTCATGCTGTTCATGATCTCCTACTACCGCCTGCCCGGTCTCATGGCCAGCCTGGCGCTGATCTTCTACGGGACGCTGACCCTGGCGATATGCAAGCTCTGGCCGGTCACGCTGAGCCTGGGCGGCATCGGCGGCATCATCGTGTCCATGGGTATCGCGGTGGACGCGAACGTGCTCATCTTTGAGAGGATGAAAGAGGAGTTCCGGGCGGGGCGGACGCTGGGGGCGTCCATCGAAGCCGGTTTCCACCGCGCCTGGTCGGCCATCTTCGATAGCTTCATCACCACGGTCATCGCCTGCGTTATCCTGCTGTGGTTGGGCAACACGGCGATGCGCAACCCGGTGGTGATAGGTTTTGCCTGGACACTGCTCATCGGCGCGGTGGTGAGCATGTTTACGGCGATTACCGTTACCCGCACGCTCCTGCGGATGCTGGTCGGCACCTCCATCGCGACCAAGAGCTGGCTATTTTCAGTAACCGGAGGCAAGAAATAATGCTTGACATCATCGGTAAAAGATACTGGTTCTTTCTTATTTCCGGTGTGCTGATAGTTGTCGCCATCGTCTCGCTCTCGGTGTTCGGCCTGAAACGAAGCATCGAGTTCAGCAGCGGCTCGCTGTTAACGGTGCGACTAGAGACGGCGGTCGATTTTAACGAACTGCAGGACGAGGTAGTCAGCCTGGGCTATCCCGACGCCATCATCCAGAAGGTGGGCGACACGGACTACCTCATCCGCACCGGAGAGCTGAGCGAAGACGCCAAGGCCCAATTGGAAGCAGGGCTCACGGCGAGGTTCGGCACGCTTTCCGAGACCCAGTTCAACTCGGTATCTCCAATGGTGGCCCAGGAGACGTGGCGCAACGCCCTCATCGCCGTCGCCATTGCCATGGCCGGCATGTTGCTGTATATCACCTGGGCTTTCCGTAAAATGCCCAATCCCTTCCGCTGGGGGACGTGTTTCACCGTCGCGCTATTCCACGATATTTTAGTAACAGTCGGGCTGTTCTCCCTGTTCGGGCAGATATTCGGCTGGGAAATGAATCTGATGTTCATCACCGGCATCCTGGGCATAGTGGGCGTGAGCCTGGACAACACCATCGTTGTCTTCGACCGGATGCGGGAGAACCAGCGGCTCGGCGTCAGCCCGGACTTCGAGGTGGTCGTCAACCGCAGCCAGATAGAAACTCTGAGCCGTTCGTTCAATACCAGCTTTACCATACTAATAACGTTGGTAGCCCTGCTGCTCTTCATCGGCGGGACGATACAGAACTTCGTGATCGTCCTGCTCATCGGCCTCATCGCCGGCACCTTCGACTCCGTTTTCGTGGCCCCGGGACTGCTGGTGGTGTGGGATAAGAAGGAGTGGGGCAGGTTCATCGGGCGCAAACCGGCTCCGGCGGCTCCCGCTAAGGGGAGATAGATGGCGGCGTTTTCCACCCCGTCCGGCGCCGCCAGGCTGCTGCTTGGCACCGTCCTCGGGTTGTTCATCATCAAGGTAGCAGTCGGCTATTTTACCGGCAGCATCAGTATCTGGGCGCAGGCCGTCGATAGCTCCCTGGATATTTTCGCCGTGGTGGTCACCTTTCTAACCGTCGGCTATTCATCAAAGCCGGCCGACCACGAGCACCCCTTCGGCCATGGTAAAGCGGAAGCCCTCGCCGCCGGCATACAAGCACTACTGCTCCTCGGGGCATCGGCGGCGATAGCCTATTCGGCCATACAGCGCATCATCAACGGCGCGGCGGTAGCCTACGCCCCGGCGGGCGTCGCCGTCATGCTGGTTTCCATGCTGGCCAGTATCTTTCTCTCCCGCCACCTGTTCCGTGTGGCGCGCGCTACCGGTTCTACGGCCCTGGAAGCCAATGCCCACAACATCCTCAGCGACGTGTTCTCCACAGGCGCCGTACTGCTGGGAATGGCAATCGTCAGCATCTGGAATGACCTGACAATCGTCGACCCAATACTGGCGCTGCTGGTCGTGCTAATAATATTACGGTCGACCTACCGCGTGGCGCAGATGGCTTTTCACGAGCTCGTTGACGTCAGGCTGCCAGACGAGGAAGAAAAGAAGATCCGCCAGGCGATCACGGAACATTTCGGCGAGGAAGTGGTGGGATTTCACCGGCTTCGCTCGCGGAAGGCCGGGAGCCAGCGGTACATCGACCTGCACCTGGTCATGCCCAAGCACGTCAGCATCGAGGAGGCGCACGAGATGTGCGACCACCTGGAAAAGGACGTGAGAAACCGGCTGATGCGGACGGACGTCACGATACACGTCGAACCTTGCGACGGTAAATGCGCGGCGTGTCTCCTGACCTGCGAGAAAAGGCAACCTAAGAAGACCGCCTAGCCCGTCCTTCTAAACGTAATCGATAATACCCTTGACGATGAACTGGCCACCGAAGTAGAGCAGCGCCAGGCTGAGGACGATAAAGACCCACTCCTGTACCTTTTCCCCCCAGAACGAGTGCGTGCGGTAGATGACCAAAGAAACGATCGAGAGCCAGATGAGGTCGCAGAGCCAGTGCACGATGATAAAGAAGGGCAGACCCCAGGTGCCGACGGCATCGACAAAGGTCACCAGAAGCAGGCTGCCAACGGTCACCCACCAGACCAGGAAGAAGGGGTTAAGGGCGCTCATCAAAATGCCGGCAACGAAGGCGTTATAGGAGGTGTCCTTACCTTCCCTCGCCAGTTTCCGGCGGGCGCGGAAAAGGTCGAAGCCCATCCAGAGGATCATACCGCCACCGAGAATGCTGAGGACCAGCTTGACGATGTCGTTCTGAAAGAAGTCCACCAGGCCGAAGTAGACAAATAATATCAGCGGCACCTCGACGACAGCGTGCCCCAGCGAGACCATCACGCCGGCCCAGGGCGATTTCAGGCTCTTGGCGAGGGTGACGGTGAACATCGGGCCGGGCATCATGACGCCTGATAAGGAAGTAACGACGACGGTGCCTAAAGCTGCTAACATGATAGATACTCTACTGTAATTATATCATCTTGGAACTCTTAAACGCCTATTCTTGAGCTAACACCATTCATGCTCTATACTGAAGTCAAAGGAGTGGAACATCTGTGTCACTCGACCTGACAAAAGTAGCCGGGCAAGTCTTCGCCATGATAGCGGGGCTGAGGGACAGCCGCGCCGCGCAGGAAAAGCGTTTGCGGTTCGCGCTGGACACTATCGGCGACGAGGCGATAGACCTCGATGACCTGAAGAGAAAAATAAAATCGGCAAAGACGACCTGGCTGGTGGCGGACATCGTGGAGGGGCTGAACAAACGCCATCCCCTGCCCCCATCCCCTAACGATTTCACCGTGCTGGCCGCCGACGGCTCGCATATCGACGTCGACCGGCATCAGTCGACTCGCTGCTACTTGATAAACACAGGGTCGGTAGCGCTCAGCTACGGCAGCCATCCCGAGGCGCACCTTGCCAGCATTCCGCGGCTCTACTCCGAGGATAAAGACCTGGCGATCTCGCCGCCGGGAGGCGGTCGCGAGCAGCCCGTGGAGGGAACCATTTTAGGCGTCAAACGCTCAATCGAGGAATGCCAGTGCCTGACCGGACTAGCTGCGGAAATGCCCCCTGGTAGCGCGGCGCTGGCCCTGCTCGACGGGACGCTGATACTATGGGGACTGGAAGCCTACCCCGACTTCGTGACCGAGGCGCTGCTGCACGACGGCCTGCTGAAATGCCTCGACGCCATGAAAAAGCTCAACAAAGACCACCGCCTGGCCCTGGCAAGCTATATCAGCTTCCCGCGCAGCACGGACGTCCTGAACGTCCTGCGAGTGGTCGTCTGCCCCGACGACGTGCCCGACTGCGATAAAAGATGCCCGCCGGGGAGAGAACGCGACTGTGAAGGACTGGCGGGCGTGCGCGACCGCGATATCTTTATCAACCTGCTCGCTGAAGGAGAAAGATCGGCGCTGTTCATCAGCCCCTCGAAAATCGTCAAAGAACATTACGGCGGCCACCGCGTCTATTTCTATTACCTGTGTGAAGGGGAGGAAATCGCCCGCATCGAAATCCCGCAGTGGGTGGCGGAAAACGCAGAGTTGCTGAACCTCACCCACAGCCTGGTCTACGACCAGTGTAAACGCGGCCACGGCTATCCCGTAGCCCTCTCCGAGGCCCACGAGCAAGCAGTGGTCACCGGCGCAGACCGGGAAAACTTTAGAGAGTTGGTGGAGACAACGCTGGTAGAGGAGCACTTACCCAGCCCGTCGTCGGGTAAAAGCCAGAGTAAAAGAACGAGGTGGGTGTAAAATTAACTCAAAGCTCAAAAATCAAAAGTCAAAACCGCAAATGAAAGACAATAAATGAAAAAAGAACGGAACCGACAAGACGAGGGGAAAAGGGAGGGAACATGAAAAAGTTAATCATAGCGGCGTCAATCGTCCTGGGACTGGGACTATTGGCTGCCGTTTACTTTTGCATTTCGCTGACCATGGATAAGAACGTGCTGGCCGCGGAACTGGAAACAACACAGAACACGCTGGCCACGACACAGGCGGAACTGGCCGACACGCAAGACACCCTCGCCGCGACGCAGGCAGACCTCGAAGAGACCGGGAGTACTTTAACCGAAACGAGCGCAGAACTCAGCGCTACCCAGGCCATTCTCACTTCCACGGAGTCGGAGCTGGAAACGACCGGCCACGAACTCACTTTTAAGACAGGCGAGCTGGCCACGGCCAATCACCGAATCGACTCGCTGGAGAGCTCACTGGCAGATACACAGGAAACATTAGACGGGATGAATAACCTGTACACTATCGCCAGCGAAACGCTGGAGGGGCTGGGAATAGACGTAGACACCAGCATACAGTGCTGGGACGTGGAGCTGGTCGATAATCCGGAGGCCCAGAACCCGACCTGGGACCAACTGACAGCGTTCCTCGCGGAAGACCAGACGGAAAAGCACCAATATATCTTGAACGAATATGACTGCTCGCAGTTTTCCAGGGACCTGCATAACAACGCCGAAACTGCGGGAATCCGGGCCGCCGAAGTGAACCTATGGTTCAGCAACAATGACTCGGGTCACGCCCTGAACGCGTTCATCACCACCGACTACGGCCTGGTATGGGTCGACTGCACCGAAACGGACACCATCGCCCGGATAAAGCTCAATAAAGAATACCGGGCCGTGGACAAGTATTCGATATCCGGGCAGAACGCGAGGAACGACCCCTGGTGGGACTCACTGA
>DAIQQC010000013.1:0-27330 GCA_036787005.1 Dehalococcoidales bacterium | reverse complement strand
ACCCCGGTGGCGTTCTCCCGCGTCATGATCACCGCGTCGATCCCCTTGTCCTGGTAGCCCGCCGCGATAGTGTTTTCGAGGTCTTTCTTGACCGCTGTCCCCACCGGCAGCGGCACCCCGTTCTCCTTGCCGAGCTCCAGCGCCAGGTTGATGTCCTTGTACGCCAGGCTGACCTTGAACCCGGGCTCGAAGTTGCCCTTGAAGACCGTGCCGGGATACTGCCGGGCACACCAGTTGTCGCCGGTACTGACCTTGATGATCTCCAGCAGCATCGCCGGATCGATCCCGGCCTTCACGCCCAGCGCGAACCCCTCGGCGGATGCCGAGTTACATATCAGCGAGATAAGATTATTGATGAGCTTGACCACGTTGCCGTTGCCCGCGCCGCCTACCGCGAATATCCTCTGTCCCATCGCCTCCAGGACTTTCCTTGCTTTCTCCAGGGCGGCTTCTTCGCCACCCACCATGATCGCCAGCGTCCCGGCGTCGGCGCCTTTGACCCCCCCGCTGACCGGCGCGTCCAGCACGCTCACCCCTTTAGCTTTAGCGTCTGCGGCGATGCGCCGGATCAGGGTAGGGGAGTTGGTGCTCATATCGATGTAGATGTCCCCTTTACGCCACCCCTGCATCAGCCCGTCCTTGCCGTAAACGACCGCCTCCACGTCCTGCGGCTTCGGCAGCGAAGAAATAACCACCCGGCAGGCCCTGGCTACCGCCGCCGGACTGTCAGCCCATTCCGCTCCCTTCTTTAGCAGGGGAGCGGCGGCTTCTTCATTAATGTCATTGACGGTCAGTTCGTATCCGGCTTCGAGGATGCGGCGGGACATGTGTCTCCCCATCTGCCCGATGCCGATGAAGCCTATTTTCATGGTGCCTCCAATCTTAAGTTGGCGTCGTTACTTTATATGGCCAGGCGGCCAGGCTGCCGTCCATGAACTTGACATCCTTGAACCCGACCCCGTCCAGGATCCGCTGCGCCTGGTAGGCGCGGATGCTTGTCCGGCAGAGTACCACTATTTCCTCGTCGGCAGAAAGCTCGTCGAGCCGGTGTCGCAGTTCGGGGAGCGGTATCAGCTTGACTTGTCCGGCTTCGATGTGTTCGGCGTTCCATTCCTGCGGTGAGCGGACGTCCAGCAGGACGAACCGCTCGCCGTTATCTATCTTCTTCTTTACTTCTAGTGGCGACAGTGACCTCGCCTGTCTTGTCATCTTGTTGCGGATGACGTTGGCGGCGTTGTGCAGCGGGTCGAGGGCGCTGTTATAGGGGGGCGCATAGCCCAGGTCCAGGTTGGCCAGGTCGTTCACGGTAGCGCCGAAGTTTAGGGCAGTAGCCAGCACGTCGATCCGCTTGGCCGTTTCGCCCATCCCCACCGCCTGCCCTCCCAGTAGCCGGCCGTCGGCTTTGTTCGCCATGAGCTTGACCATGATCTCGCGGGCGCCCGGGTAGTAGGTGGCGTGATCGAACGTGGGCACCAGCGACGTTACGATATCGTAGCCGGCTTCCCGTGCCTGGGCTTCGTTAAGGCCCGTCCTGGCCACGTTGTATTTGAAGACCTTGGCCACTGCCGTCCCGACTATCCCCGGGAAGGTCTCGCTGCCGCCGGTGATGTTGGTCCCGATGATTCGTCCGTGCTTGTTGGCGGTGGAGCCCAACGGCACGAGTGTCTTTTTACGGGTAATTATATTTTCTACCTCGGCACAGTCGCCGCCGGCATAGATATCCGGGTCGCTGGTCTGGAGACGCTCGTTCACGGCAAGCCCGCCGGTCGCGCCGATGGTAAGCCCGGCTTCCTTGGCCAGGCTGATATTGGGCTTGACCCCCAGCGACAGCAGCACCATGCCCGCTTCAAGCTCGGTATCGCCCATCGAGACCTTGCGCACGTGGCCGCCGTTGTCGCCGGCAAATCCCGTGACCCGCTGTCCGCAGTGTACGGTTACACCTTTCGAGCGCAGGTGCTTTTCCACGTGCGCGGCGATTTCCTCGTCGAGCAGTGCCGGCAGCGGCCAGCCTAGTGCTTCGATTACGCTTACTTTTAGCCCGCGGTCGTAAAAAGCCTCGGCCATCTCCAGCCCGATCAGCCCCGCCCCGACGATGATTACCTCTTTTCTATCTAGTTTAGATAGATAGTCCCGTATGGCGTTGGCGTCCGGTATATTTGAAAGTGTGAAGATGCCTTTGAGGTCTTTGCCCTGCCAGTTCGGTATCGCCGGTACTGCCCCGGTGGCGATGACCAGTTTATTGTATTCCATCGTGGAGGAGGCGCCGGTCTTTTGATCGATGATTTCCACGCTATGGGCTTTACGGTTTATCTTCACGGCCCGCGTGCCGGTCATTACCTCCATGTCCATGACCTCGCGGAAATAGTCCGCCTGGCGGGCGACCAGCGCGCTTTCCTTTTTTATGACGTCACCGACGTAATACGGCAGGCCGCAGGTGGCCGTGGAAAGGTTGTCCCTCTGCTCGATGATGGTGATCTTTACCGAAGGATCGCAGCGCCTTGCCCGCGCCGCCGCTTTGGGACCGCAGGCTGTCCCGCCGATGACCACGATGCGGTTGTTACTGGGCATAATGCCACCTCCGTATGACGTGATCGGGGTCTTTCCCGAATTATTATATCTTTAATCTGGGGGACAGCGCCAACTGAAACAAAGAGTCCCGACTCCATCGGGACTCTTGTATTCCCTGCATTAGCTATGGACACATTAAGCTTTGTGCGGCCTGACCAGCAGCAGTGGCGTCTTTCCGGCGTGCAGCACCTTGTCGGCGATGCTGCCGTGGTCGAACCGCCCGAACCCCGAATGCCCGTGCGTGGACATCGCCACCATATCCGGCTTTATCTCTTCCTCGGCTTTGATGATTTCCTCGGCGGGGGAGCCTATTCTTGTCTGGTAACTGGTCTTGACGCCTTTGGACGCCAGCTTTTCGTTAATGTCTTTCATGTATTTTTCCGCTACGTCTTTGGCTGGCTGCATTTCTTCATCGGTATAGGGCACCCGGACCACTCCGGCGGAACCGTAGTAACCCAGCCCCTCGGAGTAGGGATAAACGTGGTACAGCAGTTCGACGACGTTGAGGAGTGTGACCCGGCTTTTCAGCTTTGCGGCCAGGGCTTCGATATAGGGGAGTACTGCCTCGCTTGGCTTTGAGCCGTCCAGTGTCACCAATAGTTTTTCAAGACGGGCTTTTCCCGTCGGATGCGCGCCGCACCTGATCAGCAGTATGGAGCACTTGGCCGCCCTGGCGACCTTGTTGGCTGTGCTGCCCAGCGCCCACCGGCTGATGCCGGTCCGCCCGTGCGTCGCCATGACTATCAGGCTGACTTTCTCATTATCGGCGTAGTCGATTATTTCCTCCGGTGGGTTGGTAATGATGGCCGGCGAGCCCAACAGTACCGACTTTACCTTCACCGTTGCTCCCGGTGGCAGCGCGGGTGACTTTTTAATTTTTACCTCGGTCGCGGCGGTAATTTTGTTCAGATAAATGTTATGGTCGGCCGCGTCCGGGCCGTCGGCCCATGTCCCCACGTGCAGCAATACCAGCTCCGAGCCGAGTTTCACCGCTAGCTCTTCGGCGTAGGGCAGCGCTATTTCGGACAGCTCCGAGGTATCCAGGGGAACGAGCACCTTTTTATACATTAAGTCTCCTTTCAATATTATTGGATTTATATACCCAGCCCGCTGCGTATGTTAACAAAGTTAAGCAGATTTTCCCTCGTAACCATGCCAATTACTTGGTTGTCCTGGACGACCGGCACCTGGTTGATATCGTTCTCCTGTAAGAGGCGCATCAGCGACGAAAGCTCCTCATCGGGGCCTACCCATTTCAGCTTGTCTAACGGCGTCATCGCCGATTTTACGGTCTCTGTTGTCCACCGGTCGCGCGGTACCGCCCTGATGTTATGGAGCGTCATGAGCCCCATGATCTTGGCATCGGCGACCACTGGGAAACAGCGGCGCCCGGACGTCAGGATATTATCGTTTACCAGCCGGTCAACTGTTGTCTCCGGGTTTATCAGTACACAGTCACGTGACATGACCTCGCTGGCGGTGTGCCCCTTGAGCATTTCCTGCAGCAGGAGTTGCTTGTAGCTACTGCTGGCGGCATTCTCCAGGAACCAGCCGATTAAGGCGATCCAGAGGCCGTTAAACCAGTAGGGCGTGAAAACGAGGTATATGCCCCCGAAGATAAAGAGCAGGCCGATGAACCGGCCGATGGTCGAAGCGACCCGCGTGGCCGACTTCAGGCTGCGGCTCCGCCACCACCATATCGACCTGAAGACACGCCCGCCGTCAAGCGGGAAGCCGGGGATGAGGTTGAATACGCCCAGCGCCAGGTTGATGTAGCCCAGCCAGTAGGTGATGGCCGTGACCATCTGGGCGGCGAAACTATCGATGTTCCGTACCCCGAAGAATATACCCCATAGTATCCCCCCGATTATCAAGCTGGTTAACGGCCCAACGATGGCCATGCGGAATTCGTCTTTAGGTTGTTTAGGCTCCTCGGAAATTTCGGATACTCCGCCGAAGACGAACAGGGTGATCGATTTTACCGGTATACCTTGCCGCTGGGAGACGATACTGTGCGCCAGCTCGTGCACCAGCACCGAGCCGAAGAACAGCAGGCTGGTGATGATACCGGCGGCAATACGGCTTGCCAAGTTCCAATCTGGGAAAACGGCCGGGAAATAGCTCGCCGTCAGTGCCCATGTTACCAGGACGAAGATGATGAACCAGGAATAGTGGAGCCGCAGGGCGACCCCGAATAGTCTGCCGATGGGTATGCCGCTTCTCAGCATTTTTCCACCTCTTTACCGTCGCCGTTTTCTATATTTTACTCCACAACGAATGTCCCTGTCATGGCGGTGGGGTGCACATCGCAGCGGAAGAAGTAAGTCCCGGGCGTGCTGGGCGCGGTAAAGGTATAGACAATGGTGTTGTTGGTGATCACATCTCCTCTATATATCGTCGTGCTGGCGCTGGAGTTCGTGTATAGAGCGAAGTTATGCGGCAGGCCCTCCCTGTTCTCGAAGTTTATCGTCACGCTGGCGCCCGCCGGTACGGTCATCGTGCTTTTGTCAAAGGCCAGGTTATTGGCTACCAGGTTGATAGTCACGCTGGTGGGAGTCGTGGTAGGTGTCGGGCTGGATGTTGTGGTCGGCGTTGGACTGGAGGTTACTGTCGGCGTCGTTGTCGGCGTGGACGTCGGCGTGATTGTTGGTGTCTGGGTAGGTGTCGGGCTGGTAGTCGCGGTTATTGTCGGCGTAGCCGTGGGAGTGGGCGTCGGGGTGGCTTTCGGACCGCATGCGCTCATTGCCGCTACGGCGGTCAGGAGAAACACCAGGGATAGCAGATAATAAAATTTACGTAAGATTTTTTTCATTTTATCCTTCTATTTTTACTGTGTCATTTTTTCTACTTTAAGGCCCGCCGCCGGAGGATGCTGAAACCACGATGGTGATCTTAACCACGACCGGCGTGATGAGCGGCGTATGGTCGTTATTTACCAGCTCGACGGAGAATGTATGCGTGCCCGCCGCTACGTCATGCCAGGTGTATGATGTCGCTGCGGTCGCGGCGTATGTCCCGGCCTCCGTGACAGCCGGCTGGCCCGGCGTGGTAGGAGCGTCCACGTCCATGAAATAGTGGATGTGTCCTTCGCCGGGGACGTTGGCCTGGCTAAGTTTTTCCACCAGGTTGAAGTTGGCTACGTCTACTGTGATGGTCACATCTCCGACCGGCACTACCGAGCGGTTCTGCGGCGACACTATGGTTATCCGTGGCGCCGGCGTCTGTACCGTCACGGTGATTTCAGCTACTACCAGCGGTATAAGCGGTGTATGGTCGTTGTTCACCAGCTGCACGGCGAAGGTATGTGTCCCGGGGGCGACGTCGCTAAACGTATAGGTAGCGTTGGTGGTTTGCGCCCATTCGCCGCCGCTGGGGATAGCCGGCTGGCCCGGGGTTGTAGGGGCTTCGGTGTCCATGTAGTAGTGCAGGTGCCCTTCTCCGGGCACGTTGGCCTCGCCCTGTTTTTCCACCAGGTTGAAGTTCAGCGCCATGGCGGCAATGGTGATGTCCCCGGCGTCGATGGTTGCCCCGTCGGATGGCGTTATCGTCAGCACGGGCGCGGTGGCCTCAAGCCTGAAGGCCAGCAGCGCCGGGAACGGCGAACCCAGTCCGACTGGCAGCAGCATGGTGTCTCCCGCGAAGGACGGCCAGGCGTTAATGCCGCCCGGCGCCTGGTAGCTCCAGACCTGCTCGCCTGTGTCGCGCTTGAAGGCGTATATCATCCCGTCAAATGTCGAGGTGAACACCAGGTCGTTGACCACAGTTGCTCCGCCCACGTTAATCGAATCGAAGGTTTTGCCCCAGAGTATTTTACCGGTCGTCACCTCGATCGCCACCAGTTCTCCCGTCCCTTCGGCGAAAGGCTGGCCTCCGGCGATTGCTGTAGGACTATACTCGGTGTAAAGGTTGAGCACCGGTACGTAGACGACCCCATCGGCGTAAGCCATTGGTGTCTCTACCCCGCCCAGCGAGCCGGGATACACTCTGGTGATATTCTCCGAAGGGACATTCGCCAGTTGGTCGTTAAGGTGCGTGCCGACGAATGTCTCCCACAGTATGGCGCCGGTCTCGCGGTTGAAAGCGACTACCCGTCCCACTTTCCCCGCACCGATGACAATGTCCTGCTGTATTCCGTTGATATTGGCCGATGTCAGGATTGGCGATTCCTGGAAATCCAGGTCGAAGTTGTCGTGGGCGTAGACCTGGGTATACCAGTCCAGTTCTCCGGTCATTGCGTCCAGCGCCACTATGGAATCGGTATAAAGGTTAGGGCCGGGCCGGCTTGACCCGTTGGGGAACTCCGCAGTCCCTGGCCAGGGCGCCGGGTTGCCGATGCCCCAGAAAGAGACGCCGGTCTCGGTGTCGATTGACGGTGGGTACCAGGCGCCGCCGCCGCTGTTAAGGTCAGCATTGCCCCAGATGTCCGCCGAATCGACCGTATCGAAGTTCCAGACTATATCGCCGGTCTCCTGGTCAAGGGCGTAAATGGTGCCGATCTGGCCGCCGGAGTAGAAGTCTCCGGCGCTGGTGCCCGGCACCGTCGATACGAACACCAGCCCTCCGTAGATACTGGTATGGATATCCGTGCCCGTGGTGGGCATATCCGATATTGTCGTTCTCCATAGTTCTTCGCCGGTATCCATGTCTAGGGCGACTATGTTATACGGGTCGGCGCTGCCGAAGATCTTGCCCCATCCTGCGGCCACGCCGTTTGGACCGATGTTGCTGTCGTTATACAGCTTTTGCCATTTGATTGCGCCGGAAGCCAGGTCCATGGCGAAGATATTGTTGCCGAGGTCCTGGAAATAAACGGTATTGCCCATGATGACGGGTGTTGTTGAAGCCGCCCCGAAGAGGCCCTGCCCCGGGATCGGCGCTGCCCAGGCGACCCCCAGGCTATCGACATTCCCGGAGTTGATTGCGGCGTCCATCGTCGCCCGTGTGCTGGCGTAGTCCTTGTTGGGAAGCGGCCAGTCCTCCGCGTACTGTGTCACCTCCGGCGGGATGGCCGGAACGCTAGGCGTGGAGGTCGGCGTGGATGTCGGCGATGATGTTGGAGTCGATGTCGGCGTGGATGTAGGTGTTGAGGTGGCGGTAGGCTCCGGTGAGCACGCCGCCGGCACAAGTAAAATGATAGCTAACATGAAAACAAACAGATATTTGCGGCTCATCACAATAATATGCTTCATTGTTCCCCCTAGTGATATTTCGTTAATTGCCAGTATCTATTTTTTAATGGCTTTCTGGATTTTCTGCATTACATCCGGTGGGATGGTTTTTAGGTTATGCGTTTTTTCGGCGTGCAGGGCGAGTATCTGCATGAGCTCTTCCTGGCTGTCGTCCTTTACCTCAAAACCACAGGTCATTCCTATGTCCCTGCATTTGATTGACGGCATGGTGTATACCTCCTGATCCAGTTATTCATCAATATCATAATTACTGCTCCATGGAATAGTCATAAAATAGCTATGCGAATAGTTACAAAACTATGACATCAGGTTAAGAAAGGGGAGCGTCAGGCCCGTTCCCGGTTCAGCTCGTCCAGCATTGAAAGTACCTCGTTGTCGGAAGGGATGTCGCTCATGGAATCGCCGTAATGGCCGTAGCGTATCCTGCCTTCTTTGTCGATCACCACCAGCGACGGCATGCGGCCGAGCTTTAGTAGCTTTACCTTTTGTCCGTAGAGTTTGGCGATTTCGTGTTTCGGGTCTGGTATGCCGGGGAAAGGCATTTTGTGGCTGTCCCAGAATTTGGAGAAGGCTTCTTTGTCTTCTGGCCCCACCGCAATGACCTCGGCCTGGCGGTCCGTGAATTCTTGATAGTCCTGGCGCAACTGCGCCATGTGCCTTCGGCAGTAGGGTCAGCCGAATCCGCGATTAAAAACCAGGACGACGTTTTTCTTGCCCTCGTAGTCTGAGAGCCGGATTGTTTTTCCCGACGAATCGGCGGCAGTGAAATCGGGAGCGGGGACAGCTTTGGAGGCATCCATTATCACATCGGTTCCTGTCGTTTCTATTACGGAGTTAGGCAGCGCATTACTCCAATTGGCTGATAATGAGGTTCGCTTTCTTCTTCCCGATGCCTCAGCTTATCCTGGTGAGGATGCAGGTAACGGCTTCCGTCCTATCGGCGGCCTTCGCCAGGGCGTCCGCTAACTCACCATCTCCCATGATGTCCCTTATCCAGTTGCTGAAATCATGTTTCTCCAGGTTCGAGTGATACGTGAACGTCTCATCGGACATCGCCTTCAGGCCTTCCATCAGGTCGTAGATGTCCGTGAATATGCCGCCGTCATGGCACCAGAAGACATATTCCTGCGGGACCTTGGCCACCAGTTTCTCCGGCGTCTTTTTCCCTTTAGACTGGATTTTCATTTTTTTCGACGGTTTTTTAGCTTTTCCCTGGATTTTTGCTTTCATTACCATTTAACACCCCCGTTCAGTTTTAGTATCCGGACTATACTTCAGGTTCTGTTAACAGCTCGGCCATCGCCGTGCCGGAAGGTATCAGGCGAGTATCGAAGGCCTCCGGGCCGAGACCGGACGGTATTCGGCATTGCCGGCCGATGGCCGTGCGGTCGGGCACCGTCACATCGCTGCCCAGGACGGATATTTCCTCGTCCCTGGGTTGAAGGCCGGCGCCGAACCCGACGTAACAAAATGCGCCGATGTTTACTCTTTCATCCAGGATGCAGCCGTCGATAATGCTGTGGTAGCCGATAGATGACTTCGCCATGATCACCGCGTTTTTTACCAGGGCTTGGTCCGCCACGTGCACGCCCGGCGAAAGGACGGAGTTCTCGACCCTCCCCCTGATCACGCACCCGGGGCTGATCAGGCTGTTGACAACGCTCCCATTTCGGCTCATGCTGTAGGCCGGCGGAAGGGTGTTGTCTCCGAGGATCGGCCAGGTTCCGTCAAGGCTGAGGCGCGGCCGCACCGGCAGGAGCTGCATGTTCGCTTCGTAATACGCTTTGACTGTACCGACGTCCAGCCAGTATCCTCTGAATTCGTAGGCGAAGACCCGGTCGGTCTTTACCATCCGGGGCAACACGTTATAACCGAAGTCGTGCAGCGATCCGGCCTCTCCGGCGTCTTCCCGCAAGCGCTTTTCGAGTGCGTCCCTTCTGAAAATGTAGATGCCCATGGAAACCAGGTTACTCTGGGCGATGGACGATTTTTCTCGGAAATCATTAATCCGCCCGGTCCCATCAATTGTCACTGTGCCGAAACGGTGGGTTTCCTCTATTGGTACGCGAAAGACCCCCAGCGTAGCGTCAGCCCCCGTCCGCTGATGAAAGGCTACCATCGGGCGATAGTCCATTTTGTATACGTGGTCCCCGGAAAGCACCAGCACCGTGTCTGCGTCCCGTTTCTTCAGGTAATCGAGGTTCTGGTACACCGCATCCGCCGTTCCCGTATAAGAGCCCGCGGTCGGTGGCAGGATACGGAGGCGCGCGCCGCTATTAACCGCGTTCCAGCCGATCAGGTAATCGGCCAGTCGCTCGCGCTCGTAGTCCACCAGCACGCCCACGTCACTAATCCGGGAGTGGACGCAGTTGCTCAGGCTGAAATCGATGATGCGGACGTTACCGGCCAGGGACAAAATCGGCTTCGGCCGCAGGTCGCAAAGGACCTCCATCCTTTTGCCCCGCCCCCCTGCGAGTACTAACGTTGCTGTTTTGTTCTTCATGGTGTGCTCCGCCTGAAAAACGCCGCCGCCGGCGCCAGGTATTGTCCTTTATATTGTATAGTTCATTTGATGAAAAAGTTATAAAACGGTAGAGAAAATGATTACAAAACTATGTCATTTGGGCGGCCGAATTTTTTGGGGTCATCTACAGGCGCCTTTAAAGAATAAGTAACCCGGTAAGACCGCCGCCGTTATATAAGATAGGGCGTTCCTGACGAGGTAATTTTCGTAAACGTAAATGACATAACTTTGTTACTTTTCCGGCCGGCATTTTATAACTTTTCCATCGTCGGCTGCATAAAATGAGTGAAATTGGTCAGTTAGCGTGGAAAGGGGGATACGTCAATGACTTTAACAGCGGTCAGAGCAGGGAAATTCGACGGCGTCAGGGAAAAAACCAATGTCACCGAGCCGGTGGAGGTCATGGCGTTCTGTCCCGGTTGTAAGGCCTTCCAGACGGTTTGGCTTAACGCGAATCGCCTGATGTCCACCCGCCGGTTTTCCCAGGAAGGCAGCCAGATCTTCCATAATTGCGGCTCAGAACTTCCCTGCCAGCTCTATTACAGTTGGTAGGTAGGCTTTGCGATGAGCAAGATTTCGTTGTGTACAAGAAAGAGGACGATGATGAGTTCGAGGGTCTATATACTGCTGGATATTCTTGAAGATAAATACGCTTATGCGCTTAAGACTCTGGAAAAGATCGCCGGGGTTGTTATCGCTGATACGCTTGAAGGACATCCGAATACTCTGGTGATAATGGAAGCCACCGACCGGCAGAAATTGGTCGAGCTTATGATGCCGGTCCTGGCTTCCGTCGACCATGTTACCGAAGACCTGCACTTGCTGGTGAGCCGGACCGGTGCGCCGGAATTCTCTTTTGCCGGCACCGCTAGCGCCCGGCCCCGCGAGCAATCCGCCGTCTATTGACCCGGCCCTTCGAGGTTGCCCAAGGTCTTGATGATCAGCTCGGGTAAGGCGGGGTGGATATGCATCCCGGAATGCAGGTGATTGATGTTTCCTTGTCCGGCCATGACGTTGATAACTTCCTGGATCAATATCGGGGCGTACGGCCCGATAATGTGAAAACCCAGTATCTTTTCTGATTTTTCCTCGACGATTGCCTTGGCGAACCCGCTTTCATCCATCATTGCCTCGCCTTGCGCTACGCTTGAGTACCGGGCTTTGCCCACCATGATCCTGTGTGTTTCCCTCGCGGCCTTTTCCGTAAGCCCTACGGAAGCGATTTGCGGATGGGAGTAGACTGCGTGCGGCGCCGCGCTGTAGTCCATTTTTATTCTGGGACTATGCAGAGCGTTATGCACCGCCGTCGCCGCTTCGGCGTTGGCCACGTGGGTGAACATCTGCTGTCCGTTGATGTCCCCGACGGCGTAGATGTTCTTCCGGGTCGTCTCCAGGTACTCGTCCACCTTGATGAACCCCCTTGTATCCAACCCGACCCCTGTCTTTTCCGGGATGAGCTGGTCGGCATTGGACCTTCTCCCGGCTGCCGCCAGTACCCGTCGCGCGGTAAATTCCCTACGGCCGCCTCCATGTATCTCGTTGGCGATGACCGTCAAATTGTCCCCGTTCTGCTTTACTTCCTCTACCTGGACACCTGTGACTACGTCCATCCGTTTGCCGAGTTCTTGCTTGAGTAAATCGGATATCTCCGGCTCCTCGGCCGGCACCAATCGCTCGGCCATTTCTAGTATCGTCACTTTCGTGCCCAGCGCGGCGAAGAAATGGCCGTATTCCACCGCCACGTATCCTCCGCCGATGATGATCAGGCTTTCCGGTCTTTCCTTGAGCTCAAGCACGGTGTCGCTGGTCAGGTAATCGATTCCACCCAGTCCTTTAATAGGCGGGATCAGGGGTCGCGACCCCGCGGCGATGAATATTTTTTCGCTCTTGATTTTTTCGCCCTTGATTTCCAGCGTATAGTCGCCGGTGAAATGCCCTTCGTTTTCGTAAAAGTCCAGATTCGGCGCGCGGGATATGCCGCCTCTCATTCCCTCCTGGCCTTTTAGGACGGACTCTTTCATGCGTTCCATGATGGCATTGAAATCGATGTATTTGATCTCGGCTGTGATGCCCAGTTTCGCGGCTTCCCGTATTTCCATTATGCTGTCCGCCGTGTATATCAGTATCTTTGAAGGTATACACCCCCGGTTGGGGCAGGTCCCGCCCAGCGGTCCCTTGTCCACCAGCGCTACTTTAAGGCCGTGGGATAGCGCCTCCTCCACGACGTTCATGCCGCATCCGGAACCGATGACGATAACGTCATATCGTTTCATAATGGGAACTCCAGGCCGACCTCTTGTTTAGGGTTTCGTCTCCAGGCGATAGCCGGCGTCGAGCCAGGCGTAAAAGCCGCCTTTGAGCGGGTGCACGTTCTCAAAGCCGTTTTCTAGGAGGATTTGCGCCGCACGGGCGCTGGATGCTTCCTGGTGTCAGGTGCAGTAGGTCACGATTAACCGGTCGTGCGGCAGCTCGTCGAGGTGTTGCATCATCTCGCTGTAATGGATACGCCGGGCCCCGGGTATCTTTGCTTTCGAGGCGCTCCAGTCGTGCTGGTTTCTCGTGTCGATGAAGAGGACTGGTTCGCCCTTGTCTAGCGTTTTCTTGACCTCGGCGGGGCTGATCCTTTGGGGTTCCATCCGGCGGGCCTCCTTGGTTCTCTACGCGGTCCCGGCTACTTTCTGGAGCAGCGCCTTGTTGATGATCAAACGGTGGCGGTCTATCTTGATCGCTCCCTCTTCCTGCATGGACTTGAGCGACATGTGGACCAGTCCCCAATCCGCGCCGACCACCGCGGCGATATCCCGCTGGACCACCCGCGGCCGCTCTCCGGCGCTTTGGCCGTCGCCCGCATGCTCGAGCAGCACTTTAGCGACCCTTCCCTTGATATCGATGAACGACCGTTGTGATGTCATTGAGTTCATTGATGTTTCCTGCAACCTATCCACCGCCATTTTAGTCGGCCGGCGATAGCATTGTCATAAAATAGGGGGTCGAAATATTACAAAACTATGACATTTCCCGTGGGGATGATTGGTGATAGTTTATAGGCGTATTCAAAAGGTCAGGCTAAAGGCTGTTCTATCATGTAGCCGGTCTTCGGCACGGTATGAATGAGTTCCTGTCCTTTGGAGCCTTTTTCTATCTTATGCCTGAGCCGGCTGATCCATGTCCTGAGTATCTGCACGTCGTCCCTGTATTCCGGGCCCCAGACTCGGCTCAGCAGCTCGCCGTAAAGCATCAGCTTGCCGGCATTGCGGGACAGCTCGCTGAGGAGGAGCCATTCGATGCGCGTCAGCTGTATCTCTTTCCCGTTCATCAAGACGAGGTGGCTTTTCAAGTTGATGATCAGGTTCTCCAGTTTGATGATGTCCACGATCTTGCGGTCTTCCGCGGGGGCCAGGCGGCGCCTCACCGCTTCGATGCGCGCCACCAGTTCATCGGGATTGAATGGCTTGGCCAGGTAGTCATCGGCGCCCATGTCCAGGCCTTTGATTTTGTCGACGTTGGTTTCCCTGGCGCTGAGGATGATCACCGGCACCGCGGAAAATTGCCTGATTTGTTTCAGCGTCTCGAAGCCGTCCAGTCCCGGCATGACCACATCCAGGACGAGCAGGTCCGGCTCCTGCGCCCGTACTTGAGCTATCGCTTGCGCGCCGTTGTTGGCGGTCAGTACCTCGTATCCTGAGGCCTTTAGCTTGAGGTTGAGGAACTTAATGATGCGCGGTTCGTCGTCAACTATCAATACCCGGAATTGCTTCACCGTTCCATCCTGTACAAATTAACTGCACCCAAATAATAGTCGCAGGTACAGGAAATTGTCAAATTTGGCTTTGGCAATTCCTGAAAAAACGCTTTTATCCGGGTTGTTTTTGCCCGAAGTAGCCGTTATAAGCGCCGTATACGTTCGTTATCAGCTCGCCGGATTTTGGATTTTGCCAGCTGTGCATCCATTCGGAGATGACCTGCATCCAGGTGCAGGGGACGACCCCCGCCTGGATCATGCGCTCGATAGCCATGTTGTGGGCATCTTCGGACTCCGCGGACGCCGCGTCTATCACCCCGAAGACGTTATAGCCTTCTCGAAGGCCGCGCAGCGCCGTAAAAGCCATGCACATGCTGGTCCACAGCCCCGAGATGACCATTTGTTTTCTGGTTACTTTCTTGACAGCCCGGAACACCGCCTTGTCTTCGAAAGCGTCGAAAGACGTTATCTTCCGGTCAATGACTTTAACGTCCGGGAACATCTCCACTATCTCCGGCAGGAAATCCCCGTTGTATTCAGCGTTGATGGTTGTCAGCACTGTTGGCACGTCCAGTATCTGGGCCCCTCGCGCCAGCGCCATGACGTTATTTTTTACGTAGGTGGGGTCTTTAGCTCTCGCCCCCCAGAACATTCTCGCCTGGTAATCAACGAGGAGCAGGACGCTGCTGTCGGCTTCCAGGGGCTCATAGAACTTGATATCCATATTCGCCCTCCGTTTTTAGTGTGGTTTTTTCGGAGTTATTTTAAACTGGCGCTCGTTGAATAGTCATAAATTCCGTGAGGGAATAGTTACAAAATCATGACAAATGAAGCTTTTACGCCATGATTCAACAGTGGGTCAGGCAACGTGAATAAAGCTTTCGCCATCTGTAAATTTGTAATAAATATGTAATGATTTTCAGGTTTTTGTTATTTTACTTCTACGGCTGATATTTTATAATTCAAATATCATCAACATTCGACAGTTAAACTACATGACGGAAACCGCTAAGAAGAAACTGGTGCTGGTCGTAGACGACCACCCTAAAGTGCTGAAGTTTATCGAGATCGACCTCAAGCTGCGCGGCTTTGAAGTCGTCAGCAGCACCTCGGGCAAAGAGGCTTTGGAGTTACTCCGGTCCAGGAAACCCGATATTGTCCTGCTTGATATGATCATGCCGGGTATCGACGGTTTCGGGATGCTAAAAGCGCTGCGGACCTTTACCGACCTTCCAGTCATTGCCTTCAGCGCCAGTCCCGGTAACCAGGATGAGGCTATGCGGCTCGGCGCTGATGATTTCGTCCACAAGCCGTTTGACCCCGATGACATGGCCAGGCGGATTAAAGCGTTTGTAGAATAGACGGCGGCTACGGATACCCTGAGCTTTATTCGATCAGCGGTAGTGTAAAATAAAAGGTTG
Organism: Dehalococcoidales bacterium; assembly: GCA_036787005.1. Lineage (GTDB taxonomy): Bacteria > Chloroflexota > Dehalococcoidia > Dehalococcoidales > RBG-16-60-22 > JBFYTX01. The sequence continues at coordinate 11,886 of DAIQQC010000013.1, read as the reverse complement.
AGCCTTTGTCCGGCTTGGACTCCACCCGTATCTGTCCCCCCTGGGCGTCCACTAATCTTTTGCAGACTACCAGCCCCAGCCCCAGCCCCTGTGACTTCGCGCCCCTCCCGAGCCGCTCGAAAAGCTCGAAGATCCGGCTCTGGTCTTCCTGGGACATTCCTATGCCTTTGTCGGCAACTCCCGTAACCACCATCCGTTTTTCTTTCCGGGCAAATACCCTGATAACGCTTGTTTCGGGCGAATACTTGACGGCGTTCTCCAGGAGGTTATAAAGTATCCTCTCCACGCGCATCGGGTCGGCCTTGACCGCGGGCAGGTCGTCGGGGAATTCCACCAGGAACTTGCGGTCTTCGGCCCTCGGCTTGAGTCGCTCGATTACGCCCCTCGCGGCATTCGGTATATTGACCGCCTCTGTGTGTAGCTGGAGGCGTCCGGCCTGGTATCTTGAAAGCTCCAGCAGGTTCTCGAGGATGGCTGAAAGCGAGTCCGCTCCTTCTATGGCGTTCTGGAGGAGCGTATCTTTATCCTGGTTCGATATGTGTTCGGACATCGCTGTCCGCAGCGAGCCGGTGATGATTGTCATCGGCGTGCGCAGCTCGTGCGAGACCAGGCCTATGAACTCGTCCTTCATCTGCTCGGCCCTCTTGCGCTCGGTGATGTCCTGCCCCTGGGCGATGGTGGCGATGACGCTCTTTCCGTCCGCGGCGTACAGGTTGGCCGAGTTCCATAGCAGGATTCTTGCTGTGCCGTCCTTGTGCTGTATCGGTATTTCCACGACCTCCCAACGTTCGCCGGAGGTAGCTTCGTAGATATGCTTCATGGATTGCTCGCGGCTGTCATCGGGGAAGAGGATGTCCAGCTTTACTCCCATCACCTCCTCCGATCGGAGCCCGGTGATGCGTTCGAAGGCGTGGTTGAAGCGCGTTATTTCAAAATCGGGGTTCCAGACAATGATGGGAGCGTTGGCATAGTTGAAGAGATTATCCAGGTAGTCGCGTGTCTCCCGGAGATCTTCTTCCCCCTGCTTTCGCTGCGTTACATCCAGGATGGCGTAGGCGAACTGTGACTGCCCTGAAAGGGAATCGCGTAAGTAGCTAACCGTTGCCGAGAGCCAGGTCTGTCGGTCTTCCCGCTGGTCGAGGTATTCGAAATTAGCAGGTTTGCCTGTCTTGAGACTCTGTCGGTAATACTTAACCCAGGTGCGCATGACTTCCGCCGTCTCGCCCAGTTCTGTGCTTAGCTTATTCCGGAGAGACTCGGGGCTCACTCCCAGGAAGTCTGCTTTGGCGCGGTTATCGGTGATATGGCGGACGGTGGTGTCATCCACTATTTCCTGGATGCCTCGCATTACCCCCGGGCTCTCGAAGAACGCGTGCAGCAGGTCTTCGCTTTCTTTAAGGGCGTCCTCGGCGTGTTTGCGCTCGGTGATATCCTGCCCTTGCGCGATGGTAGCGATGACCGTTTTCTCGTCCTGGGCATAAAGGTTGGCCGAGTTCCACAGCAGGATGCGCTCCGTGCCGTCCTTGTGCTTGATGGGTATTTCCACCGTCTCCCAACGTTCTCCGTAGGTCGCCTGGTGGATATGTCTCATGGACTCGTCATGGCTGTCGTCGGGGAACAGGATATCTATCTTGCCCCCGATCACCTCCTCCGCTTTCCGCCCGGTAAGGCGTTCGAAGGCGCGGTTGAAGCGCGTTATTTCAAAATACGGGTTCCAGACGATGATCGGGGCGTTGGCGTAGTTGAAAAGGTTGTCCAGGTAGTCCCGCGTCTCCTCCAGTTCCCTGGTGCGTTCCTTGACGTTTATCTCCAGTTCGGCGTGGGCTTTGCGCAGGGCTGCCTGCGCCCGCTTTTGCTCGGTGACGTCTACACCCACCTCGAGGATCAATTTAGAGCCGTCTATGTCGGTAAAAGGAAAATCGTTGATGTCGTAGTCACGGTGGTCGGGGCCGGTCCATTCCCAGTGGTGGGGCGCGTTGGTCTTCAGTACCATATAGGTCTCGCAGTTCTCGCAGGGTTCTGTGCGATTGAACAGGTACTCGTAGCAGCGCTTGCCGTCTGAATCACCGAACCGCTCCCGGAAAAAGCGGTTGGCGAACGGCACGTGGTAGTCCGGCGCCAGGAGTATGACGTAGACCGGCAGCATCTCCAGGACCTCGTTGAAGCGGCGCCTCTCGGCGTTGACGCTCTCGCGGGCCAGCTTGTGTTCGGTTATTTCTATCCCCAGCGATTTGTTGACTTCTGCCAGCTCTGCCGTGCGTTTCTGGACGCGCGCCTCCAGTTCATCGTAGGATTGTTGCAGGGCTTCCTCTATTTCTTTACGGTCGGTGATATCAATGGAAGCCCCCAGGATTGCCGGCTCTCCCCCGAACTGTATTTTTCTTGCCGAGGTGGAAACCCAGAAAGGCGTGCCGTCCGCCTGCTTGACCCTGACCTCGTAGTTTGCTAAGAAGCCCTGTTCGCCTAGTATTTGTATGAGGAGCTTCCTGTCCTCGGGGTCGACGTATACGTCTGGGGCTTTTTGCCCGATTAGCTCCCCATCGGCGAAGCCGAACGCTTCGTTATAAGTGCGGTTGGTGAAAAGGATCGAGTTGTCGGAGACGCGGCTCACCGCTATCAGTATCGGCGAATCCTCCGCTATGGCCCGGAAACGCTCCTCGCTCTCTTTAAGGGCCCGTTCGGCTTTCTTTCGCTCGGTTACATCATGTACCATTCCCAGCGAACGGAGGATTTTCCCGCTTTCGTCCTTGACGTGCTGGCATTTTTCATGGACGTAACGCACTTCTCCGTTATCTTTCCTGATTATCCTGTGCTCGATTTCATAGCCGTCTCTACCCTCGCGGACCGAGCCGGCATATGCCTCATCCACCGCCGCCCGGTCATCGGGATGGACGTTATCCAGGAAAGCTTCGTAGGTAGCCCCGAATTCCCCGGGTTTCAGGCCGAAAATACGGTATATTTCGTCCGACCATGCCAGCGTATTCTCGGTGAGGTTAAGCTCCCAGCTCCCCAGGTGCGCGATTTCCTCCGCCCGCTTCAGCCGCTTTTCGTTTTCCTTGAGCCCCTGCTCGGCTCTTTTGTGTTCCGCGATTTCCTCGGTCAGGTCAGTATACAGGTTTTCCAGCGCGCTGGTACGCTCTTTTACCAGCCCTTCAAGGTGTCCCCGGTATTTCACTAGCTCCGCTTCGCTTTTCCGTCGTGTATCGGCCTCTCTGGTGGCTTCATCGGTTTGTTTATGGAGTCTTGAAGACAGGTAGCTTATGATTATCCCTACCGCGAGGAATACCAGCAAGACCGGCCATACCTGTATGGAGAAAGTGAAAGCGTGGACCGGCGCCAGGAAGAAGTAATCGTAGGCGATCAGGCTCAGGACGATGCATAGTATCGAAGGTCCCAATCCGAAGAATGTGGCGGTAAATATGATAGACAGTATATAGAGGATGGGCACGTCGGCGGGGATGATTTCCGGCTCGGCCAGCTCTTTAAGCCAGGTAGCTAGGACTACCAGCACCGCCGCAAAGAGATACCCGCGCCAGATATTGAACCTGATTTTCTTTAACGTGTTTGTTAGAGCCGTCGCCATGCTATCGTTATGCTCTCATAAATTATTCACAAATGCAATTGTAACACCTCATCGAATGTCAAAGTCAAGAAAAAAAAGAGGGGGGCTTTTGACCCCCCTCTCGTTATCAGTGTTACTAATGTCTACTTCGTCAGCGCGATGTCCCCCAGGTTGATGTCCTTTTCCGTGTTCAGCTTATCGTAGGACTTGGCCGCAAAGCCCTTGGCTTCTATCTTTAACGAATAAACGCCTTCTTTAAGCCCCTCGAACCAGAAGTCCCCGAAGCCGTCGGTAACCACCGTCTTCCTGGCCCGTCCTGGCCCTGTCAGAGTGCAGTTCGCCCCGATGATGACCTCTTTTGCTACGGGGTCGTAGACGGTCCCGGCGATGAATTTCTTGGGGATATTGAGGTAGTAGCAGCGCGGCTTGGCCCCGAGCTCCGGGTTCATTACCTCGGCCTTAGCGATGAGGTCTTTAAACTCCTCTTCCTCCCCGAACTTAATCGCCTCCGTAGGGCAGGCGTCCGCGCAGCGTGGTATCGTCCATTCCCCGCTGTCAATGAGGTGGGCGCACCCGGTGCATTTCTGCGCGATGTTGAGGCCTTCGTTAAAGTATATCCGCCCCCATGGGCAGGCGTCCACGCAGGCCTGGCAGCCGGTGCATTTCTCCGGGTCAATGATCACCAGGCCGTCGTCCCGCTTGTATATCGCCCCTTCCACGGGACAGGCCGGCATGCACGGGGCTTCGTCGCAGTGGAAGCAGGGCATGGGCACGTAATGCATCTTGACCTTGGGCACCGTGCCCCGGATGAACTCGTTTTGTTTCAACCAGAACTGGCCGGTGTCCGGCTGGGGCTTGGCGTAAGGCGTCCAATCGTTGCCTACGTGCTCGTCCTTGCAGGCGATCTGGCAGCTATAGCAGCCGTTACAAATTCCTACATCGATGACAAATACCTTACCCATTTATGCGCCTCCTTCTACCCAGGCGTTAAAGCGCAGGCCGGACGCCTGGTCGTATTCTCTCTGATAGGCAGCGTCGAATGCCTCGGGATCCATCTTGCGCCACTCTTCGTAGTCTTTCTCGCCGACCCTCTGGACGTCGACCAGGTAGCCGCTGGTGGCCTGGCCGACCGCGTTGCGCGACGAGACGCCGTAGGGGGCGATGGTGTTGATGGCGCCGCCGCGGTCTACCCATCCCGGCACCAGCGGGTCGTGCCTGGCCCCGTGGTCCACGTATACCGTGCCGGGCATTATCCTCTCGGTGACGTAGGCCCCTACCAGGACGATGCCTCTTTCGTTGAACGCCTTGACGATGTCCCCGTGCTTGATGTCCCTCTTTTTCGCGTCCCTAGGGTTGATCCAGACGGGCTCGTATTTATAACCGTCTTTGGCCAGTATCTTGCAGGTCGGCGCTTCACGGGTCCAGGTGATGTCGTCGCCCTGGGCGTGGGTCCGCCACCGGCCGTGATTGCTCATCAGCAGCAGCGGGAACATCGCCGCCCTCTCGCTGGATATCCTTTCGTCGTGGGTCGCGCTCTTCTCGATCCACTTGGGGATTGGCGGCCTTTCTTTGTCGTCAGGGAAGTGCTTCGCCAGCCGCTCGGAATAGAATTCCAGCAGGCCGCTGGGCGTCTTGAGCGGATTGTTCTTCGGGTCTTCGTAGAATTTTCGGAAGCCCGGCGGGTCGCTCTCCCAGTCTTTGGCCACTGGGAAGACGAAGTATTTCTTCTCAAAGAAATCTTCCCAGGAGATCATTTTGTGTATTTCCATGTCGTCGAAGACCTGTTTTTGCAGGTCGCGGGTGGTCTTGTTCTCGCTGAACCGGTCGCCGTACCCCAGTTTCTTGGCTACCTCCAGAACCACCTCGTAGTCGCTCTTGGACTCGCCGATCGGCAGGGTGGCCTGCTCCATGATGGCGATGCTGTGGAAGTTCACGCCCTGCCTGACGTTGGTGACGATGTCCTCCACCTCCAGCGTGGTGTTGGAGGGTAAGATGACATCGGCGATAAGGCAGTCGTTTTCCAGCCACGGATGCTGCGCCACGACCGTCTCTATCTTGGGGTTCCTGAAAGCGTCGATGGTCCAGTTGCCGTGGTTCCAGCAGGTGATGCGGCACGGGGTGTCCGTCCAGATCATGTGTATTTCCGCGCCGCCTTTTTCCAGCGGATAGGTATACTTGATGAACTGGTCTTCCGTGGGCGTTTCGATGGCGCCGCTGCCGTAGAAGGTGAGTGGCGGGTTTTCGATGGCCTGCTGGATGTAAGTCTTCGGGATGAGCTGCTTGCCCCACGCCCTGATGGTGGTCGCCACGGGCTTGGTGATGCGCTCGCTGAGCTCGGGATTATAAAAGCGGGTACTGCGCAGCCCTTCCGCCCGCGGCATGCCGGTGTACGTTATCTGGCTCTGGTGGACGCCTGGTCCGCCGAGTCCCTGCATGCCCAGTAGTATGCATTCGAGACGGCCGGGCTCGTGGGAGAATGGCCCTCTCACATAGCTCCCGCCGAAGTAATGCGCTATCGAGGTTATCTTCTTGGCCCATTCCCTCGCCAGCGCCTTGATCGTCCATTCGGGAACGCCGCATTTTTTCGATGCCCATTCCGGTGTCTTGGGCACGCCGTCCTCTTTGCCCAGGACATACGCTTCCACCTTGTCCATGCCGACAGCGTGTGTCTTGACATAATCTTTCTTGTAAGTCCCCTCGGTGATCCACATGTAGATGATCGCCAGCTGCAGGGCGGCATCGGTGTTGGGGAGCACCGGTATCCATTTGTCGGCGTGGATGGCGGCGCCGTAGTTGAGGTCGGGGCAGATATAGACCTGCTTTATCCCCGCCTCCGACCAGAAATAGCAAAGCCGGGTGGCGCACTGCCCGGTGAAACCCCAGGGCGTGGTCTCCGGGTCGCCCCCCCAGAACAGGACCATGTCGCAGTTCTCGGTCATATCCTTGATAATATTATTCGCCGGGTCCATCATGCCCTGGATGCCCTGTCCCCAGACGTGCTTGGAGCCCCAGTACCAGCCTTCCCAACTGTCCGGGTTCCTTACCTGCTGGGTGAACCCGCCCATCATCTCGAACAGCCGGCCTGAGTGGCCGTGGGGCGTGTTGATGGTCTTGCATTCGCCATGCCCGTCGCCCTGCACCAGGATGGCCAGCGGGCCGTATTTCTCGTGGACTCTCTTGACCTCGTTGGCGAGCAGGGTGGATGCTTCTTCCCAGGAGATTCTCTTATATTTGCTCTTGCCGCGGTTCTGCGGGTTCCTTTCACCATTCGGGTCCCAATCGACGCGTTGCAGCGGGTACTTGATGCGGTTGGGAGAGAAAGTGCGTTTTTTGTAGGCGAGGGAGAAGGGGGAGGGGACTGATTTAAAGAGCGGCCGATAAGTCTTGCCGTTGCGGGTAATTTTCCAGGGCCGGAACTGCTCCGGTTTGTACTTCCAGTCGTAATGGAACGGCCGGATCCTGACCACCTTGCCGTCTTTAACGTCCACGGCGCATTCGCCGCCTCCGCCCAGCAACCCGCCCAGCGCCAGGGCTTTGATTACGGTCTTGTCCGGTTTAACGTCAACCTTTTTGCCTCTTGCTGCCGACATATCGATCACCCTCCTTACCAGAATTTGTCGGGGATAACGCTACGCATTGCTTATTGTAACCGTTAAAGAATTACGCATTTGCGTATAATTGACATAATAGACAGGCGAAAGTTTAAGGGAATTGTTATAAAATACGCTACTTTTTAACCAAACCCTTACAAATCTACAATAGTATTGTTCCCCTTGTCAAGTCGGGCTGGATTTCTCGATCCGCCCAACAACTAATATCCGGTGTAATCGTAAAATTCGGTTCCTGTGATGTTTTTGATATAGATGACGTTTGATTTGTGATTTATTGTTGATACTCCTTCCTTAGACTTGGAACTGGAATCGATGACTTATGAACGCTGATATCTACGTGAACACCGAGCGGAAGTGGTATGAAACGGAAAAGGCCGTGAACGGTGTAATTCATGCCGTATCCCTGATGATGGCAAGCCGTGACCCCTATACCGCTAGCCATCAGCGACGCGTCGCTGAGCTGGCGCGGTCCATCGCTAACAGGATGGGCCTTTCCGAGTGGCAGATCACTGGCGTTTACGTCGCCGGCCTTCTCCACGACGTCGGTAAAGTGGCCGTTCCCGCCGAGATTCTCAGCAAATCGGGTAAGATCAGCCAATATGAATACAGTATTATCAAGTGCCATAGCCGGGTGGGGTACGACATTCTCAACAAGACAAATTTCCCCTGGCCGGTTAACACCGCCATCCTCCAGCACCACGAGCGGCTAAACGGCTCGGGATATCCCGCCGGTGCCTCGGGACGGGAGATTATCATTGAGGCCAGGATCCTTGGTGTGGCGGATGTCGTTGAGGCCATGTCTTCGCACCGCCCGTATCGCCCCTCTTTAGGTCTGGGCGCCGCCCTGGGAGAGATCGCAGCCAAGCGTGGCGTCCTTTATGACCCCCAGGTCGTAGATGCCTGTCTCAATCTCCTGCAAAAGAACCAGGCCACTTTCGACCGGATTATGACCGTAGCCGCCACCAGCCGGCGGCCCCTCCTGGTCGAGACTATCAAGGGCGGCTGAAACCGGGGTATAACCACCAGCCCGACCCCATGCCTGCCCTGTTGACTTCATTCCCGGAGCGTGATATATCTGATTGTGCTTTTGAATTTGTGTTATAATGAAATTAGTATCGCTGGAAATACCTTTCTTGTTGTTCGAGGCTGGATATGAAATCGAATTGGAAACGCAATAGCCTAATATATATCATCATTCTTCTGGCGGCCATTCTGCTTTTCTCTTTCCTTATTCCGAGCACGAGCGAGCCGCAGGAAGTGCCGCTCGGGCAGGTCATCATCATGTCTCAGAACGGCGAGATTGCCAAAGTCTTGATTGACGGCGAGGCGATGATCGTCACCACCCTCGATGGCAAGCAGCTGGAGACGGCCATCGGCACTCTCAGCATTGTCGACCTCAAGGAGCTGGGGCTGGTCCTCCCTGGCGGTGAATACGATATCAAGGCCGGAGGCGGTATTAATTGGGGTAGCCTCCTGATCAACTTCCTTCCCCTGATGATTTTCGGCTTGCTGCTATTCTTCATGTTCCGCCAGGCTCGCGGCGCCAATAACCAGGCCATGAGCTTCGGCCGCAGCCGGGCGCGCCTGTTCCCGGCTAACCGCGTTACGGTCACTTTCGCCGATGTCGCCGGGGCGGAGGAAGCTAAATCCGATATGCAGGAAGTAGTGGAATTCCTGAAGTCGAAAGAAAAATTCCAGTCCCTGGGCGCGCGCATCCCCAAAGGCGTATTGCTGGTGGGTCCGCCCGGCACCGGTAAGACTTTACTGGCGCGGGCTGTCGCCGGCGAGGCCGATGTCCCGTTCTTCTCTATCTCCGGCAGCGAGTTCGTCGAGATGTTTGTCGGCGTAGGCGCTTCCCGCGTGCGCGACCTCTTTGACCAGGCCAAGCGCAATACGCCCTGTATCGTTTTTATAGATGAAATTGATGCTGTCGGCCGCCAGCGCGGCGCTGGCCTCGGCGGCAGCCATGATGAGCGTGAGCAGACCCTTAACCAGATCCTGGTGGAGATGGATGGCTTCGACACTAATACCAGCGTTATCGTTATCGCCGCCACCAACCGCCCGGACATTCTAGACCCCGCCCTGCTCCGCCCCGGCCGCTTCGACCGCCGTGTGGTGCTGGACCTGCCGGACATTACCGGTCGGCTGGCCATTCTCAAGGTGCATACCAGCGGCAAACCGCTGGACACGGATGTCGAGCTGGAGACGCTGGCTAAAGGTACGGTCGGTTTTAGCGGCGCCGATTTGGCTAATGTGGTTAACGAAGCCGCTATCCTGGCGGCACGGCGTAGTAAAAAGACCATCGGCGCCAGGGAATTCGAGGAATCTATCGATAGGGTCATTGCCGGGCCCGAGCGGAAGAGCCGCAAGATAAGCCCCAAGGAGAAAGAGGTCATTGCCTACCACGAGGCCGGGCACGCCCTAGTGGCTCGTATGCTGCCCGATGCCGACCCCGTGCATAAAATCTCGATTGTCGCCCGCGGCATGTCGCTCGGTCATACCAAGCAGCTGCCGGCTGAAGACAGGTATCTGATGACGCGCCGCCAGCTTAACGCGATGGTCGCCACGCTGCTCGCCGGTAATGCCTCGGAAGAGCTCATTTACGATGAGATCAGCAGCGGGGCATCCGATGATATCAAGCGGGCTACCGCGCTGGCGCGGCGCATGGTGACTGACCTCGGCATGAGCAACGTGCTCGGTCCGAGGACCTTCGGCGACAAGCAGGAACTGGTCTTCCTCGGGCGCGAGATCTCCGAGCAGAAGGACTACGGCGATAAAATCGCCGATACTATCGATAAAGAGGTCAATCGGATCATCTGGGAGGCTCACGAGACCGCCCGGAAAATACTCACCGATAACAGGCCGAAGCTGGAACAGCTTGCCACCAAGCTCATCACTCAGGAAACCCTCGAGGGCGTGGAGCTGGAGAAGACTTTCGGGGAGATCGGTGCCGCCGAGCCCAAGGAGATAGTTAAGCCAACCGGTATTCCGGAGCCGGTCAAGCCGGTCGCTGAAGAGGAGCGTATCCTCCAGCCCAAGAAAGCCCCCGGCGTGCCCCGCCTTGTCCCTAAGCAGACCCCGGCCGGTACCGACTGAGCCGGTCTTTAGTCAGATTCTCTAGAGGGGGCGCAAGCCCCCTCTGCTTATTTTCCCTGTTGTACTATATACTCGGCCAGGTCTAAGAGTGCCTGCCGACTCGCCGGGTTGGGCAGCGATTTCAAGTTGTGGCAGGCGCGGTCGCGGTATTCTCTGGCGACCCCGTAACATTCGCTGACGATGTCCGAGTTAAGTACCATCCGGATCGCCTGTGCTACGTGCTTTTTATCTCTTGTCTCGAAGAACTTCCGGATCGGGTTGTCTTCGGCATCGCGTTCCATCAGAAACATCGCCGGTAGGGTTAGCGTGCCCTGTATCAGGTCTGAGCCTACCGGCTTGCCCATGGCCTCTTCGGTACTGGTGAAATCCAGGATGTCATCCACGATCTGGAACGCGATACCCAGGTTGTCGCCGTACTCTTTCATCACTGTTATGGCTTCCTCGGTGGCTTGGCTCAAGATAGCTCCCGACTGCGTGGACAGTGAGAAAAGCGAAGCTGTCTTGCCGTAGATACGGTGAAAGTAGTCCTCCCTGGTCTGGTTAGGATCATATGAGCCCCGCCATTGGGCGATCTCTCCACTAGAGATGGTCCCCAGCGTCTGCGAAAAGAGCTTGATGACCCGCGGCGTCTGCGTGTCTGCCACGAATTCCCCGGCCTTGGCGAACAAATAGTCGCCCATCAGTATGGCTATCTCGTCGCCCCAGATGCTGTTGATCGTTCTCTGCCCCCGCCGCGTCGACGATTTATCGATGGCGTCGTCGTGCACGAGTGTGGCGGTGTGCATCAGCTCCACCGATACCGCCATTGGCAACAGGTATTCGAGGTCGTATTTAAAACTCTTCCCGGAGAGCAGCGTCAGCGCCGGTCTGATGCCCTTGCCCGTCTCCTTGACGACATGGCTCAACTGCTCCGCCAGCCAGCCGAAGTCCACACGGCTGATGGACTTCAGCGTGTCTTTAACTTTATTCAGGTCCGCCTGGATAGGGGCGTAAATATGGCTAAGTTCCAATGCGCCTCGTCTCCTCTTCGATGATGCTTTCGTCGAGCTTCTTAAATAGCGGCTGCGGCTCCTGCAGCTTTTGCCCCGGAGGTAATTCCTGCCATTGCCATCCACGGTCCCCTGCCTTTCCGTCGAACCCCAAATATTCGTGCACTTTCTGCGAGCTGAAGGGCAGGAACGGATAAAGCAATGTCTTTAGCTGGGCGATTACGCTTATGGCCGTATATAGCGAGTTGGCCGCCGCCTGCCGGTCCGTCTTTATCGTTTTCCACGGCGCTTTCTCATCGAGGTAGCGGTTGGCTTCATGGGCCAGCGCCATCGTGGCCTTAATGGCGTCCTTGAACTCGCATTTGCTGAGATGATTATCGGTTGTTTTCAAAGCCTCCTCGGCTTTTTGCTTTAACTGCTGGCTGGTTTCATCGATTTCCCCGGGCTGCGGTACTTTCCCCTCGAAGTTTTTATAGGTAAAGGTCAGCACCCGGTTCACCAGGTTGCCGTAGGTGGCCACCAGTTCGTCGTTATTCCGCCGCAAGAACTCCCGCCAGGAAAAATCGGCGTCGCTGGTCTCCGGCATGTTGATGGAAAGAAAATACCGCAGCGGGTCGGGGTCATACCT